>JBJPGG010000095.1:0-10392 GCA_048595505.1 Methylococcaceae bacterium
CTGGCCTTAATAGCGGTTAAGAAAACTGATCGATCACGGAGGAAAGTAAAATCATCTGACATTCCCCCATGAAACAGCGAAACTGCCGATCAGCTGATTAAAGAAAAAAAGCAAGCTTTTTTAATGGGTCAGTCTGGAAATTAGTGGCTCAGTTTTTAGTTGTTGCTGACAGGTCGTTAGCTGTATATAAAAAAGAGCAATAATAAAAAGTGTAATAGCTTATGAAAACGGCAGACGCCAAAGAACCAATAGCCAAAGAAAGTCCTATTTATCCTGAAGCTAACAAATACATTAACGGTTGAAAACCTTGAGCTGGCGTGTTTATAAAAACTTGTATTTTTCGCAGTCAGGTATGTTATTTTAAATCCATCGCATAAGCCGGTTTAAGTTATGAAAAACGTTAGGTTTTTGAGGAGACAGATATGTAATATAAATCTGAAATCAAAAATATCAAATCAATTATAAAGGAGTTTTCTATGTGTACTAAATATCATGTAGCTGTAATCTTATATAAATCTTCTTCTGATTCAAGGGACTATGTTCCTCTTTATGAAGAGTGTATTACTTTAATTAAAGCAAATAACGAAGTCGAAGCAAAAGAAAAGGTTGAGGAATTAACTAATAGTCGTGCTACAACATTTAAGAATCAAGAGGGCCAAGAAATATCATGGTCTCTTCACAAAATAATTGATATTAATCCTATGCTTGAAGATACCTTGGGAGAAACCACCGAAGTATATGCTCGTCATTTCAAAGATATTGATGCTTATAATGCATTTGAAACGCTTTCAAAATAATAGAAGAGCCTAATGAAAGTCATTGCTACAATAATATTTGGATTTTGTCTTATTTCTGGAATTCAAGTTAGCACAGGAAATCAGTCATTCTTTTTATCAAATGTACAAGCTGCAGATTGTGTTGCTGGGAATAACCTCTCAGAATCAGCTCAGAATTATATTGGTAGGTGTAGAAAAGGAGGTATAAATAGTGAATTCCCAGGTGAAATGTACTCAAAAACTCTGGGGGAAATTAAGAGTGGTAGTAGTGCGGTTCACAAGAAAGCTTGGAAGCTACTTAATGACAAGCGATTTGCCAAATTAATCTAATCGGGCAAAGGCTGGTTTCTCTCGACAATACAGTACAAATGGCTTCGCATACGTTATACCACTTAGATTCGGGACTTCATCCACGGTTCATTAACAAACACCGACTCTTATCCTTTCTAAATGACCAGATATACCCCACCCCGTATCTTTGTCTTTACATCCAGCAGCTGTAGCACAAAAAACCTATCTTTAATCTATATTACTATCAGGAAACCATCTTTAAAGCACTAAACCCATTAGGTTTTTTTATCATTTCAATTTGAGTTTTAATGCGCTTGCTGACGCCTTCAACATGTGAAATTATACCGACAACCTTACCATGCGTTTTCAGACTTTCCAGTGTTGTCATTGCTAAATAAAGAGATTCTGCATCCAGGTTTCCAAAACCTTCATCCAAGAACAGTGAATCAACTGCATGACCGTTATTTGCCATTTCAGCTAAAGCCAGGGCCAACGCCAGACTAACAATAAAACTCTCTCCACCTGACAAAGTTTTAGGTAATCTGCGAACATTATTTTGCTTGGTATCTTCTATTTCCAACCCTAAGCCGTGTTCGCTATCTTTCTTACGCACATAATAACGACCACTCAATTTTTCTAAAATTTGATTTGTTTGTGATAACAACTTGTCAATCATGATTTGTTGTACTTTTTGCTTAAATTGAATCCCATTATTATCAACTATCGCACGAATATCTGTTTCACTAGCTTTAGCCAATGTTTTTTGGCTTTCTAATTTCGCAGATACTTCGCTATATTTTTCTTTCAAGTCATTTTGTTTATTCAACTTGTTTTGTAAAGTAACAATTTCTTGTTTAGTTATCTCCAGTTTTTCTTTAATTGATTTTTGCTGGAGCAGTAGCTGTTCTTCAGTATTGATATTCGGCTCATTGCTTTGCTCAGCATCTAGTTGCGATTGCGCTTTTTCCAGACTATTCTTAATATTACTGATACTTTGACTCAATTCCTGTTGCTTTTGTTGCAATTCTGGCTGCTTCTGAACTAATGTAACATTATCTCTCAGTAGATTTAAATCACCCTGCTCAGTCAACTTCTGCTTTAAAGCCGTTACTTCATCTTGCTGCTGTGAAACCTGTTGCTCTTTTTCAGCAATCATTTTTTGTTTTTCAATTAAAGACAAATGTAACCCGGCCCCTTCTTGCTGCTGCATTTTCTCAGAGCACTGCTGTATATTGCGATTGATTTCATTAACTTTCGTCGAACTAGCTGTGATTTTTACATCTAAAGCTTGAATCTCTTCAACCAATGTTTGTTGACGCATTACTTGAGCCTGATATTCTTGTTTACGCGCATTCAACCGTTCAATTAAAACATTTTCTTTGCCCTTTGCAGGCATTTTTTCACCCAATGCATCTAACTGTCCAACTATTTTTTGTTCTAATACCTGTTCTTCTGCTTGAGATTTTTTATATACCTGATCTGGCTCAACTGATTCCTGAGGACGGTTATTCCATTCTGCATCCAACGCTTCAGTTTCTGTTTCTACTCGTTGTAATACGTGCTCATTCGTTTCAATTGCTACCTTGGCTTGTGCAATTAAGCTTTCCCGCTTGGCATATTTTTTTAGCAAATTAGTAACATTAACTAATTCTTGTTTTTCTGATTTCATCAAATCTTTCATTAAAGAAAGGTTATCAATATCCAAGTCGACACTGGCTGTATTCAATCGATTTGCCAGACTGTTCCATTGTGAACACACTACTTCTAACCGGCTTTCTTTTTGATCATCTTTTACCGCCTGTTTTTGAGCCGCAATAATTTGTTTAGCCAAACTATCTGCACCTGATACCAATGCTTTAACTTTTTTCTGTTGTTCCACTAAAACCTGCTTAGAAACTGAAACAGCAGGAGCATGTTTAGAATACGGGTGTTCTAATGCGCCACATAAAGGACATGCTTTGCCATCTACCAGGTGAATCCTGTCTGCTTCCATTTTTTTCAGCAGTTGTTCATTTACTATAGCCGCTTCCAGAGTCTTAACTATGTTTCTCTCTCGCCCAATTTCCAGCTGTAATGTATCTGCTTCATCTTTTAACTGTTTTTCTTCTACACCGGCTTGCTTATTAAAAATAGACAATCCAAAAAAACCTTTTTTACCTAATTTTGCATTGACATTCGCCAAGTCATATAACTCACGAAAATTTTCCACTCGCTGTTGCTGTTCAGCTTCCATCTCTTGCAAATCTTGCAATGAATTACCATCAGCCATCGTTAATATCGATTTTTCATTTTCTTCTAACTGAACCTTTAAGTCGACGTTCTTTTGGTTCAAAGTCTTAATACTTGCCTTATTCTTATTGAGCTTTTCTGTGGTATTTTTTGACCATTTTGTATGGGCTTGTTGCTTATCATCTGACTCACTCAGCTCTGCCCTAAGCATTTTTAATTTTTCTGTTTCAGGGAAGTTTTCCAACAAACTTTTTTCATTTACATGCTCTTGTAGCCAAGTTTCCGTGGTACTTAAAATTGACTTTTTTTCATCTATTTTCTGATTTAAAGTCTGCAGAAAAGTATTTTCTTTAGGTAACACAGCTTTCAATTCAGTGGACTCTAACTTTAATTGATCGATGCTATTTTTCTGCTGAGCGACTGTTTTGTCAGAAACTGCTGCCGCCTCATCAAAACCACTGGACTTCAGTTGGTTTTGTAATATTTTCAATTCGCTATAATATGAATCCAACGTTTTTTTACTTTGCTGAGTTTCTTCAGCTTTATTATCAACCGCTGTTAATTCTTCTTCCAAACCTAGCACATTCTGTAAACTATCAATTTTTTCAAGAACTTGTTGGTTTTCTTGTTGCTCCCCTTGTTCTTGCTCCAGCTTTTTAGAAAAGTTTTGAAACTGGTTTTCTAAGTCCCTTGTCTTCTGAACCTGCGCTAATTGTTGCTGAATATTGTCATGTTCATTTTTAAACTCAGTTTGTTGCACTTTATAATCTGCTAAATCATGCTCACTGGCTTCTAGTGTTGCATCATCTAATACAGGAATTGCACTAAGGTCTTGTCCTAATTGTTGCAATCGGGTTTGAGCCTGGGTATTTTTTTCCTCAGCCTGTTGTTGATATTCCTGATATATATCAACACCACTGATTTTTTCTAAAATATCCATGCGCTCACTATCCAGCGCATTTAAAAAAGCAGCAAAATCACCTTGTGCCAATACCATTGATTTACTAAATTTATGGAAATCCATCCCCGTCAGTTCAACCATTTTTGCACGCACTTTTTGTATGCCACCTTCCAAAGCCTGCTCACTACCATTAAGTTGGGTTAGTGTCATTTCAGGTGCTAATAGCTCGCCTTCTGAATCGCCATTTTTACGTTTAACATGCCAACATGATCTAAATTTATCGTCCCCCAGTAAAAATTCAACTTGCGCAAAACTTTCAGTAGTCGACTTGGTCATTACATGGTCAGCCGGTCTATCAAAACGAAACGTTTCACCGTATAAACCTAAAGTAATTACATCTAAAACACTGGACTTACCTGACCCATTGGGTCCGGTGATGGCAAATACACCTCCGTCAGCGATAGGAGCCTGATCAAAATGGATTCGACTTTCACCTTCCAATGAGTTGATATTTTTGAAATAAATATTAAGTATTTTCATCGACTACTTACTTTGATCCAGTTCAGACAAGTTCAAATCTTTCATTATACTCTTTACGCTTACCTACAGATCCTAAAAAAATAAAAATGTATAACTAATAATTGAACATTGTTTAATTATTAGTTATAGTAAACCTCTCAAGAACATTTGCTAATTACTACTATAGCAAGCAAAATATAGAAAGTTAACTTATCACTAAGCTTGTTAACAGGCTGGAGAAAAGAATGTTAAAAAAAATTTTACGCTGGTTCTTAACCTTGCTTTATAAGGTCGAAGTTAACGGCCTAGAGAATTATGATAAAGCAGGAGATCGTGTCCTTATCATATCCAATCACACATCATTTCTAGATCCTTTATTATTAGGAGTTTTTTTACCTGATGACATTACCTTTGCCATTAACACACATATCTCTGAGCGTTGGTGGATAAAACCTTTTCTCGGACTTTCCCACGTATTTCCGATGGACCCTACCCAGCCTTTATCTTTAAAGGCTCTGATTAATCACTTACAAAATGATACCAAAACAGTTATTTTCCCTGAAGGTCGTATCACAGTAACGGGTTCTTTAATGAAGATTTATGATGGCACAGGTATGATTGCCGATAAATCAAAAGCATCAATACTTCCCGTCCGTATACACGGTGCAGAATACACCCATTTCTCCAGACTCAGAAATATCGTTCGATTACGTTTTTTTCCAAAAATAACGATACAAATCCTTCCTCACACGATTATAGATGCCAAACCCGAGTTAAAAGGAAAGTCTCGACGTAAATATTGCGGACATGTTTTAACTGACTTAATGAGCGATATGATTTTTGCCACCAGTCATTATCATCAAACTGTCTTTTCTGCGCTGCTGGAAGCACGTACTATACATGGTGGTAAGCACATTGTTGCCGAAGACCTGGAGCGACAACCCCTTTCATATAACACTTTAGTCACACACTCCATTGCAATTGGAAATGCTTTACAGAGTATCACTGACGCTGAAGAAAATGTTGGCATATTCCTGCCTAACTCCACAAAAACATTAAATGTTGTTTTGGGCCTGCAACTACATGGTCGTGTCCCTGCCATGCTAAATTTTTCTACCGGCTCAGCAGGTATGACTTCGGCTTGTAAAACAGCACAAGTGAAAACAATTTTAACTTCCCGCCGTTTTATTGATCTAGCAAAATTAAATGACGATGCTGATGCACTGGCAAAAGAATTCAATCTGATTTATCTGGAAGACTTGGCCGGATCCATTTCTAAAGTAGATAAATTAAAAGCTTTAATTCAATGTAAAACAGCTAATTACTGGTACAAACATCAACAATTCAGCCCAGAAAGCCCAGCAGTTATATTATTCACTTCCGGCTCTGAAGGTGAACCGAAAGGGGTGATGTTGTCACACTCCAATATATTAGCCAATCACAACCAATTAAAAGCCCGCATTTCTTTTAATGCACAAGATGTAGTTCTAAATTTTTTACCTATGTTCCACTCTTTTGGCTTTACTGTTGGAACCATGTTGCCTGTATTAAATGGTATGACCACATTCTTTTACCCCTCCCCATTACACTACAGCGTCATACCTGAAATTGCCTACGATATTGGGGCGACCATAATGTTTGGCACCAATACATTTTTGGC
The DNA here is from genome assembly GCA_048595505.1 of Methylococcaceae bacterium. Classification (GTDB taxonomy): domain Bacteria; phylum Pseudomonadota; class Gammaproteobacteria; order Methylococcales; family Methylomonadaceae; genus QPIN01. The sequence continues at coordinate 6,377 of JBJPGG010000095.1, forward strand.
TGCCTATGGGAAAAAAGCACATGCCTATGATTTTTACAATATGCGTTATGTGGTAGCAGGGGCTGAAAAATTACAAGACAGTACCCGTGACTTATGGTCAGATAAATTTGGTATTCGTATTTTAGAAGGCTATGGCGCAACAGAAACCGCACCGGTCACTTCTGTCAACACCCCAATGGATTTTAAAGCAGGTACTGTTGGCCGGTTTATGCCTGAAATGTATTACAAATTAGAAGCAATTCCCGGAATTGAAGATGCAGGTAAATTACATGTCTCTGGACCCAATATCATGCAAGGTTATTTATTACCTGACAACCCTGGGAAATTGATACCACCAGAATCTATTTATGGGAAAGGCTGGTACGATACAGGAGATATTGTTAACGTCGATGAAGATGGTTTTATCACCATCCGAGGTCGTAGCAAACGTTTTGCAAAAGTTAGTGGAGAAATGATTTCATTAACTGCGGTTGAGTCACATGCTGGTAAAGCCTGGCCAGATGCCCAACACGCTGCCACTAGTTTGCCTGACCCTAAAAAAGGTGAGATAGTTATTTTATTAACGACTCAAAAAGACGCAACTAGCAAACAACTATCCGACGCTACTCCAGGCGTTCATGCCATTAGCTTGCCAAGAAAAATCATAGTGGTTAATAGCATTCCAGTATTGGCAACAGGTAAAGTAAATTATCCTGAAGTTACCCAACTGGCTACTGAAAAACTTACATAACCGAGGGGTTACTCATGGTACAGGCTGCAAAAAAACTAGCTGTACTGATAGATGCTGAAAACACGCAATTATCAGCGTTACAAGCCATCATGACCGAGTTAGCAAAATATGGTTACGTCATTGTAAAAAGAGCTTATGGAGACTGGGCATCCCCTGCTTTGAAAAACTGGAAAGACCCTTTGAATGAATTAGCGATTCAACCGGTGCAACAGTTTTCATACACTCATGGCAAAAACTCTTCTGATGCGGCCTTGATTATTGATGCCATGGATTTATTATATTCCAGTAAATTTAATGCCTTTGCTATTATCTCAAGTGATAGTGATTTCACAAAATTAGCTACCCGCCTAAAAGAATCACAAATTTATGTTTATGGTGTTGGTAAAAAACAAACACCTATTGCATTTATTAATGCTTGTGATGATTTCTTATACATTGAAGTTTTAAAAGTACTAGATTCCGATGAGAAAAACAAAAATTTAGATCAACTTTCTGAAGATAAAGAACAAAATGATCTGCCAAAAAACCAATATAGCAGGCAACAACTATGTCAGGACTCTAAATTAATTAATGCCTTAAGAAATGCCGCTGAAGAACGTTCGGAAGAAGATGATGACGGATGGGCTCTACTCAGTATATGTGGTAGCTTCATAAAACGGCAGCACCCGGATTTTGACCCTAGAAATTATGGATACAGCAAGCTGTCCACCTTAATTGAAGCAACATCATTATTTGATATAAAAAAAGACATCATGAAAGATTCTGGGAATATCAAAATTTACTATAGGGATAAAAAGAAACATAAAACTGAATCGGTTTTATAGTTTTTTTAACCATGTTATTTAAAAACACCCAAACTGAGCAGTCAATCTCTCCTCTACCCAATGCAGCCAAAAAGCTAAACTGTTATGAATAAACAAATTTACCCATTACTGATAGCCCAATTTTTATCTGCTTTTGCTGATAACGCTATTTTATTTACCGTGATCGCATTAGTCATGCAATCAGCAACGCTGGCAACATGGTATGTACCGGCATTACAAAGTGTATTTTTAATTGCTTTTGTAGTGTTTGCACCCTGGGTAGGGGCTTTTGCTGATAATCATCCAAAATCCAAAGTCTTATTGATTGCTAATTTAGTTAAAGCATCCGGTGCAGGGTTATTACTTTTGAATATAGAACCATTAATAGCCTATTGCGTGGTCGGCTTAGGAGCAGCCATCTTTAGTCCTGCTAAATACGGTATTTTACCAGAACTGGCTGATAAAGAATCCCTGGTAAAAGCTAACAGCTGGATAGAAGGTTCTACTATTTTAGCGATTCTTTTAGGTATGGTCATTGGCGCAAAAGTAGCCGACTATTCTATCCAATGGGCCTTAATCGGTACTATTATTATTTTTATCATTTCTGCCATGGTTAGTCTGTTATTACCAAAAAAAGTCAGCAAACAGCCTGAAGCTGGCTCAAAAGTTATCCGTTTTTACCAACAAATTCGACTTTTTTTTATTACACCCAGATCTCGGTTCGCTATTTTAGGTGCTTCTTTATTTTGGGCTACTGCGGCAACAGTCCGCGTTATTATTATCGCCTGGGCTCCTTTAGTGTTGATGACTCAAAATGCCAGTGACATTGCTGAACTTACACTATTTTTAGCTATTGGAATTATTGTTGGTTCTGCGTTAGTCCCACACTTAATCCCTTTGGATTTTTTAAGCAGGGCAAGAATCCCTGCTTACTTAATGGCCATTTTTATTATTGCATTAAGTTTTACAGATACTATCTGGACTGCACGAACAGCACTTTTTGCCATAGGAATGGCGGGAGGTATGTTTATTGTACCTATTAACGCAGCACTGCAAGAACTTGGACAGGACAGTATTGGTAGTGGCGGTGCGGTTGCTCTACAAGGATTTTTTCAAAATGTCGCCATGTTACTTGCTGTGGGTAGTTATACTTATGCTGCATCACAACAAGTTGATCCCGTCATGGCATTGGCAGGGTTAGGCATTTTAGTTTTTATAGCCACCCTCTTGGTTTCCTTGCACCTACCAGAACAAAGAAAAGAATAATACTAATCTTGTTTCCAACCTTTAATAAAATTATCGACCAACATCACTACAATATTTTCAATATTATTAGCACCCACCAAGTCCAGTTTACCTGTCAACGATAAAATACAAACACCATGTACTCCACTCCATAAAGCATGCGTAGCCATTTTGCTTTGCTCTTCATTATTCTCAGTTAATAGTTGGTTAAATTGAGCTTCAACTAGACTAAAGATATCATCAACTTTCTGTTGATACCAATCAGGAACAAGCGCGTTCTCAGTCAAGCGGTGTTCAAAAATCATACTCCAACGATTAAAGTTACCTTGGGCAAATGCCAAATACGTCTTAGCAAGCTGTTCTATTATTTGCTCTGTCTTGTTTTCATTAACAACCTGTTTTAACTGTTCAGAAATATCATCTAATGTCCTTCCTTTAACATGCATAATCAAATCTGACATGTTATCGAACACCATATAAATACTACCTACGGTATAACCAATTTCCATCGCAATTTTACGAACTTTTAACTCAGAATAGCCTTCCTCAATAACAATAGTTTCAGCGGCTTTCAATATCATTTCTTTTATTTCTTCCTGACTATGTTCACTTCTTCTTGCCATTATTTATATTTTGCTATTCACTAAGGTTAAAAACCTTTACCTTACACCACATACGCTTTGGAATCGAGCCTAAATATGAATTACGAATTACTCTCCGTTGTTGATGAAAACGACCAGGTTATTAACACCCTTCCCAGACATGAGGTTCATGCCTTAGGACTACGCCACCGAGCAGTACATATTCTAGTATTTAATCAACAAGGACAGTTGTTTTTACAAAAAAGATCAATGAAAAAAGATTTAAATAAAGGACTATGGGACACGTCTGCAGCGGGTCATGTTGATGCCGGTGAAGACTACACGACTACAGCGATAAGAGAATCCGAAGAAGAGTTAGGAATACATATTAAAGATAGTTTACAATCACTATTCAAGCTCTCCCCCACACCCCAGCTGGGCATGGAATTTATACATGTGTATCAATGCAGTCATAACGGCCCTTTTAAGCTAAACAGTGAAGAAATTGATGAAGGTACCTGGTTCTCTACCGAGGCTGTTTCAAAAAGGGTTATAAATAATGACCCAAGCTTAACTGAAACATTTAAAACCATTTGGTGCCAATACTCGGCTAAAAAATAACATAGCTAATAACGGCTATACTTTGTAGAGTGAACT
>JBJPGG010000096.1:0-32219 GCA_048595505.1 Methylococcaceae bacterium
AAAAATGGTTTTTAACGCCATGTGGACAGAAAAATGGTGCTTTGCGTCTGTGTTTGGCGAATTTTGAAATGGCTAGTACGCAGTCTGAGTCAACATTTTGTGGGCCTCGCTCAGCTTTATGCTTTTCCGTTCAGGCACTACTTACTCAAAATACCGATACAGGTACACCGGAAGGCAGGCTTTTCTTCCATATGAATGCTGCTTTTGATCAGTTTCAGCGTGAGATTATTGTTGAAAACACCAGAGCTGGGCTTAAATCTGCGAGAAAGAATGGTCGAATTGGAGGTAGGCCGAAATTAATGACTGATGATAAAATCCGAACGGCACAATCAATGCTGAAAGATACAGATAATTATCCTTTTGTATCCGATATTATCAAGATGCTAGGAATTGGAAGAACAACTTTCTATCGTCATTTCTCTCCAGAAAAAATTAAAAGTCTCAGGTCGTAGTATGTGGTTAATTGAAGCCTACTAAGAATTTTTTATATTAGATTTTCTGAGTAAGCCACATAACAATAAGAAAACAAAAGTACGTTGGATTTTAACTGTTATGAATGCTAAAGGAACAAGAGTAGTTTTATACAAAAAATATGATGTAATTTTTAAGAGATGAGCTTTTAAGCCAGCCCGATTTAACTAACTTCGCTGTCTACAGCATTAGCTTCTATCTCATTCACCCCCTCTGTAACTGCGACTTCAAATTCTTCAGCAATGATTTGATAATAGGAGAATAAACTGTTAATTAGGGATTCAAGCTCTCTATAGCTGGTAAATCGAGAATAAATGACTCGCGCAATTGATGGAACAAGATGTATAGGAAAAAAGTGCTCTAATTTACAAGGTAAAATTAAATTATTTAGCGCATATAATGACTTCTTTTTTGATTTCAAATTAACCAGCCCAAACACCATATTTAAGTCTTCACCTCGAGAACTATTAGGCACAATATGCCTAATACTGGTCATATCAGCGGAGATAAACAGAGCCCAAGAGCCTGAGATTGGTTTGATATAAGCATAGACATTGTCCCTGGAAAATTTTTTGCAAAAAGTAAAGCCAAGCTGCGCATTGTGTTCATCAAACATTTTACGAATAAACAACCTGATGGTTTCTTTATTCCAGTCAGAATAATCATGATAACGTCCATGAGTAAATCTAACTATTTGTTCTTCCCATAAAGTCAAATAGCGTTGATTAAAAGCATCCCTAAATTTCTCAATTTCAACTGGATTATCTCTACGTAATTTATGATAACGTTTAAGAAAACTAGTGGGCTCATCATCTAAATAATCTCCTGTTTCTAGAGCATATTCTCTTAAACGCTCAATTTTTTCTATATTTTCAATATAATGATAACACCAACGGCTGACATCATATTTTGCATGGAAAATAAGGTGCTGTTTGTGTTCTTCAACTTCGGACTCATTTTCACAAAGGCTTACTAATATTTTCTGGTCAAGCTGAAAAAATGTAAGTCCAGCTTCTGACATTTCTCTGTTTCGTTGAAACATTTTATCCACAATCGGAAACAGTTGATCCGAAACTGCGGGAACGATGGGTTTCCATCTTTCAAGGTGTTTTGCACAATTTCTTAGATGCTCTTCAGAGGCCATAATAAATCTTCATTATTAGAAGCACCCACAGCCTAATTTTTGTGACATATAAAAAACCAGACCAGAATATCCATTTAACTGAGGTTCTGTGTCAGCAAAAAACTCTAATGCATATTCATCACCGTCATAAATAGTGCTGGTTACCCACGGGGTTGGAAAAATTCTAAAGGGATTTCCTTTTGAATATACTAATGTCCCACTATTGCTCTCATTCCCTTTAGCAACATAAGAATTTATTTGGGCCTCAGCCTCTCTTCTTTTACTTCCGGGGGATAAATATGAAATGGGCTTCAGCTCCCAAATTTCAGTTAAACTATAAGCGTCAGGTCGAAAACTGCCAAAAATACCACCGTTGGTATCATTAGCCGATAATCCTAGCTCATTTTTTACATAAGGAGTAAAGACTTTATTATGAACATGAGTGCCATACCACCCCGATGCCCAGAATACAAAGATAGAGTCACTATCGGCTCTTTCAGCAGCCAACCCTGCTGAATCAGTAAATAGAAGGGTGTTATTATTTGCATAAGAATATAAATTTAACCCTCCCGTTAAGCCACTGGGGTCACTGGTAGAATATCTTCCCGTTTGAGGGTCATAATGCCTATTCCAGTTATAATGCAATCCTGTCTCTATATCATAATATTGTCCCGGAAAACGTAAATTGTAGGTAAAATAAATATTATCGCTATCAGGGTCTTCGTTTGCATGACTTTCACCAAATGGTTTTGAATTCCATAACCAAACAACTTTATTATCACTATTACTAATGACCCTTGGTGTATCAGTCTGATCAGCATAAACTCGATAAACAGTATCTGCTTTAATCACTCCAATCGGGGTATTGTCAAAATAAAGAGTTTCTTGAATAGAATCACCTTGGGCCGTGTACTCGCCAAAGATATGTTCATTTGTCCAAGCATAAATAATAGTTCCATTAGCACTGCTCTTCTTAACTCTTTGACTATTTGCATTATATAAAAAGTTAATATTGCTATCGACACTTGCAAGTCTATTTCTAGCGCTATATTGGTATGTATGCTCTCCATCGTCAATAAGGTTACCGTTGGCATCGTACTCTCTTGTGATGTCGTCTATAGCCGTTAGGCGGTTAGAGGCTGTCTCAATTTGATAGTTTGTGGTGGTTGTTCCTTCTTCTTCAGTCAGTTGAGTCCGGTTGCCGTTTTCATCGTAGCTGAAACTCTGACTTTGCAGTGTCTCATCTGCAATATTGATATCTGCTATTGCCAGGTTTTTGTTGTATACATTTAGGCGATTAAGTGCATCGTAGTCAAATTGCTTATATTCATCGCTGTTATTATCTGCCCAGCCAATGACATTATCTGTTACATCATATTCAAGAGTGCGCTGGCTGTTTCCAAGTGAGAATGTTTTTAGCCGTCCATTTTGATCATAGCCTTTACTATATTCACTGTTATCTGACCATTGCCATCCTGTAATGCGTTTGGCGGCATCATAGCGAATATTTTGAATGAATGTTTCATTGTTGATAGTGATTTTGTTGAGCAGATCTTCATTGTAGCTGTAGCCTATCTCTACACCTGATGGGTAAATTTGGGTTTTTAACTTTCGATTTTCAAAGTAGCTGAATTGTTGGCTTAGGGTGGTACCAGCTATATTTTGGTCTTTTTGTGTTATTTGTCCATTATTATTGTATTGATAGCGAGTGTAACCATTGGCATCAGTACTTTGACAAAGTTTACCTATTCCGTTGGTACAGTTATCATAACTGTAATTGATAGTTAGCTCTGGATGATCTATCCAGCTTTCATGTATTCTGCGGTTCAGATCATCATAGACTGTGTTCTTTATATTGTTGTTGGCATTTGTTGTTTGAACACGGTTGCCACTAATGTTATAGGCATATAACGTTTGACCTCTATCGGGACTGGTTTCACTAGTAAGTTGATTAAAGTCATCATAAGTAAACTCTGTGGTAGCTCCATTGGCAGTGATAACTGTGGTATTGTTACCATTAATATCATATTCATATATAGTTTCACCACCCAGAGCATCGATGGTTTTTATAAGTTGGTTTTCGTTGTTATATTGATTTTGAGTGATATTTCCTTTGGCATCTATAATCGTTTTCTTATTTCCACTGACATCATATTCAAAGGTTGTGCTGTTACCAGAAGCATCAAAAGTTTGTATTGCCTGGTTAAGTAGGTTATAGCTGGTTTCAGTTGAAGCTACGATATTACCATCAGCGTCAGATATCTGTATGCTTGTTCTATTTCCATTTGTATCATAAGTATTTTTTGTAATTTCTCCACGTTGATTGAAGGTCATTAGGATCTGCCCAGATTCATCATACTGATTTTCCTTATATGTACCATCAGGGAATGTCACTTTTAACTGGCGGCCTGAGCTATCATATTGATAGTGGGTAATGAGTCCATTCATTGTGCTTTTTATCCGACGCCCCACTGTATCATATTGATTTTCGGTGATAACACCATTGCTATCTTGAATTTTTAGTGTGCGGCCTGCTGAGTCGAAAGCCAATATATTTGTTTTGTGGCCTAAGCTATTGGTTGTACTTATTTGGTTACCTTTATTATCATAGCTTTGTGTTCGTCTTGCACCGTTAGCTGAAACAGTTTCTGTTATTTGACCAAGTTCATTGTAAGCAAATGCAATGACTCTTTCTTCCAGTGTTTCATCATCTACTGCACCGTCACTATTTGGACTTTGCACTTGTTGTGTTAAACGGCCTGAATTATCATAGTCAAAAGCAGTTGTTTGATTAATTTCGCTACGTTCAGTGGGTTTTCTGAAATCAGTATGCCATTGTGTATTTGTTTCTCTTTCAGCATCCGTACCCGCATTTTCAACAGTCACTTCAAGCAATCCACGCTCGTTATATTCAGTTTCTGTAATATTGCCGTTTTTAGCAGTGTGGTTTGAAGGGTAACCGTTGTTGTCATAGCCAAAGGTTTCACTTTGCCCCATTGCATCAGTGAGTTTTGCTATTTTTAATACACCATGATGCAGGTTAAACTCATAGCGTGTTTGCGCTTCTGCGCTGTCACTGACAATGACTTCTCCATCACCATAAATAAAATTGCGAAGATTGCTGCCATTCGCCCCTTCACTGCTGATAACACGGCCTTGTTCATCGTAGTTTATTTGCTGTTCAACTTCACTCGCTGCATTAATGATTTTTGTAAGGCAGGTTTCACATTGTTCATCTTGATATTCATAGATTTGAGTGCTGCCATCTTGATAGCGAGCTTTGCTCAATCGATTCCATTGATCATAGCTATATTGAACAGTTCCACTGAGGCTAGTGACTTTTTTGAGCTGATTTCCCCACCAATGATGGCGATAGTTAAAAATCAGTGTGCTACCAAACTGATCTGTTACTTTTTTAAGTCGTCCAATATAGTCATATTTAAGTGCAGTGATTTGGCTTTCTGCATTGGTTATGCTGAGAAGTCGTCCATGATTGGTGTATTTTTCTTTACTGCCATCCATATCAATAAAGACCCAACGATTACGGATTTGTTTTAACTGAACAGGGGCTTTACTTAAGGTTTTCCATTGCTGATTCTGTTTAACAAAAGTATAAACAGTACCATTTGGACGTGTCACTGTACGTAATTTATTATTATGGGAGTGTCTGGTACGATGAATAGGGAGACGAACAACAATGCTTCCACTGTTTTTTATTTCACATAATCCTTGGTGATAGTTTGCTTCGGCAGTGCTATATTGTCCGTTATATGCTGTATCACGTATTTCTGGCCACCCATCATGACAGGCATTTTTTGCCTGGCGATAGAGATCAGATTTTAAACCTTCATAGTCATCATAACTTAATTCTTGACCACGACTTAAACGTCTATCATATTGATGCAGCCAACTGCTTTCAAATGAACTGCTTTGATAAAAACGACGTAACCCCAAACCTGACTTTAAAGGGGATAGATCACTTTGACTTTGACGTAAAACACCCGTTGCAGGATCAACACCTTGTATACTTTGACCACTGGTATAGTTCTGGGGTGCTATAAACCAAGTACCGCAACTTCTCCACCAGCCACAACCGAAACCATGTCTGATATTAGAATGACCTTGTGATTGGAAGTGGCCTCCCTGTTTTGAAGAATTATTAGCTGATACTTCTATGGGTAAAAAAATGAGAGTAACAAATAAAGCGAGCAATGAGGGGACAACTGAAACTACACGCATAAAGCATTCCTTGATTCAAGATCAATAACAGTATTTTGGGAGGATTGTTTGAACGAACCTTATAACGACTAGAATAAGTTGTCAATGAATTTACATAATATGTAGTATGGAAAATGTTTTCGAATTTTGTTTAACAATGAAGTATTTAAATCCTAGTCAATCTTTTGGGCTGATTGACAAAAAATCCTTAGCGTACGTTTTCATACCATTGGACTTCAACCCCCTTTGACTACTATTGTACGACATTTGTAGATTTTGAGATAATCTGTTGTTGTAGGGGCGCAGCCCTAGGCGCGATTTAAACTATGCTCTTATCTCTAAAGTAGTTTGAAATATATCACGTTAGCAATTGCGCCGAGCGGTACTTTTACATGACAAAAAAGATTTGACTGTTAACAAAACACAGGTTATGAATTGTAGGGCGGACTTTTGTTGACAGTTATAGCGGACTGAAGTCCGCTCTACAACATGATATCTTTATATCTCAGATCAACCTGGTAATTATTGTAATGCATAGCATGTAAGTTAGGCCAAAGTCTACAATGTCTATTTATTTGTTATAAACAACTTCAGGTTTTCCCGAAGCGCTCACTATCTCTCCAATAGAAAAAACAGTTTCTCCCTGTTGCGTTAAACAATCCATCGTTGCTTTTTCATCGTTGGCGTCTACACAGACGATCATGCCTATGCCACAGTTAAAGGTGGTTAACATATCGGCTTGAGAGATATTGCCTTTCTGTTGTAGCCATTTAAATGTATCTGGTAATTCCCAGCTATTTAAATCAATTGCAGCATTGAGTCCTTCCGGTAACACTCTAGGTAAGTTTTCTGTTAAACCGCCGCCGGTAATATGAGCTAAGGCATGAACCGGTACATTTTGAATTAATTTCAGTAAAGATTTAACATAAATTTTTGTGGGTTCAAGTAGTGCTTTTCCCAGAGGCTTACCATTTAATGATTCTGTTAAAGATACATGACTGGTTTGAATGATTTTTCGAATCAGGGAATAGCCATTGGAATGTGGTCCAGAGGATGCGATACCGATCAGTTTATCGCCGGCTTTGACCTGGCTGCCATCCAGTATCTTGCTTTTTTCTACGATTCCCACGCAAAAGCCCGCCAGGTCATAATCGCCTTCTGAATACATACCTGGCATTTCAGCGGTTTCTCCGCCGACCAGTGCTGCACCTGCTAATTCACAACCTTTGCCTATGCCTTCCACTACTGATGCTGCGGTATTAACATTCAGTTTACCTGTTGCATAGTAATCAAGAAAAAATAGTGGTTCAGCACCTAGTACAATAATGTCGTTAACACACATGGCTACCAGGTCTATGCCTACGGTATCATGGATACCCAGTTCTAAAGCCAGTTTTAATTTGGTGCCGACACCATCAGTTCCAGAGACTAGAATGGGATTTTTATAACGGTCTAAAGGAAGTTCAAAGAGCGAACCAAAGCCGCCCAGGCCGGCCATTACCCCAGGTCTGCGTGTTTTTGCAGCAATTGGTTTAATACGTTCAACCAGGTCGTTACCCGCTTCTATATCAACACCGGCACTTTTGTAGTTCAGGCTTTCTTGATTTTGTTCGCTCAATGTGATGTTCTCTTTAATTAAAGTTAATGATAAAACTACCGATATTGTACAAGACATCTTACAATTTGTGTGAAGGATATGAAAGTAGCTATTAGAGCGTTATGGGTTTGTTTAATAATTGTTTGCCAAACGGGCCATTCGATAGAGGTTGAACGTCTTTATGAGGCAGAGGTTGTCGCTAAAAGTGAGTTAGAGCAAGATAGAGTCGCTGCCATCAAGGAGGCTTTGACGGTGGTGTTAACTCGTATTTTAGCCAGCAATGATATTTTACTGGATGAAACGGTTAAAGCTGTATTGGCAGATGCTATCTATTATGTTGATGAGTATCAGTATGCGCTGGTTCCTTCTGATGTAAAGGTCACGTCTAGTGCCAGATTAATGCGAGTGCTGTTTGATGAGACATTGTTAGTTGATGTGTTTCGGCAGAGTGCTGTTGGCGTTTGGAATGAAATTAGACCCAGAACTTTGGTTTGGTTGGTGGTTGAGGAGGAGGGCAAACAACATTTTTTTGATCCGCTTTCAATGCCTGATGTTGATGCGGTATTGGATAGAGCGGCAGGCCGAAAAAGATTGCCTACGTTGTATCCTATTCAAGATTTGAAAGAAAAACAGAGTCTGTCTATTAGTGATGTATTAAGTGCCTATTCAAAGCATTTGTTGAAAGTTTCTCAGCGTTATGATGTGGTTTCAACCCTTGCAGGCAAGTTGCTTAAGACGGCAGGTTGCTGGAAAGTTGAATGGACCTTTTATTTTGATGGCAAAATTGAACAGTGGGGAAGTCAATGTGGTTCAATCGAGAATGCTGCTTTAAATGGGTTTCAAGGTGTTTATGATCGATTGTCAAAATATTATGCAGTTAAATCAGAGGTTAAAAGAGTAGGCTCGGTGGTTTTGAAAGTGGCCAATATCAATGGTAGCAATGATTTGGCTAGAGTCAGTGATTATCTTGATTCATTGCCTATGATTAAGACCGCAACTTGGGCGAATGAGGAAGATGAATATAATGTATATAGAGTTTTCTATCAGGGTAGGCGAAAGCTTTTGAATGACAAGTTGGCAAGAGACCATGTATTGCGAGTAGAGCGATTTTCTTTGTTGAATGGAGATGAGGTGAAATATAAATTATTATTGAAATAATTTGAATGTGCTACTTGAATTGTTTTTTAAAAATGATTAAAGTCTGTCCAGACGAGATATAATATGAAAGATATTAAAAATAACGAAACAACAGAGGCAGCTATGAAGATAATAAAAAGCTTGAAGATCCCCCTTATATTAGGGATGGTTTTCTTTACCGGTTCTGCATTTGCATATAGTTCGACTGATGTTGGTGAAGAATGTCTCCCTTTGAGGTTTAGAAATTTTTCTCCCCCTGAACAGACTAAAGAGTCACCTGTTCCTGAGGTGGCCCCCGAATCAGAAATTTCCTTTACTGTTTCGGGAAGAGCTGATCCAACAACAATTGTAGTTGTAGCTAAAGATCAACCGTTAAAAATTAAGTATGTTGATAGACAAAGTTATTTTGAAGTGAGTGCTAAATTACCTGCAGTACTAACGGGTAAATATGCACGTATACACCTTAAAGCTAAGGCTCAGAAGGGGTTTTGTGTTTCTAAAGATGGCTGGTTAATAAAAATAAAGAAAGCAGCTGAGATAGAGCAGCCTGCTCCTGCAGCGACAGAATAGCTTGTATTTGAATGGCTAGCTAGTACATCGTCTATATATGCTTATAATATATAAACGATGTGCGATACTTCGCCATTCAGTTAATACAGGGTTTTATTTTCTTTGCTATTCCAGCAATGGAAAGGTTTGATTGCATCAGGTAATTCGATATGCAACATTTTAATTTGCCTTTTTTGAGGTTCTAGTGGTATCTCATCATAGATAAAGCTATCATCAAAGCCGGCGTTAGCCGCATCTTGACGATTACATGCGAAATAGACTTGTTTTAGCCGGGCCCAGTAAATAGCGCCCAGGCACATTGGACAGGGTTCGCAACTGGTATAAAGAATACAGTCCTTTAGTTTAAAATCTTTTAAAGTCTGACAGGCAAGTCGAATTGCCATCACTTCAGCATGTGCAGTCGGGTCTAAATCGGCGGTTACACGATTCCCACTGGCAGCAATGACTTTACCTGCTTTTACAATGATTGCACCATAGGGCCCGCCATTTTGACTGGTTACATTGGTACTGGCTAGTTCTATGGTTTGTTGTAAGTAGTGTTTATGCATGGATTTAAAATGCTGAGTTAGGGCGTGTTTATTCCCAGCGGGTTTTTAGGATCGATACCTTCCATAAATGGCAGACGTCTATCCTGGTTGGTAATTTGGTAGACTTTACCCAGCCAGTTGTTAAAAACGGCTTTAGCGGTATCTTTCCAGGTATTATCCAGATGTATTAACAGTTGATGTTCTGGAAACGTGGTTAGCGGCAGATTATTTTGTTTAGCCTGTTCCACTTGTCCTTTATATGCTGACAATATTTGTTGCACGTGTTTATTAAAATAATGTTCAGGAAATGGTGGGTAGGTGGCTCTATCCCCTTGATAGAACAGTATAACTTCTCGTTTATATTCTTTCAGCAAACTAATGTCATCATATTCAGGGTGGCCTTGGAAGAAAACGATACGAATACCATCTGCACTTGCTGCAAGATGAACTCCTGCCTGTTGACTAGCTGCCAGGACTATCAAGCCTTTTTGTTCCATATCCGATTGATAAATTTCATTAAAGCGGGAATGAGGCACATCAAAACGGGTATTTATTTCAGCAACCAGAGGATGAGTGCGCTTCAGTACTTTATGTGAAAATACCCCCCATTTTTTTGCTGCCTGAGGTGTGCGTTCTATACCGTAGCAATATTCAATTAGGGCATGTGTTGCAAGGCAAGAACACAAAATTGAGGTGACATGTTGTTTTGCCCAGTCAAAAACTTCAGTTAAGGGTTGCCAGAAGTCTTCTTCTGATAAATGGGCGTGAGTGACATTGGCACCACTGATGATTAATGCATCCAGTCCATCATGTTTGATTTTATCAAAGGATTCATAATATTGAGCTATATGTTTCTGCGCGTCCGGCCCTCTTTCCAGGCCATCTATTGTGAAAGGATGAATATGAAATTGAGCGATTTGGTTACATGCACCAACAAGACGAAAAAACTGCCGTTCGGTTGCTTCCAGTGCAGCATCAGGCATGATATTAAGTAAGCCTATGTGTAATTCACGAATATGTTGGTGATTGGCGCGGTTTGGGTTAAGTATGTCTTCGCCTTCATCAATAAGACGTTGAAAAGTGGGTAAACCGGTGTGAGCAACTAAGGGCATGTTAATGCTTCCGTCTGTTTAGAAATGGCATCAGAAATTAGCTGAATAAATTCATATTCATCTGATACGTTTGCAACATCATTGGCATCTAAGGTATAGCCGTATTGGTCTGCAATGGCTTGATAACGAGGTAGGCGTGAATTGAATAATTTGGGAAAAATCCAACTGACAAAATCATCAGGGGGGATTAAATCAACGTCAGTATAATGATTGATGGTCATAAACTCAGCTAAATTTTTGTCTAAAAAAGCTTCTCTGTAATATAAGGGTTTAGGGTCTGTCTGGGCGCGTGTAATGATGGCATGTTCCAGTGATGGTGGGATTTTAATGTATATAATCAGTGTGTGTTTAGAGAGTGTTTCTAATACATTTGGGCGATCTAATTCACACGCACTGCCACCGGCATCATTTAAAAAATGTTTATAGCCATAGATATCTTCAGCTTTATGAATAAATTGAGGCACGTCATTTAATGCAGCAACTTCAGCTTGATGATGTAAAGCTTGTCTGCGTTTAAATTCGTGTAAGGATAAACCGTCTTGTTCTGGATCACCTAGTTTGCCAAGAAAACTGGAAACAGGTGCCAAATTGTCTACCGTAATATTATTGTGTATGTAGATAGAATCAGATAACAATAGTTTTTTTAGAAACGGCACGTCCATGGCTTGTCGTTTAATGTTATCTAAAATTGGTTCACCTAGGTATTTTGTGCCTATACGATAATCGGCCGAGTAATGAAACCATTTATCCTTTGGGAGTTTATTCGCCAGAGTGGTTTTACCGGCTCCAGACATTGCAAGCAAAGTAATGCTTTTGGATTCCCAGTCCAAAAACTGCTGCGGGCTCATTTTCATTAAATATTTCCTATTTATCCAGCATATCAGAGATGTTTATATCTTCCTGCTCAGGTTTTATGTGTGTGTCCGGGTCAGAGTATCCTAAATCATCAGATTCGATTTCATCAAAAGGGGCGGTCCAGTCTTCTGGTGCCTCAACGTAATCGAAGGTAGAGGTGTACCAGCTGTCATTGTCATATTCACCAATGTCGCCATTGAGGTATTGTACTTCAATATCGTCACTGCTTTCTTCAATAGCAACTACTTTAAAGGTCAAGTCGTTTTCCAGATCTTTATACCAGCGGCCAATTACCGGGTCAGTAATAGTAGTCATTGTTCTGTCCTTATCATCAAGTTAACATCTTCATCATAGCTAAATTTAGTTAAATTGTGTGAGTTATACTGAGAAATAATAAAAAAACTTTTTGGCGTTTTAAGAGGGAATAAAATTTGTTAGATAGACATCTTAATATCAGAAACAGGTAATGATTTTTGTTAGGTTTAAAATACAAGTAGGTTTTGACTGTACAATATTGCTCTTTGACAAAGTGACAGGCAAAAAAAATGCGGCTGTTAAGCCGCATTAAGAGTAAATTTTTAGGATTAAATTAAATGAGTGTCCTCTTTCAGGAGGAAAGCATTTAAGTTGTGACTATTCTATCGATAAGCAAGTTGTTTGAAAATGTGGCAAATCGACGCGTGACATTTTGTCGCAACAAGGGGGTAGGTGTTGATATCTATTTCTGATAGGCAAAAAAAATGCAGTTATTTGACTGCATTGAAGGTATTCTTTAGGAAGTACTATAATGAAAGTCTTCTGTAATCAGAGGGACTGCATTTAAGATGAGTTTATTATAACGACATGCTTGTTGCTTTGGAATGTGGCGAATCGACGCGTGACAATTTGTCGCGCTTTAAATATCTGATCTGATTAAACTTTGGTTTAATCAGTTATAAGGTGGCTTAATAGTGCAAACTCAGCAAGTGAAATCGATTCTGCTCTAAGTGTTGGGTCTATGTCCAAGGCTGTTATTTGTTCTTCTGTTATTATTTTTTTAAGTGAATTTCTAATTGTTTTACGGCGTTGGGAAAAAGCTGTTGTTACCACGGTATTTAGTTTTTTTATGGTTTGGATTTCAACAGGAGGCTTTTCATGAGGCGTCAGTTTCACTATTGAAGACATAACTTTAGGGATAGGATTAAAACTTTCCGGAGGAACATCAAATATAGACTCTGTTTCACAATAGTATTGAATCATTACACTAAGACGGCCATATTTTTTACTGCCGGGCTCTGCACAAATTCTGTCCACCACTTCTTTTTGTAACATGAAGTGCATGTCTTCTATGCAATAGGCATTATTCAGCAAATGAAATAATAGTGGGGTGGAAATATTGTAGGGCAGGTTGCCAATAATACGCAGTTTTTGGTCTTGTACTGCCAGTGCAGCAAAATCAAATTTCAGTGCATCAGCACTGTGAATAGTAAAGTTTTTATGCGTGTTAAATTTATCTTGTAGAAATTTGACTAGGTCTCTATCCAGCTCAACCACATCTAGAGTAATATCCTTTTGTAATAGAGGCTCGGTTATCGCACCAAGCCCTGGGCCTATTTCTACCCAGTGCTCGCCAGTTTGAGCATTAATATTTGATAGGATATTGTAGATAATATTGTGGTCTTGCAGAAAGTTTTGGCCGAAGCGTTTACGTGCTGTATGTGTCATTTGTTATTGCTCAATGCGTGTGTTGGGTTCAGCCATTTCTATGGCTGTTTTTATGGCAAACTTTAAACTGCCGAGATTGGCAGTGCCTGTTCCCGCTAAATCGAGAGCAGTACCATGATCGACTGATGTTCTAATAATAGGCAGGCCTAAGGTAATATTCACCGCTTGCCCAAACCCCATGTGTTTTAACACAGGCAGGCCCTGGTCATGATACATCGCTAACACTACATCTGCTTGTTCTAGATATTTGGGGGTAAAAAGGGTGTCTGCCGGTAAAGGGCCTTGTAGATTGATTCCCTGTTGTTTTAGCGTGTTTAATACCGGTTCGATGGTTTCTATTTCTTCTCTACCTAAATGACCGTTTTCACCGGCATGAGGGTTAAGTCCGCAAACTAGGATCCTGGGGTTAGCTAAGGCAAAACGGTGTTGTAAATCTTTATTTAGCAAGTTAATAATAGCAGTTAAACGATCAGCAGTAATCGCATTACTAACCTCAGATAGCGGTAAATGGGTTGTGACCAGTGCGACACGTAACCCTGGCGTTGCCAACATCATAACAGGTTGGCCACCGGTTATATCTGCAATAAATTCTGTGTGGCCGCTGAAGGGTATGTTTGCATCATTGATAATTCCTTTGTGCACCGGAGCTGTGACCATGGCATCAAATAAGTTATCCATGCAGCCTTGGGTTGCTATTTTAATGGTTTCAACAACATAACTACTATTATTTTGGTTGAGTTGGGCGCAAATAACAGGCTGTTTTAGTGATACAGGTAATACAGTGATTAAACCTGGTGTATTTGTTTGAGCCTGATTAGATGGATCAAATAGTTTAATCGATATGTCTAGCTTTAGTTGAGCTGCACGCTGAATTAATAATTCAGGATCTGCTATGATAACCAGCTGACATGCTTGTTTTTTCTGAGAAAGTTGAATACATAAATCCGGACCAATACCCGCTGGCTCACCAGGCGTTAAAGCTATGCGTGGAACTGGAAATACTGTTTTCATAGGTGTCATTCAAAAGGACTATTAAAAATATATGTATTCTATCTCTAACTCGCTCTGTATTGAGTTTTTATTAATAGATGAGGGTTTATGAACAAAGGTCATCTGGTTTCAAATTTTTCTAAATTTATTACTGCTCATCCCTGGTGGATACTATTGTTAGTCATCATAGCTGTATCGGGTATGGGTGCTGGGTTGGTAAACCTGGGGTTTAATAATGATTACCGTGTCTATTTTAGTAAGGAAAATCCGCAATTACAGGCATTTAATACCATTCAGGACACTTATAACAAATCAGATTCCGTAATGTTTGTACTGCAACCCCAAGAGGATACAGTTTTTACTCAGCAAACATTACAAGCGATTCAAACCTTAACAGAAAAATCTTGGCAGTTACCTTATTCAAGTCGAGTTGATTCGGTCACTAATTTTCAGCACACTCAGGCTGAAGAGGATGAGTTGCTGGTTGCTGATTTAGTTGTTGATCCTCTGGTTTCTGCAGCAGAAATAGAGACAATAAAACAAGTGGCATTACATGAGCCTTATTTGCTAAACCGGTTAGTGTCACAGTCAGGCCATGTTGCAGGGGTGAATGTTATCTTGCAATTACCGGGAAAGCACCATACTGAAGTAACAGATGTGGCTGCCAGTGCAAGGATGTTAGCGGCTGAAATTGAAGCACAGTATCCAACAATAAAAGTACATTTAACGGGCATGGCCATGCTGAGTAATGCCTTTAATGAAGCGGCTATGAATGACAATAAACTACTGGTTCCAATAATGTATGGCATTGTTATTGTTATCTTGTGGTTAAGTTTTCGTTCAATTACTGCTACGCTTTCCGTTGTTGTTTTAATTGTGTTTTCTGTGGTGTCTTCATTAGGTATTTCCGGCTGGTTAGGTTGGGCTTTAACGCCGACATCAGCCATAGCACCGACGATTATTTTGACCATGGCAGTGGCTGATTGTGTTCATCTGTTGGTGACGCAATTACATAATATGCGTATTGGCCATGAAAAAAAACAGGCAATACAGGAAAGTTTAAAAATCAATTTCCAACCTATTTTTCTAACCAGCCTGACTACCGCGATTGGTTTTTTAAGTATGAATTTTAGTGATGCACCTCCATTTCGAGATTTAGGAAATATGGTTGCCATGGGAGTCATGTTTGCTTGGCTATTTTCGATTACCTTCTTGCCTGCGGTGATGACGATATTACCAGCAAAGGTGAAATTAGAAGATGATCTAGATAATTCTGCAATGAAACGTATGGCAGATTGGGTGATTCGCCACCGTAAAGTATTGTTAATTGTCAATGGTGGCATTGCACTGGTAATGATATCTTTTGTTCCACAGAATCAGTTGAATGATGAGTTTGTAAAATATTTTGATAAAACGACTGAATTTAGACAAGCAACTGATTTTATGAATAACAATATGGGGGGTATTTATAATATTGAATTTTCAATTAATGCGCTGGAAACAGGGGGGATAAATGAACCCAAGTTTTTACAGGAAGTTCAAGGCTTTGTGGGTTGGTTGCTGAGTCAACCAGAAATGATCCATGCTAATACGTTGACAGATATCTTCAAGCGATTGAATAAAAATATGCATGGAGATGATGATAAGTGGTATCGCTTGCCTGAGGAACGCGATTTAGCAGCTCAGTATCTACTGATGTATGAAATGTCATTGCCCTATGGACTGGATTTGAATGACCAGATTAATATCGATAAATCTGGCATTCGCATTATTGTGACCTTGGAAAGCTTAAGTTCAAACCATATGTTAGAGCTCGAACAACGAATTAATCAGTGGCTGGATACTAATATGGCTGCATATAAAGTTGAAATGGCTAGTCCTATACTGATGTTTTCTCATATCGGTAGTCGTAATATTATTCGGATGATTATTGGCTCTATTTTAGCCTTGGTTTTAATTTCTTTATTACTGACGATGGCTTTTAAGTCTATTAAACTGGGCTTAATCAGTCTGATACCTAATCTGGTTCCTGCTGGAATCGCTTTTGGTATCTGGGGCTTGATTGATGGGCGAATAGGGTTGGGTTTGTCAGTGGTTACAGGGATGACCTTAGGTATTGTGGTGGATGATACCGTACACTTTATCAGCAAATACAGGCATGCCAGAGTTGATAAGGCAATGGATAGTCAGGATGCAGTGCGTTATGCGTTTTCTACTGTTGGGGTGGCTTTATGGATTACTTCCGCTGTGTTAGTGGGTGGGTTTATGGTCTTGAGTCTGTCTCATTTTTCAATGAATGCCGAAATGGGGTTGATGACAGCCATTACTATAGCCGTTGCCCTGTTTCTTGATTTGTTATTATTACCACCGTTGTTGATGAGTATGGATAAAAAATGATAATGTGTTGGAAATACTTAGAGTACTTTATTTTTCTTGGAGTTTGAATATGAGAGTTTTAACCTGTTTTATGATGTTGTTAATGCCGGTATTAGTTTGTGCACAAAATTTCGCTGGAATGGATCCTGAGCAAATGCAGGCTATGATGGAAAAGGCGGAAGAAATGCAAGTTTGTATGCAAAATATTGACCAGAGCAAAATGCGGGGTTTTGAGCAGCGGGGAAAGCAAATGGGTGCTGAAGTCAAAGCATTGTGCGATGCGGGAAAGCGGGAAGCAGCTGTCAGTAAAGCAATGTCATTTAGTAAAGAGATTGCTGCTGATGTCACTATACAAGAGATGAAACAATGTGCAGAAATCATGCAAGGTTTTATGCCTGATCTTTTAGATATAGCAAAGACTTTTGAGCAGGGTAATTCTGAAGCCCATATTTGTGATGAATAACAGTGTATATATTTCATGCGGTCGCACGAAGAATAAGCTGTAAGGTGCTAAATAATTAAAAAACTTCCCTCATTCCAGCGCTGAGCGTTGGAATGAGGTTAACTGGGTCTTTCTGTTAGGGGTGGAGGTGGAAATGTATCCCGCCATTATTTTTAGCAATTTTACTGGTTACTCAATACCTAATTCTTTAATTTTTCGGGTCAGTGTGTTTCTGCCATACCCTAGTAACAAAGCGGCTTCATTCCTTCTTCCTGACGTATGCCGTAAGGCAGATTTAATTAGTATTGTTTCAACTTCCGGAATTATGGTTTTGGCCACATCTGCCTGACCAATTTGCAATTGATATGTTATGGCATTTTCTAGCAATGTCTCCCAATTACTATCTTTTTCGATAGGACTTTCTTTGTCTGTATGGCTTAGTTCTGGTGGTAGATCTTCCAGGTGGATATCTCTTCCTGATGCCATCACGGTTAACCAGCGACAAATATTTTCCAGTTGCCTGACATTGCCTGGCCAGGGAAGGGTGCTCAAATAGGCTTCTGTTTCTGGTTTTAGAACCTTGACTTCGGTATTTAATTCTATAGCAGCCAGATTTAGAAAATGGCGTAATAGCAGGGGGATGTCCTGTTCTCGATCACATAAAGGGGGAATGTGAATGCGAATGACGTTCAAACGATGAAATAGATCTTCTCTAAACAGTCCTTTTTCAACTAATTGCTCCAGGTGTTGGTGAGTTGCAGCAATAATTCGCACATCAACTTTAACAGACGTGTGTGCACCTACTGGGTAGAATTCATTATCAGACAAGACGCGGAGTAATCTTGTTTGTAATTCAGCAGGCATGTCACCAATTTCGTCTAAAAATAAAGTTCCTCCATTGGCTTGTTCAAAGCGTCCTGCTCTTCGAGTATGTGCGCCTGTGAAAGAGCCTTTTTCGTGGCCAAAAAGCTCGGATTCCATCAGGTCTTTTGGAATTGCTGCCATGTTTAGGGCAATAAATGGATTATTGCTTCTTAGGCTATGTCGATGCAATGCTTTAGCAACAAGTTCTTTTCCTGTACCGGATGCTCCATTGATTAAAACAGTAATATGTGAGCGAGCTAACCGGCCAATTGCTCGAAATACCTCTTGCATGGCGGGGGCTTCACCTATGATTTCAGGTGTTTCTTGTTCAACCTGTTCTATTTTTTTGGTCTCAGTAGTTGATTGTTGTCTGCTTTGTAAGCAGGCTCTTTGTACAACCTCAACAACTTCATTTATATCAAACGGTTTGGGTAAATATTCAAAAGCACCGCCATGAAATGCAGACACTGCGCTATCCAAATCAGAGTGAGCAGTCATCACAATAATGGGTAGATCTGGGTGCAAGTGTTGTACTTTGCTTAATAGCTCAAAGCCATCCATACCGGGCATTCTAATATCGGTAATAAGTGCGTCCGGCGTTTCATTTTTTATTGCATCTAATAATTTTAGCGCATCAGGAAAGCTTCGTGTTTGAATGGACGCTTTCTGTAGGGCTTTTTCAAGCACCCAACGGATTGATTTATCGTCATCAACTATCCAGACTGAATCAGGATTATTCATGGTTATTTTCCAAGGGTAGGTAGATTGAAAAAATGGTGTTTCCTGGTTGGCTTTCGCATTCGATAAGTCCATTATGTTGATTAATGAGTGATTGTGCAATTGATAGCCCTAGTCCTGTGCCTTCGGCTCTGCTGGTAATCATGGGGTAAAAAATTTGATTCATCAGGTTGTCATTAATACCTGGACCATTGTCGATAATATCGATTTTAGCAGTTAATTTATAGCGCTTACGGCCTATCGTCATGTGGCGCTGAATACGTGTTTTAAGGGTGATTTTCCCTGTTTTATGCATTGCTTGAACGGCGTTTTGAATAATATTAAGTACTGCCTGAATGAGCTGGTTTTTATCAGCTTTTAAAAGGGGAATACTAGGGTCGTAATCTGTATAGATGACGATGTCATTGCTTATTTCTACAGTAACCAGCTGTCTAACGCGTTCTAGAATTTCATGGATATTTAAAATGTCTTTTTTTGCAGGTTTGTTAGGACCTAACATTTTATCCATTAATGCTTTTAAGCGATCAGACTCTTGAATAATAATCTGAGTATATTCTTTTAACTCGGGATCTTGTAATTCAAGGTCAAGTAACTGTGCTGCTCCTCTGATGCCACCTAATGGGTTTTTAATTTCATGCGCCAGGCCTTTAACCAGCATTCGACTAGTATTCTGCTGAGTGAGGAGTCGTTCTTCTTTGCTGATACGAAGTTGTCTGTCAACTTGTTGAAGTTCAACTAGAATCTCGTTAAGTTCCCCATTTTCTATCAGCGGTGTAGCACTAAAGTTAATGGTGATAGTTTTGTTTAGCTGGGTTAAATTGAGTTCCCTGTCAACTAAAGGCTCATCCATTGCTAGACATTGCTTTAGATCATTTAATAATGCAGAGTCTGAAGATTTAAAGATTTTTCCCGCGCTCAAGCCTAGTAGGTGTTTAGCACTGTCAGCCAGTAAAATTTCACCAGACGAATTAATATAAGTCAGAATTAAATTCCGATTAAATAATAAAACCGCTTCATTCAAGTGGACGAGTATCTTTTGATGCACAGGCATGGTTTATTGGTTTGGATTAATAGCTTGGAAGCAAATTTTATACCATTTGCTAATGGGCTTTCATGTATTGAGTTGAGAAAGCGACATGTCTTTTTAGATATTATCTTTGTTGTAGTCTGCCGTGCACCTAGGTAATTGTTCTTGCATTACTTTAACTGCACAGGTCCATGTGTAAGTTGAATGCGAATAATACTCCTGTGTGAATAGAAGAGCTTATTGTGTGTGCTTTCTTAAGTGTAATTTGTTTTGTTGGGCAGAGGACGCTAGGTAGGGAGTATAAATAATTTTGAAGACTTAATAAACAAAAAACGCCCCAGAAAGGGGCGTTTAGATATTGCTTGCGCTACAAAGTAGCGCGGGTCAGAACTTACAAGCTGTAATACATGTCAAACTCAACAGGGTGAGTACTCATGCGTAGGCGAGTTACTTCTTCCATTTTTAGGTCAATATAGCCATTAATTGAATCATCAGTAAATACACCGCCGCGAGTTAAGAATTCACGGTCTTCATCTAATGCTTTTAATGCTTCATCAAAAGAGAAAGCGACTTGTGGGATTGCAGCTTCTTCTTCTGGAGGTAGGTCATATAAATCTTTATCCATTGCATCGCCAGGGTGGATTTTATTTTGTATGCCATCTAGGCCAGCCATTAGCATCGCAGCAAAACACAAGTATGGGTTTGCAGTAGAATCACCAAAACGAAGTTCAATACGACGACCTTTTGGGTTGTTTACGAAAGGAATACGAATAGACGCTGAACGGTTGCGAGCAGAATAAGCAAGCATAACAGGTGCTTCAAAACCAGGAACTAAGCGCTTATAGCTGTTGGTTGATGCATTGGCAAAAGCATTAAGTGCTTTTGCATGCTTAACGATACCACCTATGTAGAAAAGTGCTGTTTCAGACAGTCCGCCGTACAAGTCACCTGAGAACAGGTTATCACCACCTTTAAAGAGAGATTGGTGTACGTGCATACCGTTACCGTTATCACCTACTAATGGTTTAGGCATAAAAGTCGCAGTTTTGCCGTATGCGTGAGCAATGTTAGCAACAACATATTTTAGCTCTAATACTTCGTCTGCTTTTTTAACTAGTGTGTTAAATTTAGAACCAATTTCGCATTGCCCTGCTGTAGCAACTTCGTGATGATGTACTTCAGTTGTTTGTCCCATTTCTTCAAGTACTAGGCACATTGCTGAACGCATGTCTTGTAAAGAATCAACAGGAGGAACAGGGAAGTAACCGCCTTTTACACCAGGACGGTGGCCAATGTTACCATCTTCATAGGCTTTTTCTGAGTTCCAGCCGGCTTCTTCAGAATCAATTTTGTAGCCACAGCTGCCCATGTCAGAATTCCAGCGTACATCATCAAAAATGAAAAATTCATTTTCAGGACCAAAAAATGCTGCATCAGCAATTCCTGTAGATTGCATGTATGATTCAGCACGTCTTGCAATTGAGCGAGGGTCACGCTCATAACCTTGCATATCATTAGGTTCGATAATGTCGCAACGCAATATCAATGTGGTGTCATCAAAGAATGGGTCTAAAACAGCTGTTGATGGGTCTGGCATTAAAATCATGTCTGATTCATTGATGCCTTTCCATCCGGCAACTGAAGAGCCGTCAAACATGTTGCCATCTTCAAATGTGTCTTCATCAATGGAGTGCGCAGGGAAGGTTACATGTTGCTCTTTACCACGGGTATCGCAAAAACGAAAGTCAACAAATTTGACGTCGTTTTCCTGGATCATTTTAAGAACGTTATCTACTGACATTTATCTTGTCTCCGGTATTATAATTATTTATTGTTTTTGCTAGGCAAGTCTTAACTTTACCATTTTTTGTAGTTATGGCCAATAAAAAACGGGGCATATAGCCCCGTTTATATTTGATGGTAATATCTACTTGTGTTTTAGAACGAGCTTGAAACTGTTCCAACAACTCTTCCGTCTTGAACATTACCTTGGCTTAAGCCACCGATACCTGCTCCATCTGTATCATGATAAGCGACTTCAAAGTTAAAGTGTCCTATGTCTTTTGCAACACCAGCTTTCCAGTCCCAATAATCGTCAGCACCATCTTGTCTGTCGTAATGCCCTGCGTGCGCGAGTATTGTAGTGTTCCATGCCCAATCAGGAAGTGTATAGTCAGTGCTGAAGTCTATATAGCCATTAGCAGTTGTGTTTTCAATGCCTGCGTCTAGGTAGTAGTAAGTACTGATGTTTAGGTTTTCAACGGGTGATATTGCTGCGCCAAAATAAACTTCGTTTATATTTGAGCTTGAGCTAGATGGGAATTCGTAATGTAGAAAACCGATATCATAAGTTATTGCTGTTGGGAGTAGTCCACCAAAGTCTGTTGCACGACTAAAACCAGCATAAGCATCAAGTTCTAAGCTGACAGTATCGCTAGATCCACCTAGAAATTCAACGTTTGAACCCCATACACCAATATAAGCGCCTGATTCATGAGCAAGATCAAAAGAACCTTGAATTGCAGGGTCGTTATTGGTTTGAGAAATACCACGCCACATGTAATCAGTGGTTAGAGCTGCGCTGGCACTGCTAGAGAAGCCGTCAGGAAGCATTTCGCCTGAAAGGTCGTCTCCTAAGCTTTTTGAAACGGTGACAACAACACGGCCGTCAGATAAGTTTCCGTCAACGCCACCAGCACCATCAGTATCA
This sequence comes from Methylococcaceae bacterium, assembly GCA_048595505.1. Lineage (GTDB taxonomy): Bacteria > Pseudomonadota > Gammaproteobacteria > Methylococcales > Methylomonadaceae > QPIN01. The sequence goes on from JBJPGG010000096.1 coordinate 22,462, forward strand.
AGATAAGCGACTTCAAAGTTGAAGCCAGCAATGTCTTTAGCAATACCTAATTTCCAGTCCCAATAATCATCCGCACCCGCTGTTCTGTCGTATTGACCGGCGTGAGCTATAAGTGTTGCGCCCCAAGCCCAGTCAGGAAGGGTGTAGTCGGCGCTAATATCAACATAGCCCTTACCAATTTTGTTTTCAACACCAATATCAAGATAGTAGTAAGTACTGAAGTTCAGGTTGTCAACCGGTGAAATAGCTGCACCAAAATAAACTTCATTGATATTGTAGTCTGAAGTGGCAGGGAACTCATAATGAAGAAAACCAACATCATAAGTCAGTGCTGTTGGTAACAGCCCACCAAAATCTGTTTCTCTTGAGAAACCAGCGTATGCGTCAAGCTCTAGGCTGGTTTTTCCGCCGTCTGCAAATTCAACATTTGATGCCCATGCACCAATATAAAAGCCGGATTCATGAGCAAGGTCGAATGAACCCTGAATGGCTGGATCGTTATTTGTTTGTGAAACACCACGCCAAACATAATCAGATGTTAGTGCAACGCTTGCACTTTGGCTCCAGCCGTAAAATGTTTCGTCATCAGCTAGAGTTAATGGGCTTGTTGCAAGTAGTGCAATTGCAACAGATAGGTTGGTTTTTTTCATGTTATACCCTATTTAATAAAATATAAGTATAGGTTAAGCAATAAATGAGCCATAATTAAATTCGTTTAATAACAGTGCTTTACCTGTAATGATAAGGTTATAATTTGGGTATTTGACCTATTGTGGTGCAATATTATCTTGTTGTTATAATGCAACCTATTATTGTGGTGTAGGTATATGCTATTGATTGTAAAGGATATTTATATTGTTTGGTCCAGAGTGTTAGCTTTATTGAAATTGTGGGTGATGTTGATAAGGGAAGGAATAAAAAAAACAATATAAAAAACAATTGCTTATTGTTTGTTGGTGTATTTTGGTGCGAATGCACGTCCCACGCACCATAATTGAGCGATTTTTTTTAATCCATAGCATATAAATAGTATAAAGCGCTGAATAAAACAGAGGTCAAATATTGGCATGTTAAATGCTTTTAACAAATTGACAGATTTATATTTATCAACTATTGCAAAGAGGGTGTTTATGAAATTAATAACCGCAATTGTTAAACCTTTCAAATTAGATGATGTGCGTGAGGCACTTTCTGATATCGGGGTTTCAGGAATTACAGTTACAGAAGTAAAAGGTTTTGGTCGTCAAAAAGGACATACGGAGCTCTATCGAGGCGCTGAGTATGTGGTTGACTTTCTACCCAAAGCAAAAATTGAAGTAGCTGTTGGCGATGAGCTGACAGAACAGGCTGTAGAGGCGATTACTAAAGCTGCTAATACAGGGAAAATAGGCGATGGTAAGATTTTCGTAGCTTCTCTTGAGCAGGTAGTGCGTATCCGTACGGGTGAAACTGGCGATGAAGCATTATAAATAATAATAATTAAATATTAGAGAGGTAACTAAAGTGGAAGCTTTAAATAGATTAACAGAGTTGAGTTATGCGCTCGATACGTTCTACTTTTTAATGAGTGGAGCATTGGTAATGTGGATGGCAGCAGGTTTTGCCATGCTGGAAGCAGGCTTGGTACGTGCTAAAAATACCACGGAAATTTTAACTAAAAATATTGCTTTATTTGCAATTGCCTGTGTTATGTATATGTTGTGTGGTTATAACATTATGTATCCTGCTGAAGCAGTTAATAGTGTGTGGCCTGGGATTAGTTTCTTGTTAGGTGAAGATAATACAGTTGACGCGGTTTTGGGTAGTAAAGGCGAAACATATTATTCATCAATGTCTGATTTCTTCTTTCAGGTGGTGTTTGTTGCAACAGCGATGTCTATTGTGTCAGGTGCAGTTGCTGAACGTATGAAGCTATGGGCATTTTTGGCCTTCGCAGTTGTTATGACCGGTTTTATCTATCCATTACAAGGTTATTGGAAATGGGGTGGTGGCTTTTTAGATGAGCTGGGCTTTTTGGATTTTGCTGGTTCAGGCGTGGTGCATTTGTGTGGTGCGACTGCAGCGGTAGCTGGGGTTCTATTGTTAGGTGCTCGTAAAGGTAAATATGGTGAGAATGGAGAAATATATCCGATTCCCGGTTGTAATATGCCATTAGCTACCTTGGGCACCTTTATTTTATGGTTAGGTTGGTTTGGTTTTAATGGGGGTTCAGAGCTTAAGCTTTCTGATGTAGGTGAAGCTAATGCTGTGGCTATGGTGTTTGTAAACACCAATGCAGCAGCAGCAGGTGGTGTGATAGCAGCTTTAGTTACTGCACAAACAATGTTTGGTAAAGCTGATTTGTCTATGACTTTAAACGGGGCTTTGGCTGGGTTGGTTGCAATTACCGCTGAACCTTTAACACCCACACCGTTGATGGCGACAATCATTGGTGCCGTTGGTGGTTTGATTGTAGTATTGTCAATTATAACGATAGATAAGTTGAAGCTTGATGACCCTGTCGGTGCAACTTCAGTGCATGGTATTGTGGGTATATGGGGCTTGTTAGCCGTGTGTATTACAAATCCGGATGCAACTCTTAAGGCACAGTTGATTGGTATTGTAGCAATTGCAGGTTTTGTTTTTATCGCGAGTTTCATAACCTGGTACTTATTAAAATTGATTATGGGTATTCGAGTGACAGAGGAAGAAGAGTATCAAGGGGTAGATTATTCAGAATGTGGTATGGAAGCCTATCCAGAATTTACCGACTCTAGTAAAGGGTAAGTTGTAAAGATGTCACTATTTAGCTCATGAGTTTAGCTAAATAGTTACTTAATTTACTTTAGACCTTAAAGTAAGTATTGCAAAAAAAACGGGTGCAAATATTGCATCCGTTTTTTTTTGCCCAAAAACATGAGTTTTTATACTGTTTTTTACTATTTTGGGATATGTTAATTGTATGTTGGTGCATAATTCTCTATCATTGCATGACAGCCTCATTGAGGATCGTTATTTAACACGTGACCAGGATTTCTATGAAATTAATAACAGCAATAATAAAACCATTCAAACTGGATGATGTGAGAGAAGCTTTATCCGAAATTGGTGTTGCAGGTGTAACTGCCACAGAAGTTAAAGGTTTCGGTCGACAAAAAGGGCATACAGAGCTATATAGGGGGGCTGAGTATGTTGTTGATTTTTTGCCTAAAGTTAAGCTGGAGATAGCTGTGGATGAAAGCATTATTGACCAGGCGATTGAAACCATAGTAAAAGCGGCGAATACTGGGAAAATCGGCGATGGAAAAATATTCGTAACGAGCCTTGAGCAGATAATACGGATTAGAACTGGGGAAACTGGGGCAGAGGCTATTTAAAATAGAGCGGTGAGTTGGTTACTGCTAATTAGAGTGTTTGATATTGATGCTGAATGGGCGAAGCCCTGGATACCCAATACAAAAAATTTTAGCCAGTTACAGAATTTGTTTTATTCATCGTGGATGAAAAAAGCACTAATTTTTAAATTACAACTAAGACCTTTATCTTTTAGGTCATTATAGACACATGAATTTTAAAAAAAATAAACTACTTTTAGCCTTGCTGTTGTTGCCTGGTATTGCAAGTGCTGGAGAATTAAATCAGGCAAACACAGCCTGGATATTAACATCTACAGCGTTGGTTTTATTTATGACGCTTCCCGGCTTGTCCTTGTTTTATGCCGGGCTGGTTAGAAGTAAAAACGCATTATCGGTTTTAATGCAGTGTTTTGCTATAACCTGCATCGTTTCCATTTTATGGCTTGCAGGTGTTTACAGCTTTATATTTACAGATGGTGGTGAGTTGCAGAAATTCATCGGCGGAGCATCTAAAGTATTTATGCCTGATTTAGGTACAGATAGTTTAACGGGCGATATTCCTGAGACTGTATTCTTTATGTTTCAAATGACTTTTGCCATTATTACACCGGCTTTGATTGTGGGCGGTTTTGCAGAAAGAATGAAGTTTTCAGCCATGCTCTGGTTTAGTTCGTTGTGGTTGATTCTTGTATACACGCCCGTATGTCATTGGGTTTGGGGTGGTGGTTGGCTGGCAGATCTTGGGGTTATGGATTTTGCTGGAGGTATCGTTATTCATATTAATGCGGGTGTTGCTGCGTTAGTTACGGCTTTAGTGTTGGGGAATAGAAAAGGCTTTCCAACTACGCCGATGCCTCCACATAATATGACGATGGTGGTCACAGGTGCCGGTATGTTATGGGTCGGCTGGTTTGGGTTTAATGCGGGTAGTGCGTTAACTGCTGATGGTTCGGCGGGTATGGCTATGTTAGTCACGCATATTGGCGCAGCTGCTGGTTCATTGACCTGGATGTTTATCGAGTGGATTAAGTTTGGTAAACCTAGTGTGTTGGGTATTGTCACTGGAATGGTGGCTGGCCTGGGTACAATTACACCCGCTTCCGGTTTTGTCGGGCCAGCGGGAGCCTTAGTTATTGGTGTGGTGGCGGGTACAGTATGCTTTTATGCTACTCAGTATCTTAAACGTAGTCTGAAAATTGATGATTCACTGGATGTATTTCCTGTTCATGGTGTGGGTGGTATTACCGGGTCATTATTGACGGGTGTTTTTGCTGCTAGTAGTCTGGGTGGATTAGGTTTGGCTGATGGTGTAACTATAGCCGACCAGGTTGGTGTTCAAGCGTTGGCAATTGTAGTGACTATTGTCTGGAGTGCCGGCTTCAGTTATCTTATTCTAAAAATCATTGATAAAGTTATCGGCTTACGCGTAACTTCTGATGAAGAAGTTGAAGGGTTGGATATTGTGTTGCACGAAGAAACAGGCTATCACAATCTTTAGCTTTCTATTTGCCTCGTAGGAATGAAGTTTCTGCATCCTGCGAGCCACCCCTTCCTTAGCTCATCTAGCATAGCCCTTTCTAGGGCTATGCGTTGCTGACAATTCTGAATATGTTCTATTTTCTCTTCACTCTAGCCTATCCTTTATTGCATAAAACAAGCCGATGAACTAGTCTGTAAAGGCTGTCGACATGTTTTCTTCACGTCCTATATCCAGCCTGTCGGTTGTTAATAGCCATGAATATTAATGACTCTAAACATTAGATGATAAGAAATATGACTAAGAAATTAATAAGGATATTTCTTGATAATATTTTGTTGCTGCTGATTTATTATCTAGCAGGGCATCTTTCAATGCTTTTTCTGTCAATCCCTCCAAGTAATGCTGCTGCAATTTGGCCACCAACAGGTATTTCCTTAGCTGCCGTTTTATTAAGAGGATATTGGGTATTGCCGGCTGTATTTATAGCTGACCTAGTTATTGCTATAGAAATATTTGGCTTTAATGACCATTTTTCTATTGTTTTTTCCTTAATGGTGGGGTTTCAGGCATTGCTAGCTGCCTGGATAGGGGCTTGGCTGATTCATCGTTTTGTAGGTAACTGCAATCTGTTGATTGAGAACAAAGTTATTATTTTATTTATTGTGCTTGGTGGACCAGTCAGTATGATTCTGCCTACTGCATTTGCAATTGCAGTGGAATATTGGTTGAAAATTGTGAGTACTAAAGATTTGTTTTCCAGTTTTTTTACCTGGTGGTTCGGCGGTGTTATTGGTGTCATTATCTTTGCACCGGTGACACTGATACTTTTTTCACGGCCAGTCTATCGCCCAAGAGTTGTATTCGTTGCAATCCCATTAGTCATTTTGTTTATTCTGTTGGTAGGAATATTTAATTTCACAAAAACTAGTGAACAACAGCGTCTGGAGCATGTTTTTGGTCGACAAGCACTAGCTTTGAATGATGAAACAGAAGCAAAAATAGACACCTTATTGCATGAACTTAGATCGGTGAAGACTTTTATAAATACGGTTGATAAGTTAGAAGATTATAGTTTTGCTGTTTTTTGTCAGAATATTTTAGTTCATAGGCCTGAAATTGCTGGATTAGCCTGGGTGCCATGGGTGGGTGATAGTCGTAGGTCATCGGTTAAGTCGACGGTAAAGAGAGATGCTTTTGAGCTGAAAAATGAATATTCCTCTAGCCAATTGGTGGAGCCTTCAGACGAATATCTAACAATAATAGCTATGGATATTGCCTCTGATGAGCGTTGGCGTTTAGTTTTAGAGCAGGCAAAAAAATCGGCTGAGCCAAAAATTTTATTACCTGTAACACTATTAATTGATGGAATAAAGAGAAAAATTACGGTTATATTAATGGCTGTTTATACTAATGTTCAGGGTACTGGAGAAACAGAGCATGGCAATTTGAGAGGTTATGTCTTATTGATGTTGCCTTTTCAAAATGTAATGAATAACGCTATTACACAGGCAAAATCACAAGATATTAATTTGAAAATTACTGGGGTTGGCGGTAATCATGATGGTATTGGTGTTTTAGAAACAAATCACTATCAATTTGACATGGTTAAGCAGATTCAGCATTTTGGGGTGACACTAAAATTTACCTATTTTCCAGATGATGGCTTTATTAATCGTAATAGCTCCGTGCCGGTAGGATGGGTTTTTATAATAGGTTTGTCGTTGACTGGGCTATTTGGTTTTACTTTATTATCTATTACAGGGCAGACGGCACAAACTCAGAAGCGGGTCGAAGAAAAAACAAAAGCATTGAATGCGGAGCGTCAGTTTTTAGGGTCAGTACTTAATAGTGTTCAAGAAGGTATTATTGCTTGTGATGTAAAAGGCGATTTAACGGTTTTTAATCATGCAGCTGAAATAATTTATGGTAAGAAACTGAAACAAAATGCGATGGAGCAATGGAGTGACGATTTTGAATTTAAAGATCTGAATGGTGTGACTCTGCTTAACAAAGGGGAGAATTTTTTACTTAAATTATTAAAAACTCAACAAGTAGAGGGCTTTGAGTTTAATTTAATCTCAGCCAATGGCAGCACAAAAGTTATGACGGTTAATGCTGCGCAGGTTGTGAATGATAAAAAACAAATGATTGGTGCAGTTGCCTCATTTCAGGATATTACCCTACAAAAAAACTATATAAATGAACTGAAAAGATTAAGTTGGGCTGTTGAATATAGTCCGGCTTGTATTTTGATGACGGATAAGATGGGGAATATTGAATATGTAAATCATAAGTTTGTGGAAACAACAGGATATACATTAGCTGAGATTGAAGGAAAAACACCGCGCATATTGAGTTCAGGAAAAACACCTGTTGAGGATTATCAATTGCTTTGGAAAGCCATTCTGGCAGGTAATGAATGGCGAGGTGAGATGTATAATCAGAAAAAAAACGGGGAACATTATTGGTCTAGGCAACTCATTGCGCCCATTAAAAATGATCAGCAACAAGTGACCCATTTTGTTGCCATTCAAGAAGATATTACTGAAGAAAAGTTGGTTGTGGATGCACTCTCTCATCAAGCGAGTCATGATGATTTAACGGGGCTATTAAATCGTAGAGAATGTGAGAAACGCTTGGATCAAGTGATTCAGAGTGCGCGTATACAAAAATCACAACATGCTTTTTGTTTTTTAGATTTGGATAGATTTAAAATTGTTAATGATAGCTGTGGACATCTCGCAGGTGATCATTTATTGCGTGAAGTGTCTGAACTATTTGATTATAAAATCAGGCAAAGAGATACCTTGGCCAGGCTGGGAGGAGATGAGTTTGGTATCATTATGGAACATTGTTCACTTGAGCAGGCAGAGATAGTTGCTAATAAAATTTGCCAGGCAATTGAAGAATATCATTTTATCTGGGAAGGGCAGCAATTTAAAATTGGTGTGAGCATTGGTTTGGTAGGTATTGATGCAAGCAGTGAAAATTTTACCAAGGTGATTAGCCTGGCTGATGAGGCATGCTATACCGCAAAAAGAACGGGCAGAGGGCGGGTTTCTTGTCAGAAAGTCTGAGTTGATTGAGGTATGGCTATACATATATATGGGATTCCATATATAATGAAGGTATGTTACAACCTGTTAGTTATTTTAAATGCCTTTCTGATGAAACTCGTCTACGTTGTATGCTGCTATTGCATAATGAAGGAGAGCTATGCGTCTGTGAATTAACCTATGCTTTAGGCCTGTCCCAACCAAAAATATCCAGGCATTTAGCTCAACTTAGGCAATATGGCTTATTACAGCATAGTAGAAAAGGTCAATGGGTTTATTACAAAATTAATTCGGCATTGCCCGAATGGACCATGACTTTTTTGAATGAGGCATCCGCAGTGTTAGATCAAACCCCTTTGTATAAACAAGATGTTTTGCGATTACAAGGAATGGCCGATAGACCTATTGGGGAAAGTTGTTGTAATTGAATGGGTGGACGGACAGTTTTTTATTAATACATATGCTTATCCGCATATAACTATAAGGTAGGTAAAATGGTAAACGTTTTAGTGTTATGTACTGGTAATTCATGCCGGAGTGTGCTCGGTGAAGCTCTGTTTAATCATCTGGGGGCGGGGCGTATGAAAGCATATTCGGCAGGTAGTACACCCATCGGTAGAACCAATGCTAATGCAGTAAAAACATTGCAGAAGCATGGCGTTAAGACAGAAGGCTTTACTAGTCAGTCCTGGAATGAATTCGAAGACCATAATATTGATATTGCGATTACAGTATGTGATAACGCTGCGAATGAAGAATGCCCGGTGTATTTAAATTCTGTAGTAAGAGCGCACTGGGGTCTGAGTGATCCTGCTCATCTGAAAGGTACGAAAAATGAGATTGATGAGGCATTTGAAAAAACTTTTGCAGCCATGGAAAGAAGAGTGAAGGCAATGCTAGCGCTACCTTTTGAGGAGTTTAGTGCTCAGCAGTTAACTGAAGAATTGAATAAAATTGGAAAGATAGATGCTTGAAAAAGCAAACGATATCGGTTTTTTTGAACGTTATCTGACTGTCTGGGTGATTTTGTGTATAGCTTTAGGTGTTTTGTTAGGTGCAGTGGCACCTGAATTTGCAAAAACACTTGATGCAATGTCCTTAAATGTTAACGGTGCGCCTGTGGTATCAATTCCTATCGCAATATGTTTGTTTTTTATGATGTATCCCATCATGGTAAAAATTGACTTTTCTGAGGTGGTGAAAGCAGGTAAAAGCATCAAGCCTGTTACGCTGACTTTGATTGTTAATTGGGCGATTAAACCTTTTACCATGTATGCGATTGCTTATCTTTTTTTGGGACTTTTATTTCGAGAACTGATTGGTGTTGATGCAATTGATCTGGTCAAAATGCCATTTGGTCTGAACCTGCCTATGGGAAGTGAATACGGAGCGGGGCAAGTGGTGATGCACGAAGGGGTGAAAATGTTAACCGTCCCCTTATGGCGCAGTTATCTGGCCGGTTGTATTCTACTGGGTGTAGTACCTTGTACTGCCATGGTTTTGGTTTGGGGATATTTAGCTAAAGGCAGTGCCGGGCATACGCTTGTGATGGTTGCGATCAATTCACTCATTATGTTGTTATTGTTCGGCGTTATCGGTGGATTTCTTTTAGATGTGGGACAATTACCAGTTCCTTGGCAGGCATTATTACTTTCCATTAGTATTTATGTTGCATTACCTTTGGTTGCTGGTTTCTATTCTAGAAAATGGATTATTGCTCATAAAGGGCTGATTTGGTTTGAACAAAAATTGTATCCGTTATAAATTCTAGGGAACCACAAAATTCTCCTGAGATTTTTCTTCAATCAACTGTGCAAGAGAAGGCAGCTTGAATTCACCACTGACTCTGTCCCGAATATAATCATAAGTTCTCACCTTCAGTTTTTT
>JBJPGG010000097.1:0-11817 GCA_048595505.1 Methylococcaceae bacterium
TAATGTGGAAGCATCAGTTTGAATTTGCTGGGTTTTATGCAGCAATCGAACAGGGCTATTATCAACAACTTGGTTTAGATGTAAAGACTAAAGAGTACCAGAATGAAATGGACTTGGTTGATGAGGTGGTGAGTGGAAGAGCTCAATATGGTATTAGTGATTCTTCTTTGATTATTGATAGAAGCCATGGTGCTCCGGTTGTGTTATTGGCAAATATTTTTCAACATTCACCCATGGTATTACTTAGCCGGGCGGATGCAAAAATATTTAGCCCAGCACAAATGATAGGTAAAAGCATTATGCTTTCATCCCATGAAATAAATAATGCTTCAATTATTGCGATGCTAAATTCAGAGTCTGTGTCGCTGGAGCAGTTGAAAATAAAGGAACACAGCTTAAATATTGATGATTTTATTAGCGGTAAAGTTGACCTTGTTTCTGCCTATGTAACTAATGAGCCAGGGGTATTAATAGATCGAAATATTAAATTTAATATACTTGATCCTATTAATTACGGAATTGATTTTTATGGCAATAATATTTTTACTAGTGAAAAAGAAATACGAGATCATCCTGAACAAGTCGATAAATTTATTAAAGCCAGTTTAAAGGGGTGGCAGTATGCATTGAGTCATCCTGATGAAATGATTGAGCTGATTAAACAAAAGTACTCGACTAAAAAACCGGATCAGGCACTGGCTTATGAAGCAAAAACACTGAAACGCTTTATCTTACCTGAACATATTGAGTTGGGTACGGTGGATTTGGATCGTATGAAAAGGATTGTAGATACTTATAAACAATTAAACATGCTAGCTAAGTCATTCAGTCTGCAAGGTTTTATATATCAGGCTAAAAACGCTAATGAATCTGTGTTAAATCTTACACAAGAAGAGCAAGTCTGGATTAAACAGCATCCACAGGTCACTATTGGTGTTGACCCGGCATGGGCACCGTTTGAATTTATAGACTCAAATGGCAATTATTCAGGTATGGGGGCTGATTATATTCAGTTGATTGCGAAGAAAACCGGGCTTGATTTTGTTGTTCAAGATAACCCGACCTGGCAAGCGGTGATGGAAAATGCCAGGAATGGGAAGATTGATTTGTTACCTGCGGTGATGAAATCACAACAACGTAGTGAGTTTCTTGATTTTTCTGAACCACATATTAAATATCCTATGGTCATTGTGACGTCTAAAGATAATTCTTTCATCAGTGGTCTGGGTCAACTCAATAATAAGCAAGTTGTTGTTGTTAAAGGCTATGTGACAGAGGAAATTTTGCGGATTAATCATCCTGGGATAATTCTGAAGACGGTAGAGAATTTGCAACAAGCATTAACAATGGTTTCCTCTGCAGAAGTTGATGCTTTTGTTGATAATCTGGCTTCACTAAGCTACACCATTTCTAAATTAGGTATTTCCAATTTAAGAATCAGTGGAACGACGCCGTATGAATTTGCACTAAGTATGGCTGTACCAAAGCAGAATAAGGCATTATTAGCGATTATCCAAAAGGCACTGGATCATATTAGTAGAGAAGAGCATAAGACGCTAAGAGATAAGTGGATATCTGTTGATTATTCAGCAGCACCAGATTATGAAAAAATTATAAAAATTGCTGTTGCAGTACTTATTTTTATTTTGTTTATTTTATTTTGGAATCGGCGTTTAGCTAAAGAAGTGGCCGCACGAAAAATTGCAGAGCAGGCATTGTGTAAAAACCAGCAAATTCTTCAATGTAAAAGTTCTATTCTTGAGTTATTGTCTAAAGGAGTTGATCAAAAAACTATTTTGACAACTATGATTCAAGGCCTGGAAAAATTGCATCCACAAATGATAGGTTCAATTTTATTGTTGGATGAAAAAAAACAAAGATTGGGTGAGGGAATATCGATTAGTTTACCCGAGTTTTATATGCAGGCGATTGATGGGTTGAAAATTGGGCAAGGTATAGGTTCCTGTGGTACAGCGGCATATACGGGGAAACAAGTGATTGTTGAGGATGTTATGGATCATCCTTATTGGAAAGATTTTCAACAAATCAGTCAAAAAGCGGGAATACGGGCTTGTTGGTCGGAGCCTGTTTTATCCTCGACAGGAGATGTTCTTGGGACTTTTGCTATCTATTATCGAGAACCCAAAAAACCAACAAAATCAGATTTAAGGTTAATTTCTGATTTTTCTATACTGACAACCTTAGTAATAGAACATAATCGAAGTAATGAATTAGTAAGAAAACTTTCTTTAGCGGTAGAACAAAGTGCCAATATGGTACTTATTACTAATAAGGAGGGTGAAATTGAATATGTGAATCCAAAGTTTTCTGAAATCACGGGGTACTCGGAACAAGAAGCGATCGGTCAAACCCCTAGGCTACTTAAATCGAATGTAACTGATAGAACTGTGTACAAGGATTTATGGAATACATTGTTATCAGGAAATAAATGGCAAGGGGAGTTTTGTAACCGCAAAAAGAATGGTGAAATTTACTGGGCTTGGGATAATGTTTCCCCCATTGTTAACACTACAGGAGAAATAACGCATTTTGTTGCAATTCAGGAAGATATAACTGAACGTCGGCAGGTTGCAGAGGCTTTACGAAGTAGTGAAGCTCAGTTTAGAGATCTGGTGGAAAAATCTCATGTTGTAGCTTGGGAGTTTGATTTGGAAACCTTCTGTTTCACTTATGTTTCACCCTATGCTGAGACAATGTTGGGTTATGCTCCCGAACAATGGCTAGAACCTGGTTTTTGGGAGAACCATATTATTGAAGAAGACAGGAAGGGTACTTTGTCTTATTGCCAAGCTGCAATGGATGACGACTTGGATCATGATTTTGAATACAGAATGATAAAGGCTAATGGCGATTATATCTGGATACACGATATTGTAACTATTAATAGAAACTTGGAGGGAAAGCCAGATTCGTTAAGGGGTATTTTGATTGATATTGATGAGCGTAAAAAAGCTGAAAAAATACTCGAAATAGCCAAATTGGAAGCGGAGCAAGCCAATAAAATAAAATCTGAATTCATTGCAACCATGAGTCACGAACTTCGTACGCCGATGAATGGCGTACTGGGAATGGCTCAACTCCTTGAAGATAGTGAATTAACAAAAGAACAGCGTGAACATATTGAAATTATTTTACGTTCTGGTAATGCTTTGTTAGCCATTATTAATGATGTACTTGATTTGTCTAAAATGGAGGCAGACGAGCTTAAACTGGATAGTCATGCTTTTGAACTGGAGCAATTAATTGATGATATTCTAAGAATGTCGACAGCAGAAGCCAAAAGAAAAAACCTGAATTTAAGTTTGGATTATGTTAAAGATGCGCCACGGCTTTTTATGGGGGATGCTCTGCGGTTACAACAGATTATAATTAACCTGGTAGGGAATGCTGTAAAATTCACTGCTGAAGGAAGTATAACGGTGTCAGTAAAAACTGAGCCACTCGCAAACAATACTGTTAAATTGATACTTTCTGTCATAGATACAGGTATTGGTATTGCAGCTGAAAACATTGAATATTTATTTTCCCCTTTTATTCAGGCTGACCAATCTACCACCCGTTTATTTGGTGGTACTGGTCTGGGCTTGGCTGTGAGCAAAAAGTTAATTGGACTAATGAATGGAGAAATTGGTGTTGATTCAGTTTTGGGAGAAGGTGCCCGTTTTTGGGTGAGTTTATCTTTACCGGTAGCAAATGAAGACGATATGCTTGATCAGCTAACGCCAGTTAAACATTCCGATGATAAAATTAATGGTAAAATTCTACTAGTGGAAGATGATAAAACTAATCAACTGGTTGCTGTTAGTTTATTAACCAAGATTGGGGTGGAGGTTGATGTTGCAGAAAATGGACTGCAGGCCGTCAAGTTATGGAAAAATGAAAATTATGATTTAATTTTTATGGATTGTCGAATGCCAGAAATGGATGGTTATCAAGCGACACGAGTGATACGTGAGCAGGAAATAGAAACCTCTATTCCTATTGTTGCATTGACTGCTAATAGTAGTGTTGAAGATAAGCAACGATGTGTAGACTCCGGTATGAATGATGTGATTACCAAACCCTTCAAAAAAGAACAGCTGTTTAAAAGTTTACAGAAATGGTTAAATGTAAATGCTAAAACAAAAGATCAGGAATGTCTGTTTGCATCTGATATAAATAGGATAGCAAATCAAACATTGAAACAAGAGTCAATTATTGATGAAACTCAATTAAAGAGATTCCAAGTTGAAATGGGTGAAGATTTTTCTATTATTTTTAACACTATTTTGCATGGGTTTGATGATTTTTTTAATAACTTTGATACAGATTTATTAGAAGAGTCTCTTAAAGACTTGGCAACAGCGGCGCATAATTTAAAATCACGTGCGGCACATTTAGGCGCAAAAAAACTTTCTAAAATAGCAAGTGAAATTGAAATTTTAGCTGATAACAAAGAATTGAAACAAGCAAGTATTAAAATACAGCAATTAAAGCACGAATATGAACAGGTTGAAATCGAATTAGCTAAGTTTGAGATATGAAAATTCTGGTAGTAGACGATAGTCTAGTTGATCGAATGATCGTACGGCGATACCTTTTATCTATGGGTCATGAGATCGTTTTAGCTGAAGATGGAAGGGAAGCAATCAGTTTATTCAAACAGCAAGAACCTGATTTGGTTTTATTAGATGTACGTATGCCTGAGATGGATGGTTATCACTTAGTACAGGTATTACGTGAGCTTGAACAAGGATGGCGACCTATTTTATTTCTTAGTAATTCGATAGATAGTGAATCCTTTGTCAAAGGTATTTGTGCTGGAGCCGATGATTTTCTGCATAAACCTATCGACAAGTTGATTTTAAAAGCCAAGATTTTTGCAATGGAGCGGATTGTGGCAATGCGCAGGCAATTGCTCATAGAAACGCGTGAATTAGCGAAAGAAACAGAGAAAGCCACATTGATGGCTAATCAAGATGGCTTAACAGGTATTCCCAATCGACGGTTTTTGGATCAAGTGCTGGACCGGGAATTTCGTCGACATGTAAGATCACTAAATACGTTTAGTATTATATTGATTGATATAGATTTTTTTAAAAGTTTTAATGATCATTTTGGACATCTTGCGGGGGATGATGCTCTGCGACTTTGCGCACAAAAAATGTCTGAATTGGTCTGTAGAGCGGGGGATGTAGTGGCTCGTTTTGGCGGTGAAGAGTTTTGTGTGGTGTTACCGAATACAGAGCCGGAAGGGGCGAAAAATATGGCTGAAACATTGCGGAAAGCAATTGAGACTTTAAACATAGTTCGTGATGATTTAGGGGGACAACAGTTTTTGACTATCAGCCTTGGTGTTTTTAGTTTTAAAGCACAAGAAAAATATACACTTGATGACTTGGTTAGTAAGGCGGATGATGCTCTTTATCAAGCAAAACAAGCGGGGCGTAACCAGGTCTGTGTTGCTGGCAGTTAATGCTAAAAGTGGCAGAGTAGTTGTCCGACACAATGAAAAATATTGAACATCCGTTCGATCCAATAATAATCTCGCAGTATGCACAGAAGTTCACAAATAGCGCTTCTCAAAAAATAAATAATGAGGCTGACACTCGGTCTTTATTTTACCAGCTGAATCAACCTGGCAATGAAGTAGAGCTAATGTCCATGGCTTATGATTTTCTTCAACAGGGTTTAATGAATACTGAATGTGTTTACTCATCTTTTATTCTTGATGATATAGATGTAGAAAAACTTGCCTTTTTCAAGACCATTTCAGATGATTCTTTAGCAAAACAGTTGTTAACTCAGGATAATGAGCATAAGTGTGTTAAACAGAGTGCAGCAATTCTATTAACGCAGCCTTGTTGGTTGCAGAATGTTTCTCAGGCGTCCTGCAGTCAAGCAGAAACCGCTGTGCAATTGATGTCTATTTATTTGCAACTTAGAGGGGAAAATCAGGGGGATGCTAATATGAAGCAATCTCTAGCTTCATTGTTATTAACCAGTAGTATCGAAATACCAGCTTTGCACAGTTATAGCTATAGCCAGCAAGCTGACATCATACCGGAGATGATTGCTTTTGCCAGCTCTCAGCTTGCCTTAGCTCGATTTCCTAGAATATTATTGCCAGAAATTCTTGGTTTTACCTTGGCTTATTTTCAAATGCCTACGCTGCTTGAGTCCTGTTTTCTCCAACATCAATTATCTCCTGGTTTTTTTAAACTGCGGTATCAGCAGGTTCAAAAACAGTTACCCTCTTTGCTTTCCTGTATAACAAATTATCTGCAATGTTTTCCCCAGCAAAAACAAGCATTGTGGCGGCGGATACAACTGGGTTTTTGGTTTTATCAGTTACATATGCAACGTTGCAGAGAGCGGTTTGTCCAGATGCTGGAACAACCTTTATCATCGTCTCAGGCTGTTGCTAAATTGTTTCAGAAAAAAACAATTGCAGCACAAGGACATCATCAAAATATTCAGTTGCAAGGGATGTCTCTGGATCAATGGTTTGCAGGGATGCCAGCAAACCATCAGCAGTTTCTAGAAGCATTAAAACAATCCAGCTATGTGAATAAGGAACAACCACTGGAAAGTTCACTGCTAGCATTGTTTGATGTTAAGGGACCTATGTTTGGTGTGCTTAATCAGGCTGAGTTGGACATTATAAAAAACTGGTTAAAGGATGATCTAACTGACGAGCCAATCCGGGTTGTGCAAGAACCAAAAAAAGTAATGACTTCGGTTGGGTCGGCTGTTAGTTTTCCGCCAGCAAATGATTATGCTCTATTAAATAATAGAGCGCTTTATTATTATCTGGTTAATAAAGATTTGTTTCCAGATGTTTTGCCTATTGCGCAAGCTAAAGCCGGTAAACTATTAAAACTATGTGCCTGCTTTAACTCGCTTCCATTTAAACAATACAGTCATCAACAGTTAGATACTTATATAGAAAACAGTTATCAACGGGAAATTAATGCCTATCAACCTTTGCGAGGGAAGCCAAAAATATCTAGAGAAGCTTATGTCTGGGGGTTGGAGCAGATAGCGCCAATGATTTTGATTGATGGTTGTTGGTTGCAGCAAAGCCAGGTTATTCAGAATGTCTTTCCGCAGGTTAGTGAAATTTTATTTTCTATATATTGTGATGAAATTGGTAATGGTCAGTTAGATAAAAACCACCCATATATTTTTCAACAATTACTGGATAGTTTATCTGTTGATGTTCCTGCAGTGTATAGTACTGAATTTGTAAAACATTCTGGGTTTATAAATAGTGCGTTTGATTTGCCGGTTTATATGTTGTCACTGTCCAGTTTTTCCGTACAATACTTGCCTGAATTATTAGGTTTGAATATGGCTATTGAACTAAGTGGTTTGGGCCGGGGATATATGGGACTGGTGGATGAATGGAATTACTGGGGCATTGACCCAGCCATTGCTTCTATTCATATTTCTATTGATAATTACGTTTCTGGCCATACTTTTTTGGCAAAAAAAGCGATTCAACTTTATATGGATGAGATTTTATTTCGCACGGGTGATCGTAAAATGCTGGACAAACACTGGCAGCGAATTTATTGTGGCTACGCCTCATTACGGTTTGCTGGAACAAGGTTCAAAGCGGAGTTACCGCTTAGTTATCTAATCAATAAAGTTAAGCATAGAAACTTGTAAAGACACCTAATGTTTAGTCATTTAAAATATTTATCCTGTTTTATTTTTCCAAGTTGTGTGGTCTGGTTTTTATATACCGGCCCGCATGATATTGGTATGGTATTAGCTTGGACTATGCCTCTCTGGATAATAATCGTTGTTGACTGGTTGGGACCTAAAATCAATCCAAACCAAGCAAAGCATGTTGTTTCCGATAGTTATTACGATGCTATCTTATATGCTTTGAGTTTTCTGCAGTTTCTAATTATCAGTTTGCTACTGATTTATGCGAGTCAGTTGCAATGGAACTCTATCAATGAAATTTTTAGCTCTATCATTAATTTAGTTGTGTTGCGAATATTGGTAGGGACTACTTCAGGCAGTTCAGCGATTATTGTTGCGCATGAATTAATCCATAGAAACAAACTCCATCTGCGTGTTTTAGGTCGTTTATTGTTATTTACCGTTTGTTATGAGCATTTTGTTATCGCTCATATACGTGGCCATCATTTGAGTGTGGCGACCCCTGAAGATATCGCTACAGCGCGGTTGGATGAAAGTTTTAATGTCTATTGGAAAAGGGTAACGATAGGCCACTTTAAATATGCTTGGAATTTTGAATTGGATAGACTGGGGCTGACAAAGACTCCAGTTTATCATTACAAAATGCTGGCCAATTCGGTATTGCAGGGATTGTTGATTGAATTTAGCATCATTCTGCTGATACTTGTTAGTTTTGGCTGGGTTGCTGCGTTTATTTTTTTGTATCAGGCGCTTTCCGGAGTGCGTTTACTTGAAACCATTAATTATTATCAGCACTGGGGTTTGGAACAGGGTAAGTCGGGAAACATCTTGGCATGGGTAAATCAGTCCAGTTTTACTGAATATGCACTGGTTGGATTATCGAACCATATTGAGCATCATCAAAATGCTACTATCTCATTTCATGAAATTCCTTATTCAGAGCAGGGCCCGAAAATGCCTTATGGCTATTTTGTGACTAATCTTTGGGTGAAATTGAATAATGATTCCTATCGACGAGTTTGTCAGCGTATATTGAAAACGACTAAATTCTAGAGAGTTTTCTTGATAGCCTAGAAATAAAGCGATCAAGAAACTGGTGCATGATCAGAGCAGAAAGTATTAAAGCAGTGCCCATCGCTATTTTTAAACTAAAAGGTTCGTGATTAACTGTATTACCTAAATATAAAGCAAATACCGGTGAAATCAGCGGAATCATTCCGACATTGGTTGCAGGTAAATGAATGAGTACATAATAATACAGTGCAAAACCAATGGTTGTTGCAATCATGCCTAAATAAATAATGGATGCTAAATTAAGCACTGATAATTGTTGTGGCCATTGTGCATTATCAAAGA
The DNA here is from genome assembly GCA_048595505.1 of Methylococcaceae bacterium. Lineage (GTDB taxonomy): Bacteria > Pseudomonadota > Gammaproteobacteria > Methylococcales > Methylomonadaceae > QPIN01. Next base: position 9,034 of record JBJPGG010000097.1, read on the forward strand.
CTGTCCAGGTTAGAAGATAACAGGGTAGTGCATATATCAATCCGCCTGTTACCTGAGAAATAGCGGGGAGTTTTGCATCGATACGTTTTACCCAGACTGCACTGGCAGTTTGTAGTGATACAGCTGTTAATACGCCGACTATGCCATATACGGCACTAATATGCAGGTCTAATGCAGAGCTAAACATGATGGCTAAGCCTGAGAGGCCAAAAAAATAAGAAAGTAGTTTCCCCATTGTTAAGCTACGCTCTTTTAGCCAAATTGCTGCAAATAATGCGGTTAAGAACGGGGATAAACCGAAAATAACTGAAACCCACCCTGAGGGGATGAATTGAGCGCCCCAGTAAACTGCCATCATTGCTGCATATATTTGTGTAGCAACAGCAATATAGGTGAGTTTGGCCCGCCGGTGTGAAGGTAGTCGTCTACGTTGTATGAGTAATAATAGCAGCATACAGATTGTACCTATGGTCATTCGAGAACCTGCACCGAAAATAAACCCTGGCCCTTCACCGCTCCATTTAATTGCCAAGGGTGTAGTTGCCCATAAAATGATGATACTGATGTAGGCAAGCGTAATTCGTATTTTTGATGCTTTGGGCATATGTTTTTCTAGGTTTATGCGATTTCTGATAATAAAGAATCTATCATGCATTGTGCCTGATGTTGATAGCTTGATCCAAATAAGTTTAGATGATTAAGAATGTGGTATAGGTTATACAATGTTTTTCGGATTGAGTAGTCAGAGTGTAGAGGGTAAGCATTATTATAAGTGTTAATAAAACTGGAACCAAAACCACCGAATAATTCAGTCATGGCTATATCTGTCTCACGGTCTCCATAATAACAGGCTGGATCATAGATAATTGCATCACCCTTATTTGTTGCAGCATAATTGCCAGACCATAAGTCACCGTGTAACAGTGAGGGTTGTGGTTTATAATGGTCAAAAAAATAATCTAGAGATTCGGATAACTTCTCACCAGACTGGGTTAGCTTCCCACCGTAGCCATTTTTTTCTGCTAAAGATAACTGGAAACTTAAACGCTGTTTACGCCAAAAACTAATCCAGTCATCAGATCTTTGATTAATTTGTTCTGTTGAGCCTATGGTATTATTTTGATGCCAGCCAAAATAGGGCTGCTGAATTTTGTGTAATTCGGCTAATTGTTGACCTAATTGCTTATCAGACTGGGTATTTGAAGTTGCTAATTGAATGTTGTTAAGAACTAAGAATGCTTTATCCCCCGAGATGCCATAAATAATGGCTTGAGGAACAGGGACGGTTTTAGTCTGGGCTATTTCTTGCAAACCAGCAAACTCAGCTTCAAACATCGACAGTAATTCATGTCGATTTAACTTTATAAAGTAGCTGCTGTTTTGTCCCTGTAAAATATAGGCCGTGTTAATGCAGCCGCCACCAACGGGGCGGCTGTTAATAACTGTAAATGGCTGCTCGGTAGTTTGTTCAATTTGTTTGGCGATATATTGCCAGTCTGGGGTATTTGTCATTTAAATTCAGCCAACTGTGTTATAAGTAGATGAGTTATCAGTATTTTACTGAACTAGGTAGCAATACTCTATTCCAGATCAATAGCAAAGTGTGATTTTTAGTTTCAGAACCTAGATTTTATTTAAAAAACTGTACTTAAGTACAATATATCTTTAAAAATTTGTTGGATATAATGACTTTAAGTTTAGAAACTTCAAAGTTTTAAACCATGATTTTTGTACTTTACAATCCATTTTATTAAATTTAGGTATTTAAAATGAAAAAAAATTTCTTAGGGTTAGCATTTTTAGTAGCTTGCATGGCTTCCAGCTTATCCCAAGCAAGTATCGTTGTGAATGGCAACTTAAGTGATGTTAATGATGTTAACTTTCACAGTTTCCGACTCAATTCTGACAGTCAAATAAAAATTGAAACCTTTCAATGGGCTGGTGGTACACTTTCTGATGGAACAACAGTCGTTAGTGCTGATGGATTTGCATCGCAACTAAATTTATTTGATGTTTCGGGAACATGGTTGACTGCTGATTTTGGTGGCGGCTCTGGTCGAGAGCGTACTCCAGGTGGATTTGATGAATTTGATGCTGTGATCGAAAATACATTCACAGCTGGGATTTATCATGTTGCCATATCCTATTTCGACAACTTAGCTGGATCAAGTATGAGCGATCCTTTTGAGGGTTCTTTTGAAATTGATTTTGCAGCAGGTGAAGGCTCCAATTTTACCTATGAAATTACCGGTGATGTTTCTGCTGTACCAGTACCTGCGGCAATTTGGTTTATGGCTAGTGGTTTAGTTGGATTAATTGGTTTGCAAAAAAGACGTACTGTAGTTGCCTAAAATTATACGTTACATTTGAAAAAACCTTTTCGGCTTACCCCGAGAAGGTTTTTTTGTATGAGTAAACATAGAATTTGATTGTATCTCATTAAATTAAAAACAAATGTAAGAGCATCCTATACATGTGGGTGCTGATATCTCCTTCTCTCTTTCAGAACACCTCTCAATTTATTTCATTCCCATTCATTAGTATAATTTTTGTAACCATTTGTTAGATGGTACAGCCTTATCTAGATAACTCAGTGCTTCCTTATGTTTATTTAATTGGGCTAATGTTCGGGCATTTTCTTCGAACAAGGGGTGTGCGGCCGAGCAAGGTCGATAATTCCAGCGGGTGAAAGTCCCGCTCTGGCAAGGTAGGTCAACCACCAGATAGCAAACATCGGGCAGGCGGAGGTAACTCCAAATGTTAAGCACGATGGGCGCAAGCGAA
>JBJPGG010000098.1:0-2175 GCA_048595505.1 Methylococcaceae bacterium
AAAAATCAGCTAGGGTAGCAGTGGAAATAATCAATGCATGTAGTAGAAGATTATTATTGATCGTGAACGCTGATTATTAAATATCAGCTAAAACGTTCACGTTCAAATAATAATAGGTGTTCACGATGGATAATAATGAGCGTTCACTATGCTTAAGAATTAGTGTTCATGATGGGTAAGAATATGCATTAATCACAGAAGACAATAAAATCATTTGATCGTCCCCCATGATAAATCGAAGCCATCGATCAACTGATTAATCTGCCTGTGAGAGTTATCCGCTGTGATATTCGTTAAATGGGTATACCGAGAGGTCGTCAATAAGCTGGCATGCCCTAATAGTTGTTGTAGCTCAACTAAATCAACGCCGGCTTCTAATAAATGCGTGGCATAACTATGGCGCAGGGAATGACAAGAAATGTTTTTTTTAAGCCCATGCCCTGCACAACACCTTTTATTGCTACTTGAATGCCACTGCGATCTAAAGGTGATTCAGCAAGATAAGCCGATTTTAATCCTCTTTTTCGATTAGGAAAAAGAAAAGTTGGGTGTCTGTGAATAGACCAAAAGCGACGCAGAACCTTTAAGGTTTTTAATGGCAAAGGAACCAGTCTATCTTTATTGCCTTTAGCATTGCGAATATGTACTCGTAGTCGCATTGCATCAACATCACCAACCTGTAATCGAAGTCCTTCGCCCAAGCGTAAACCCAGACTGTAAATGGTAAAAAAGAACACCCGATAGCTTAATCTACGCGTTGAAAGAAACAGCCGCTGCGCTTCATCAACTGAGATAATATCAGGAATTCGTGTACTACGAGGGGGCTTAATCATGGGTATTGCAATCCAGGATCGATTGAGGACATGGGTATAGAAAAACTTTAAACCATACAAATCCAGTTTAACCGCACTCCATGATAGTCGATCTAAAAGATCATGAAAGTAATTCAATAACTGCTCTTGAGAAAGATCATCCAGATGGCCATCAAAATAGTCTGCAATACGCCGAATTCCACGAGAATAGGCCTCAATCGTTTTAGGTTGCAATCCTTGAAGCTTAAGATGTTTACAGTGCAGAGAATAATAATGATTGTATTTTGATTCGATAGATGGTGTCATAACAGCGTAACCTCATTGTTAGTGTGTGAACTTTCAATGTAGTCTCTTTTTATTCAAGAGACGAGGTTACATTTAATTTATGCGACGGAGCCGGCTCTTTTTCTCCGCGATAGCGGCTTCGTCCAACCAACGCATCAGCTTGACCGCCTAAACCAGCGTGTTTTTTTAAGGTCTGGTTTTTCGTTAGGAAAACATGTTGCTGTTATTCAACTGTAACAAACGGCGTCAAGTTATGCGGGCGTTAGCTTTAAAAAACAAATTCCTTAATCTTGCAAATACATAGTAATTACATTATAATTACATCTTGTATATCAAAGAGGTCAAAAGCTATGGCTCACTTAGTCAAAATTGGTAATTCTCAAGGAATAAGAATCCCTAAGCCTTTGATAGAGCAAGCTCATCTTGAAGGAAAAGAACTCAAATTTCAGGTGCTCAATGGAGGGCTTTTTATTGCTCCAGTATTAAAGCCTAGAGAAGGTTGGGCAAAGGCAATTAATGAAACTTTAATGTCTTACGGTACCGAAAACCTTGACCAAGAATGGTTAAACTCTGAGCTAACTTCTGATGAAAAATTGGAATGGTAAAGCGTCAAATAGAGCGTTTCGAGGTATGGCTTGTAGAGCTTAGCCCAACTAAAGGTAGAGAAATTAATAAAACAAGACCTTGTATTGTAATTTCCCCTAATGAAATGGCTGCTCTTTCTACCGTACTTGTAGCTCCTATGACAACGAAAGGATTTGAGTTTCCCTGTAGAGTTGAATGTGAGTTTGAAGGAAAGAAAGGGTTAATCCTCCTTGACCAAATCAGAGCAGTTGATAAATCACGATTGATCAAAAATTTAGGAGTTATTGGTAATAATACTCAAGTAAAATTATGTGGATGCCTTCAGGAACTATTTTCGTATTAAGTAAAAAAGCTAACGAACAAGGTTAGATTGTGAGAGCGTAGCGAACCACAATCTGAACCGTTTGTTGGACAAGCCCGATCTTGATAGTAGGAAGTTTATTAAATTCACGCTATGAAAATAGCTTTTTGTTGATCAGCCTGATTGATGAAT
>JBJPGG010000099.1:0-27623 GCA_048595505.1 Methylococcaceae bacterium
GTGGCTTCCAAAAGGGGTAATTTGTCGCCCTACTTATTTAATCATTACGAGGCTAAATCGCTTCAACTATTGCTTACGGCCTGTTGGCTTGCGCACATCGTGCTTAACATTTGACGTTACCGTCGCCTGCCCGATGCTTGCTATCTAGTGGTTGACTTACCTTGCCAGAGTGGGATTCTCACCCACTGGAACTTTTGACCTTGCTCGGCCGCACACCCCTTGAATATATTATTAAATCGGTTTATTAGGGATCGTAACAAGTAATAAAAAAATAGAAAAAAATAGGGTCTACTATAGAATTATGGATAAATATCCAGCTTGGCAAGCAGGTGATAAAAAGCTGGTTTTTAACTAGTAATTCACTGAATATTCTCGTTCCCTCGCTCCGTGTGGGAACGCAGTTTGTGACTCTCCAGCGTCCTTAAATGAATTCCCACGAAACCACGGGAGACTAGAAAATACAGGATTGAATTTTTATTTTAATGAGAGTAGAGTGTTGAGATGAACTAGAAAAGGCCAATCCTGATTAATCCAAGATTATAATCAGGAGCGGAAAGTCACGGATTCTTGAATCAAGAAAAAGCCGAACTGCCTACATGACATTGATTATGTCATGTAGGCAGTTCGGCTTTTTTTTGCTTTAAATTTTCCATTAAAATCACAATGCAAGGAAGCTAACAAACTTAACGCGACAAAAGGCTCTACCTTATGAACAAAATCAATACCAAGCGCTATAGATTCATACTAATCTTAAGCTTTCTGTTCTGCTTAAGCCCTGCAATACTGGCGCAGACACAGCTGCTGGAATTAGCAAAACAGATACAACCCGGTGAAATACCGCAAGGTTTAACTACTCATGACTGGGGCAATATTCAGCAACAGATAAACGCGGCCAAATACCGTGTACATGCAGATGATAATGGCGGATACCGTGCATCTAACCCATCACAAGGCTGGCAAATCCAATATACAGCGGATGGCACCACTACATTGACACCGCGCAATAACCAGACAAAACCTTATCATTTGGGGATGAAGTTAACTGCTATTGGTTATCAAAACCTGCAAACGTTACACAAACCACAAAAAATCAGTCAAAAAGACTTCACTGTCAGCTATCAGTGGAATGATAATCTACGTGAGCGATGGATCAATTCCGAGCAACAACTGGAGCAATGGTTTGATATCGCACACCGACCCAAAGGTGCAAGTAAAGGAATGCCTCTGACGGTACAAATAACACTAGACAGTAAACTTAGAATTACTCAAAATGGTAATAACATACAGTTTAGTAATGCTAAGGGAATAGACATTACATACAACAAACTTAAAGTTTGGGATAGCACGGGGAAGGAACTACCCGCTCAGATGAAACTGGCAAACAAAACATTAAACCTACTGGTCGATGATAGCACAGCCCGTTATCCGTTGACGATTGACCCCAGTTTTCAACAGCAGGCTTATTTAACGGCATCTAATACTGATGACAAGGATCAGTTCGGCACTTCTGTTGCCATTTCTGGTGATACGCTGGTAGTGGGGGCCCCTGGAGAGAGTAGTAACAGCACAGGAGTAAATGGCGATCAGAGCGATAATTCAGCAGAACGGGCTGGTGCCGCCTATGTCTTTATTCACAATGGTTCAAGCTGGGTTCAGCAAGCTTATTTGAAGGCCTCTAATACCGATGCTAGGGACCGGTTTGGCGAGTCTGTTGCTATTTCAGGTGATACGTTGGTGGTTGGAGCTCCCGATGAGAATTCAATAGGAGTTTCTGGGGCTGCCTATGTTTTCACTCGCAATGGTAGAACTTGGACTCAACAGGCTTATTTAAAAGCGTCTAATAATGGCCATTTATTTGGTGATTCTGTTGCTATTTCCGGTGACACGCTGGTAGTAACTTCTTGGGCGGAGAGTAGCAACAGCACTGGAGTAAATGGCGATCAGAATGATAGTTCTTTATTTCATGCAGGAGCAGCCTATGTCTTTACCCGTAGTGGCACAACCTGGACTCAACAAGCCTATTTGAAGGCTTCCAATCCCGACGAGGAGGATGAGTTTGGTGAATCTGTAGCCATTTCCGGTGACACGCTGGTGGTGGGAACTTTCCAAGAACGTAGTTCCAGCACAGGTGTAAATAGTGATCAGAGCGACAATTCAGCACTTGGTGCCGGGGCAGCTTATGTTTTCATTCGCAACGGTTCAACCTGGACTCAACAGGCTTATTTGAAGGCATCTAATACTGATGCTGGTGACTATTTTGGTTTTTCTCTTTCCATTTCCGGTGATACGCTAGTAGTGGGAGCTCCAGGAGAAGAGAGCAACAGCACAGGGGTGAATGGTGATCAAAGTGATAATTCTAGCCGTAATTCTGGAGCTGCCTATGTTTTCACCCGCAGCGATACAACTTGGACTCAGCAAGCTTATTTGAAGCCCTCTAAAACCGCCTATAGATCGTTTGGAGCATCTGTTGCTATTTCTGCCGATACGCTGATAGTTAGTCCCTCTTCTGTCTTCACCCGCAGTGCTACAACCTGGACTCAGCAGGCTGCTTTGAAGAAATCAAGTGGATCTGTTGCTATTTCTGGCAATACGCTAGTCACATCGAATGGTGGTGGGACAGCCTATATCGTTGGTATTTCAGATGTTCAGCCAATGGTCGAAAGCCTATCAATCCCAATACAAACCAAATCGGATGATGCCGAGGAAAACCTCAGTGATGGTGATGTTTCACTGTTTAGCAGCGATTTGGAGTTAATTCAAGATGGCTTAAAACTGCAATTAGTGGGTCTGCGCTTTCCTTTGAATATTCCGGCTGGAGCAACCATTTTAAACGCAACGATTCAATTCACCACAGATGAAACCAGTTCGATTCAGACAGACCTGGTAGTGTCAGCAGAAGCAACACCCCATGCCTTAACCTTCGCTGACTTAGATTCCGACATTTCCAATCGACCTCTGATGGCTACAAGCATACCCTGGACACCACTCGCATGGAGCTTAAAAGGTAAAGCCGGTTCAAATCAACAAACGCCAGATCTTTCTACAATCGTACAGGAGATTGTAGATCAAGGTAACTGGGTACAGGGAAATTCAATTGCTTTTATTATTTCAGGTAACGGCATGCGAGAAGCAGAATCTTTTGATGGCACTTCACCCCCTGTATTGCACGTAACATTTTCAAACGAACCCATTGTCGATGAAGTTACATACGCTATAGGCGATACCGGACCGGGCGGTGGCATTGTATTTTATACCAGCAATGAGGGATTAAATGGCCTAGAAGTGGCACCAGGAAACCAGGGGCAAGCTGTATGGGGATGTTTTGCTAGAACCAACCCACCCGCGATTATAACAGGTGCAAATGGGACTAAAGTTGGGTCAGGCGCACAAAACACTGCCGATATTTTAGCCGCTTGCAGCGAACCTGGGATAGCGGCTGAAATTGCTGATCTATATCAGTTCAATGAAGTGAGTGACTGGTTTTTGCCATCAGCAAATGAAGCATTGCTAATGTATGAGCAACGTGTGCTTCTGGGTTTGAATGCTAACTTCTGGACCTCCACAGAAAACAGTGCTTATAGTTCATTCTACATACGCCTAGCTCAAGGTGATACTAGAACAGGTAATAAGGAAAAGTTTTTCGATGTATGGCCTATTCGGGATTTTTAGGCAGAATTGATCTCGTTCCCATGCTTGGCGTGGGAATGCAGTTTGTGACGCTCCAGCGTCACGAGAGACAAGCCATCCATGAATAAATTTCCCCGGAGACCATCACTCTGACCAATAATTTACGCTTTCTCCCGCTGGAGCAGGGAGGGCTTTAATTTAATGATACTGTGTTGGGCGTGGTAACCCATTCCTGGACACTCCAGAGCACCTGACGCTGGAGCGTTCGTCCATGCATTCCAACGCACAGCGTAGGAACGAGAGCTGGCTAAGCAACAGTCAAGTTAAGTTAAGCTAAGCTAATTCTTTCGCTTGTAAATCAGCATGATAAGAAGAACGAACCAATGGTGCGCTTGCTACATTATCAAACCCCAGAGATTTTGCTATCTCTGCATAGCGGTCAAATTGTTCTGGGGTAATATATTCTTTTACCGCTAAATGATCTTTACTGGGCTGTAAATACTGGCCCAGCGTCAACATGCCACAACCATGAGCCCGTAGATCTTTCATCACTAAAGTTACTTCATCTTCTTTTTCTCCCAGCCCCAGCATAAGACCTGATTTAGTCACCGCCTGAGGATAGGCCTGTTTATATTTTTTTAACAAGCTTAATGACTCTTGATAATTTGCTCCGGGTCTGGCTTCTTTATACAGTCTTGGCACTGTTTCCAGGTTATGGTTAAAGACATCGCAAGGCTGTTGCTTAAGGATATCTACCGCTTTATCCATACGGCCACGAAAGTCTGGGACTAGCACTTCAATTTTGGTTTCTGGCGACTGTTCTCGTATGGCTTTAATGCATTCTGCAAAATGTCCAGCTCCGCCGTCTCTTAGGTCATCCCTGTCTACCGAAGTAATGACCACATATTTAAGTGACATCGCCTTAATCGTTTTGGCCAGGTTTATCGCTTCATTCGGGTCTAATGCTTTAGGTTTACCATGCGCCACATCACAAAAAGGACAGCGACGAGTACAGATATCACCCATAATCATAAAAGTTGCAGTGCCATGACTAAAACATTCAGCCAAATTTGGACAAGCTGCTTCTTCACATACGGTATGCAGATTATTTTCCCTTAAGGATTTTTTTATACGCGTTATTTCATCATTTGATGATATTTTTACCCGTATCCAGTCTGGCTTGCGTAAGACGGTATCAGTTTTCTCAACTTTTATCGGAATCCTAGCCAGTTTCTCGGCATTACGCTGATGGGTTTGGGGAGTTGTCCTTGACGGTGCATTTAGACTCATTGCTTTATCGCTTGTAAAATATGATGAACGACTGGAACTGCAAGTTCATAAGTGTATATATTAATATTAAAATCAGTAAGTTGTGCAACTTCTAACTCAGAATAACCACAGGTATTAATATGATTAAATGGACTTAGGTCCATAGCATTATTAAGACTGAGCCCATGATAACAACAACCTTTTTTAACCCTTAGGCCTACCGAGCCAATTTTCTGTGCGTTAACATAAACACCGGGTGCTTCTGGTTTTACTGTCGCTTGAACACCGTATTGTGCCAATGTATCTACCATAGCTTGTTCCAATAGGGTAACTATCGTCCTCACACCTAATTTCAAGCGTTCTATGTCTAATAACAAATAAACCACTAACTGGCCTGGGCCATGATAAGTTACTTGCCCTCCCCGGTCCGTTTCAACAACAGGAATGTCAGCTATGTTAAGCAGGTGCTCTCGTTTTCCATTAAGCCCCAGGGTATAAACCGGAGGATGTTCGACTATCCATATTTCATCTGCTGTTTCTGCACCTCTATCCTGAGTAAATGTCTGCATATTTCGCCAGACAGCTTCATAGTCTTGTAAACCTAGTCTTCGCAACACCGTTTGCATTTTTTTAATTCGCGAGTAATTGTAAATGCACCTCGAATATCACCCATATTAAATCCTGCTGCATTTTCATCATTTCTAACCTTAAGTGAAGTACAGGCAATTTTCCAGCCAAATTGTTCTGAAACTTGTTGAGCTATTTCTTCTGCTGCTGTATTGCATACCTGTATAGCGGCAACCGGACCACCTAATAACATTCCTTGCTGTAATTTACTTTTTAATTGCTGAGAAAAATGATGTATTGCTTGTTTGCTTTCCATTATCATTTGCTGTTCACTAGCCGCATTAACCGTTGAAGAAAACAGCAAGATAAATGCTATTTTAATTGTTTTTTTCATTGAATTACCCCTAATTTATCAGCTGGTTTACAAACTGCTCAATATCGCCTTTATTATTTAATTGACTTGCTTGAACCACAATCAAATCCGGCAACATTTGCATTATTGTTTTGGCAAACACGCCACTACCCACGCCTATTTGCTCACCTGATTCTGAAAATATTTTTGTATTGCCTATCCCACAACTGGGTGATTTATCCTGTAGTATCAATGCAGATAAAGCATATTGATTTATAAACTGAAGTGAAAAATCAGCAAGTATTTCAGTGACATCAGTGTTCAATCCATCCATTGTTAACACTTTACACTCGGAGCCTATCTGGGTCAGCTGTATTTTTGCCCTGGGTACACCTAATCCAATTTCAACTTCCGGACATACAGCTATCAACTGGCAATGCTTTTTTAACTCTTCGGCAATAAGAGAACTATATTTATCGCGTCCATCATATCGTACACGCTGTCCTAGCAAGCAGGCACTGACACCAACTATGGGTAAACTATACAAAGTTTACAAGGCCATTAATACATCGGGACAATCCGTTAACCCTTGGTAGATAGCATCCAATTGTTTTTTACTGGTCGCCTCTATAGTGACTGTCACTGACAAGTATTTATCCCCTTTACTAGGCCGGGTTTTAACTGCGCCCTCTTTTATATCAGCAACATGCTGACGAACTATCCCCAGCACAACAGAATCAAAATCAGCTGTATTCTTTCCCATTGCTTTAATAGGGAACTGGCAGGGAAACTCCAGCAAAGTTTCTTCTTCACTCATATAGATTTTTTATATTGCTGAAACAATTGGTTCATTTTTTGGAACACTGGGCCTGGCTTTCCATCACCCACAACCTCTGAATCTAACTCAACCACTGGAATTATTTCCCTAGTGGAACTGGTAATCCAGATTTCACTCGCTGTTTTTAAAGCATCAACAGAAATTATTTCTTCACAAACCTGAAAATCATAATTTTCAGCCAATTCCAAAATAACTTGTCGGGTAATTCCTGGCAAAATTTCAGATGTTTTTTCCGGTGTAATTAAAATACCATCAATCACTGCAAATAGATTACTGGCAGCACCTTCTGTCACATAGCCATTTTTATGTAATATTGCTTCTGCACAGCCATGCTCCAAAGCCTGCTGTCTTAACAACACATTGGCTAATAAGGTTGTCGCTTTAACATTACACATTTCCCAGCGACTATCTTCCATGGTTAAAGCTTTAACGCCGCTTTCTACGCCGGCAAAAGGCTTAACCTCTGAACACATAGCAAAAACAGTGGGTATAGGCTCTTTAGGAAATGCATGATCCCTGGTTGGAGCAACTCCCCGAGTAATTTGCAAATAAATATATTGATTCTTAGTCTCGTCCAGCAAAGGGCTTAGTATTTTCAGCCATTGTTCTAAATCATAAGCAAGTTCAAGTCTAATTCGACTCATACTGGACTGTAATCTATCCAAATGATCCTGTAACCTAAACAAATGTCCTTTATAGGAAGGAATCACTTCATAGACTCCATCTCCAAAAAGAAAGCCTCGATCAAGCACAGAAACTTTAGCCTCAGACAAGGGTAAATATTCGCCATTCAAATACACTGTATTATCAAATAAACCATCCATTGCCTACTCCAGCATTAGCATTGCTTCATCATACAACCGTTGTACCAAGCTGCCTTTGCTAACGGCTTTTAAAGCTAACAAGGGTTTGTTTGCAACCACTGCACCCGCTAGTGAAACATTCACAATTCCAAGTTCTTCACCTAACTTAACTGGAGCAATAATTTTTTTATCAAGGTTGATTTCTGCTTTCAGGTCATTGTAATGCCGACGAGGAATAGTCACATACAAATCTTCAGCCACTCCCATAGGCAACTGTTTAATATTACCTTTCCAAACTCTGGTTTCAGTTAATGCTTCATTACCAGTATATAGCTTATGTGTTTCAAAAAAACGAAAGCCATAATTTAATAAACTCTGACTTTCATTGGCTCTTGCATTGGCACTTGCTGTTCCCATTACCACTGAAATCAATCGCATATCTTCACGTTTTGCCGAAGTCACCATGCAATAACCTGCTGCTTCAGTGTATCCTGTTTTTACACCATCGACTGATTTATCGCGCCACAACAATTTGTTTCGATTAGGCTGAGTTATGTTGTTAAATGTAAATTCTTTTTTTGAGTCCCACTGATAATACTCAGGAAATTCAGCAATCACAGCAGTTGTTAATTTAGCCAGGTCTCTTGCTGTTGTGTAGTGATTATCGCTGGGGAGGCCCATACTATTTTGGAACTTGGTATCCAGCATGCTTAAGCGCTCTGCATGCTGATTCATCATTGCTGCAAAAGTTGATTCGTCACCAGCAACATGCTCGGCCAAAGCCACGCTGGCATCATTACCAGACTGAATAATAACGCCTTGTAATAAATTTTCAATTGAAACTTGTTTATTCACTTCAACAAACATTCTTGAACCAGGCGTTTGCCAGGCTTTTTTACTAATCGTAACTTTTTCATCCAAAGTTAAATGGCCATTCTTTAGCTCCCTGAATATCACATAAACTGTCATGATTTTAGTCAGACTTGCGGGTGGTACTCTTTGGTCAGCATTTTTTTCAGCTAACACCTTACCGCTATTGAAGTCGATCAGAATATAGCTACTTGCTGCAACACTAGGCGCTGAAGGAAATAGGATTGTGTTGGTTGCATTCGCTGTATTTAACAATAAAAATAAAGCTGAAAACAAAATAAAATAATTACGCATTTTTGGGAACATTAATATAAACCGAAGTAACTCTATAAATTATTGGATATTGTAGCAACCATTAGTAATAGTTGCTTTATTTTGCTATGACTAATTGGGTTTCAAGCAGGCCCAAATCAGCTAACTTTTCATTTACCAGGTCGGCTTGATTTACTGAATATAAAGGTCCAACCTGAACTTTATACAATTCATTACCTTGCCTTTGAGCAACCTTAATTGTGGAGTTTGTTATCTGGCCAGCCATTAACTTTTTTTGCATTTGCCAAGCATTAATTTGGCTACTAAAAGCACCTGTTTGTATATAAAATGCAGCTTCTTTCTTCCGCTGTACTGACGGGTAAACTCTATGCTCTGGCATTTTATTCGCTTTGGGCTCTAATGCAGTCACTTCAACAAACCCAGTACCTGTTTTTTGTATACCCAGCTTAACCGCGGCAGTATATGATAAATCAATAATTCTATTCTGGTGAAACGGGCCTCTATCATTTACCCGAACAACGACTGTTTGTTGATTTTTTAAATTAGTCACCCGCACATAACTAGGTATAGGCAAGGTTTTATGCGCTGCAGTCATCGCATACATATCATACACTTCACCATTCGAAGTTTTTCTGCCATGAAACTTGGTTCCATACCAGGAAGCTATTCCTTTTTGCTGATAACCCTTGCTCTCTGCTAGTACTCTATATTGCTTTCCTAATACTTTGTATACAGATGGATTTCCTGCTCTAGTCCGTTTTTCATACCTAGGTATTGCATCAGGCACAGCCATCACATTAATTGGAATATGTTTAGGCGCATTATCTTGTACAGTGAGGTCTGTAGTACAAGCACTGCTAAAAATAACGACTAAAACAACTAATACTTTATTCATTTTCTATTGTATATAGCCTGCTGTTTATATGTTTTTCTTTATAAATAGCATCACTCAATTGATACACCACCATGGCATATAAAGGACTATGATTATAGCGTGTTATGACATAAAAGTTTTGTAATCCTATCCAAAGATCACGCCCTTCCGGCTGTTGAAAAGCCAGCAACTTAACCTTTGCATCAGCGTTTACTGCCTGCGAAGACTTTACAGACAATGCTTGTAAATCTGCCCACTTCATATCCGGTTTAAGCCCTTTTGTTAATGCCTGCTGATAAACCTCTCCCTCTGTGGTTACCGCAAAAGTGATCGGCTCATCTTTAAGCCAATGATGCCGAACAAAATAGTTTGCAACACTGGCTATGGCATCAGCTGGGTTATTCCATATATCTCTTTTTTCATCATTTTCAAAGTCTGCAGCATACGCCCTATAACTACTCGGCATAAACTGTGGAATCCCCATTGCTCCTGCATAAGAACCCGTTGGTTCCAAAGGGTTCATTTTTTCTTCGCGGCAAAGTATCAAGAAACTCTCCAGTTCACTAAGAAAAAACTTACTTCGTTTTGGATAACCAAAAGCTAGAGTTGAGAGTCCATCAATCACCCGATGATGCCCAGTATTACCACCATATCGTGTTTCAACACCAATAATAGCGATTATTATTTCCGCAGGCACCTCATATTTAGCCTCTACAGCAGCCAGTGTTTCTTCATTTTCCTGCCAAAATTGTACACCACCTTTGATGCGCGCATCGGTCATAAATATTTTTCGATATTTATGCCAAGGCAAGCCTTCGGCTGGTTTATTCATTGTTTTAATGATGTTTTCTTTAATTTCAACAGATTGAAACAACTGCTTTAATTGTTCTTCTTCAAACTGATGCTTGTCAACCATGTTTTTTACAAAGCCATTAAACAACTCTGTTTCTTCTATAGCTGCATAGGTATTGAGGCTGATAATAAATCCACAGCATATCAACAAACAGCTCATCATTTTTTTCATTTTCAAAGGGTCCTAAGTGGGTAAAAATTTTCTGTGAGTGTGTATAGACATGAGAATGCCGAAACTAGACAGTAGCGTCACCATGGATGTTCCACCATAACTGATTAGAGGCAATGGCACTCCAACAACGGGTAATATTCCAATCACCATACCAATATTTACAAAAATATAAACAAAAAAAGTAAAGGTTAAACTGCCTGCCAACAATCGACTATAGGTATCTTGTGCTTGCACTGCAATATATAAACAGCGACTGATAATTAATAAATATAACAGCAACAGGCCAAGACAGCCCGATAATCCAAATTCTTCAGCATAAACTGCAAAAATAAAATCAGTCGAACTTTCCGGTAAAAAATCTAGCTTAGCCTGTGTACTACCTAACCAGCCCTTACCATGCAAGCCTCCAGAACCAATAGCAATTTTAGACTGAATAATGTGGTAGCCTTTACCCAAAGGATCCGCTTCAGGATTTAATAGCGTTAACACTCTTGCTTTTTGATAAGCATGCATAAAATGCCATAAAACGGGTGTTAAAGAAGCTAACACGGCAACAGATATCGATAAAAACCGCCAGGATAACCCAGCAAAAAACAAGACTGCAGCACCTGAACTTGCGACTAATAGAGAGGTACCTAAATCAGGTTGTTTTGCAATTAATAGTGTTGGAATAATGATTAAAACTGCCGCTATAAAAAGCTGCTTTGGTTTGGGTGGTATGGTATAGCCCGATAAATACCAGGCAATCATCATGGGAGTTGTGACTTTTATCATTTCTGATGGTTGAAAACGAAAAAAACCCAAATCCAACCAGCGCTGAGCACCTTTACCAATTTGTCCGAAAAACAAAACGCCTAGAAGTAATAATACGCCTAAAATATACAGTATGGCAGAGTGTCGATGAAATTGTTGTGGATTGATATGGGCTAAAACAATCATCAATACAAAAGCAACGCCTATCCTTGTACCTTGTCTAATAAGGACATTTATATCCTGCCCCCCTGCACTATACAAAATAAGAAAACTCAACGCACAGACTAAAAACAAACCAATAAAAAGAGGAATATCTATGTGTAGTGATCTCAGCAAATTCCCTATAAAAGAAGAAGGATGGAACTGTTCACTTCTGGTTTCAGTTTGCAACAGCAACCTCCTCAGGACTCATCAAATATTGTTTCATGATCTTGCCTGCAATAGGCGCCGCCACTGACCCTCCATGCCCACCATTTTCTACAATAACAGCTATGGCTATTTGTGGGTCGTACGCCGGTGCAAAAGTTACAAATAAAGCATGATCCCTTAACTTAAAAGCAATTTCTGCTTCATTATATTTTTCTTCCTGTTTCACAGTAAAAACTTGTGCCGTCCCGGTTTTACCCGCTATTTGATAATTAATTCCTTCCTTCAGTGTTCTTGCCGTACCGCGCCTACCGTGAACTACATTAATCATTGCAGACACAATATCCTCAATATTCTTTGCCTTCAAATCAATCTGTGTAACCTGTGGTGCAGAGTCAAGCGTTGGAGAATCTGGGGTATCCACTCTCTGAACCAAGTGAGGCATCACTACTTTACCATGATTAGCCAATGTTGCCGTAGCTCTGGCCAATTGTAAAGGGGTCACTTGCATAAACCCCTGTCCTATGCCGGCAATTAAAGTCTCACCAGGGTACCAGGGTTGACTACGCATCTTTTTTTTCCATTCCCTGGAAGGTAATAATCCAGCTTTTTCGCCAATCAAGTCTATCCCTGTTTTTTCTCCAAAGCCAAATTTTTGCAAAAATTCATGCATTCTATCGATACCCAAAGTACGCGCTAAATCATAAAAATATACGTCACAAGACTGAGTAATAGCCTGATCTAAATCAACCATGCCATGCCCCCACCTTTTCCAGTCCCGGTATTTGTGTTTTACTTTTGGTAATTGATAAAATCCAGGGCAATACAATTTATGCTGAAAATCTGTTACTTTATACTCCAGAGCTGCCAAGCCCATAAAAGGTTTAATGGTCGAACCAGGCGGGTATTGTCCTCGCAGGGCTCGGTTAAACATTGGTTGATGATCGGATGTCTGTAATAACTTATAAGCTTTACGACTAATACCATAGACAAAAGGGTTGGGGTCAAATCCGGGGCGACTGGTAAACACTAGAACATCCCCGGTTTTAACTTCCAATGCAACAACGGCTCCATTATATCCGTCTAAAGACTCATAGGCAGTTTTCTGCAAATCTATATCCAGAGTTAAATATAAATCTTCCCCGGGAACCGGGTCATTTGCAGCAACCAGTTTGACCGCTCTTCCTTGCGCATTAGTTTCTATTTCTGAATACCCTGTTTTCCCATGCAATTCAGATTCATAAGCTTTCTCAATCCCAATTTTACCGACATGATGTGTTCCTCTGTATTCAGAAACAGGTAAACTTTTCAACTCTTTTTCATTAATTCGTCCTACATACCCCACCACATGTGCTGTCAACATGTCATAAGGATAATGTCGCACTAATCGGGCATGCACATCAACCCCTGGGTAGTAAGGCCTGACTACTGCGAACTTAGCCACTTCTTCATCACTTAAACGTAATAATAACGGGATACTGGAAAAACTTTTTTGCCTTTTTTTCTGTTTCAGAAATTGCTCAATCTTTTCATCAGGAATGTCCAATAATTGCTGTAATTTTTGCAGCGTCGCATCTAGATCATCAATCTGTTCAGGAATTAACTCTAAACTATAAGAAGGAATGTTTTCTGCTAACACCCGCCCACGACGATCATAAATAATGCCTCGTGTTGGTGATGATGGAACAATCTTTATTCGATTTGATTTTGCCATGGTTGAATAATGCTCATGTCCGGCAATCTGCAAAAACACCAGCCGAACGATCAACCCAATGGTCAAAAATATAACTAAAATAAAAACAGCAACCACACGTCCAAGAAAAATACGATTTTCAGCTAATGGATCTTTAATCCCATAATTTCTAATCATTTTTGCCTACGTGCATCTAAAATATCGACAAAACAGATACAGGAATAAACCAATGGCCAGAATAAAGTCCCTGTTAATACAGATAACCAAACTAACCAGGTAAATTCAGTGGGTGTTTGTATATTCTCTATCCAAAACACCAGCATCTGAGAAAATAACAAACAGACAAAAATGAATAAAGACTTCTGTGGCAAGGGGTAATGCCTTAATCTTTTATGCAATTTTAAACAGGTAAAACTGATTAATACATAAATCAAAGCATGTTGACCCAGCAATCGCCCTGTCAATACATCCACTAATATACCGACAACCATTGCATTAAATACACCTACTTTTTCGGGTGTTTCCAGAGTCCAATAGATCAAAGCCAGTAATACCCAGTCGGGGTTAATGCTAATTAAAATATGCGGTAGTGGTATTATTTTTAGACACATTGCCAACATAAGCGTTACAAAATACCCAGGCATAATATTTTGATTATTGATCCGCATTTTCAGTGTTTGGTTCTGGTTCTGGTAAAATGGTAAACGGTACAGGGGTCGGATCAGTCCATACAATCAATAATTCACGACTTCTATCCAACTGCGCTTTAGGGGTAGCAACTATTTTTGCAAATGATTTATTCGGTTGAACTATCAGATTATCAACCACAGCCACGGGATAACCTTGAGGAAAAGTTCCCCCCAAACCCGACGTCACCAATAAATCACCCGGTACAATATCTGCATTATTAGGCAGATATGGCAAAACCAATCGGTCAAGCTGACCACTACCTATTGCAATCGTTCTTAAACCATTTCGATTAACCTGAACAGGAATAGCATGGTTAGGGTCAGTAATTAACATAATTTCAGAACTCAACGGTAAAGAACGAATAACTTGTCCCACGATACCATTTGCATCTAAAACCGGTTGTTTAGGATAGACGCCAAACCGAGAACCTTTATTAACCACCACCACATGCTCAAAAGGTACTAAGTTAACAGAAAGCAATTCTGCAACTAAAACCTGTTCACCTAGTTTAAATGAATTTTCCAATAACCCGCGCAAACGAATATTTTCATTTTCCAAAGCTGCAAACTTCAACAACTTAATACTATCAACTAGTTGTTTTTCTTTTAGGCGCGCATTCTCTTTTTTTAATTCAGTATACGACACCACTGTTTGATAAGTTTCTTCTGCCAGCTCCACGGGAAAGCTCACCAATAACTGAATGGGATACACCAATACAGATAATACCGAGCGCGTTTTATCCAGCCTCGAACTACGATGATCGACAGCAAGCAAAACAACAGATATCAGTACCACAATTAACAATCGGGTATTAAGAGAAGGACCTGAAGCGAATAAAAGTTTTATAACAAACCCTCAGTTAACATTTTTTACACTCTTTCAAGTTTAGTATATTTTTTACCTTTAAGATCACCTCATTTATGAGCGTAGATGTTATGCTAGGCTAGACGCAAAGCAGCAGGAATAACCATATATTCAATGCTTTAATCAGCAACGCTCCTGCATTACTTTACTAAAAGCCATCCATGGCAATAAACAACGCCTATTATAACAATCTATGTGCTTAGGTAAGGTAGTCTTGAGCGTTAAGAGTATATACAAAAAAACAATATATCTAAAACAAAAAAGGCCAGGCACAAGCCCAGCCACCCATTCCTATTTTAACAACACTTATTCCAAAGAATAACTGGAAATTCCTTTTTCATCCAACATTTCCAGCACTATGCCGCCACCTCTAGCAACACAAGTCAGCGGGTCATCTGCTATATAAACAGGTAATCCTGTTTCTTCTGAAATTAGACGATCGATATCTGTTAACAAGGCTCCGCCTCCCGTTAACACAATACCTTTTTTGGCAACATCAGCACCTAACTCTGGAGGGGTTTGCTCTAATGCAACTTTAACTGAACCCACAATACCTGACAGTGGTTCCTGCAAGGCTTCTAGAATCTCATTGCTATTTAAGGAGAAGCTTCGCGGCACACCTTCAGCCAGGTTACGTCCAGTGATGTTAATTTCTCTCACTTCACTACCCGGATATGCAGTACCAATTTCATGTTTTATTTTTTCCGCCGTAGCTTCGCCAATTAAAGTACCATAATTTCTACGCACATAATTGATTATCGCCTCGTCAAAACGGTCTCCACCTACTCTTACTGAGGCTGAATAGACAATACCGTTCAATGAAATAACAGCGACTTCAGAGGTACCACCACCAATATCCAACACCATAGAACCATGCGCTTGATCCACTGGCAAACCTGCACCTACAGCTGCTGACATAGGCTCTTCAATTAAATAGACTTCTCTAGCGCCAGCCATTGCTGCGGACTCACGAATAGCGCGTCGTTCAACCTGGGTAGAGCCACAAGGCACACAAATTAAAATACGAGGACTTGGACGTAACAATTTTGTTTCATGCACTTTTTCTATAAAATAACGTAACATCCGCTCAGTTACTGCAAAATCAGCAATCACACCATCTTTTAAGGGTCGAATAGCAGTAATATTCCCTGGCGTACGCCCCAACATCATTTTTGCTTCAGTCCCTACCGCAGCAATAGTTTTAGCTCCTCGAATTCTATCTTCCTTAATTGCCACGACGGAAGGCTCATTTAATACAATCCCCTGCCCAGGAATATAAATCAAGGTATTAGCGGTACCTAAATCAATAGACAAATCATTAGAAAAAAGTCCGCGAATTCTTTTGAACATCTTTACATTATCCTTAGCGATAGAAAATCTTACTACTTTAACAATCAAACAGGTATTTGATCAAGATATAAAGTATCATATTGTAGATTAAGATAGTAATAGTGTACATCAACGAGCAGTTAAACACCTTGGAAACACTATTATTCAGTAACATACGGAGTTAAAAATGTCGTTAACGACTGATGAAGTAAAAAAAATCGCCTATTTGGCCCGACTGGGAATTAATGAACAAGATATCAATGCATACGCCAGTGATTTATCCAATATGCTGGATTTAATGACTCAAATGGGTGATGCAGATACCTCTAATGTGGAAGCTATGGCCCACCCTATGGATCAAATGCAACGACTTCGCAGCGATGAAGCATTAGAAAACAATCAACGCGAAAATTTTCAGTCCATTGCCCCTCAAATAGAAGCAGGACTCTATCTAGTACCCAAAGTTATCGATTAACAATCACTATGCACAACAAAACGATTACAGAACAGGCAAAAGACTTACGAGCAGGAAAATATTCCAGCGTAGAGTTAACCCAAGCCTATTTGGAACGTATCAAAAGCCACAAAGACCTAAACTGCTTTATCACTGTCACTGAAGAACAAGCACTAAACAATGCTAACGATGCAGACAAACAATTTGCATCAGGGAATGCCAGCCTGTTAACGGGTATACCCATTGCTCAGAAGGATATTTTTTGCACCCAAGGCATTAAAACAAGCTGTGGTTCAAAAATGCTGGATAACTTTACCGCGCCTTATAATGCCACCGTTATTGAAAAATTTAATGCGTCCGGCGCTGTCATGTTAGGAAAATTAAATATGGATGAATTCGCTATGGGCTCATCCAATGAAACCAGTTTTTATGGCGCAGTTAAAAACCCTTGGGATACAAGTACTGTTCCTGGTGGCTCATCAGGAGGTTCTGCTGCTGCAGTTGCCGCACGATTAGCTTCCGCCGTTACAGGCACTGATACCGGAGGGTCAATACGCCAACCGGCTTCATTGTGTGGAATTACTGGTTTAAAACCCACTTATGGCCGAGTGTCGCGCTATGGCATGATTGCATTTGCTTCCAGTCTTGACCAAGGTGGCCCAATGGCCCGCTCGGCAGAAGATGCCGCTATTTTATTGCAAACAATGTCAGGCTTTGATACTAAAGATTCAACCAGTGTTGACCAAGCCGTTCCCGACTATTCAGCCGGATTAAACAACAGCCTTAAAGGTTTAAAAATAGGCTTACCTAAAGAATTCTTTAGTGCCAATTTAAATAACGACATTGCAACAGTTATTGAAACAGCCATTAATGAATATCGAAAATTGGGCGCCGAAGTAAAAGAAGTATCCCTGCCCAATATGAAACTGGCAATCCCAGCTTACTATGTCATCGCATCAGCTGAATGCTCGGCCAATCTATCTCGATATGATGGCGTGCGTTTTGGCTACCGCTGTGACAGCCCTGCCGACCTTAATGATTTATACATCCGCTCACGCGGAGAGGCATTTGGTGCGGAAGTCAAACGCCGTATTTTAATGGGTACATACGCCTTATCAGCCGGCTATTACGATGCGTACTATATTAAGGCTCAAAAAGTACGTCGCTTAATCTCGGAAGATTTCAAAAAGGCGTTATCCGATGTTGATGTTTTAATGGGGCCAGTTTCACCTTCAACTGCATTTGGAGTCGGCGAAAAAACCAACGATCCTATCGAAATGTATCTTGCTGATATTTATACCATAGCCATCAACTTGGCAGGTTTACCCGCAATGTCTGTTCCTGCTGGTTTTGTAGAGAATAAACCAGTGGGTTTACACGTTATCGGCAATTATTTCAAAGAAGACCAGTTGTTAAACATTGCTCACCAATATCAGCAAGTTACAAACTGGCATCAACAAACACCCAAAGGTTTCGAGTAAGGAGAATATGATGGAATGGGAAACAGTCATTGGTCTGGAGATTCACGCCCAGATGGCCACAAAATCTAAAATATTTTCTGCCGCCTCAACCGCCTATGGCGCAGAACCCAACACTCAAGCTTGCGCTGTAGACTTGGGAATGCCTGGGGTATTACCTGTTTTAAACCAGGAAGCCGTGCGTATGGCAGTTAAATTTGGTATGGCTATTGGTGCCGAAATAGCACCATACTCGGTATTTGCCAGAAAAAACTATTTTTATCCCGACCTACCTAAAGGCTATCAGATCAGCCAAATGGAATTACCCATAGTCGGTATTGGCCATCTGGATATTGAAGTGGATGGCAAAACCAAACGCATTGGCGTCACTCGCGCGCACTTAGAGGAAGACGCGGGTAAATCGTTACATGAGGATTTTCATGGGCTGACTGGAATCGATCTAAATCGTGCAGGTACCCCGTTACTGGAAATTGTGTCAGAACCGGATATGCGTTCTGCCAAAGAAGCCGTTGCTTACATGCGTAAAATCCATGAGCTGGTACGTTACCTGGAAATTTGTGATGGCAACATGCAGGAAGGTTCTTTCCGGTGTGATGCCAACGTCTCTATACGCCCCAAAGGTCAAAAAGAATATGGCACCAGGGCTGAACTAAAAAATATCAATTCATTCAAGTTTGTTGAAAAAGCGATTAATATTGAAGTTGAGAGACAAAAAGATGTAATTGAATCCGGTGGCACGGTAGTACAAGAAACCCGCCTATATGATTCAGATAAAAATGAAACTCGCTCCATGCGCAGTAAAGAAGAAGCAAATGATTACCGCTACTTCCCTGATCCCGACTTGTTACCCGTTGAAGTTACAAATGAGTTACGTGAACTAGTTAAAGCAGATCTGCCTGAATTACCAACCGAGAAAAAGCTTCGCTTTAAAGAGCAATATGGACAGGATGACGAATCAGCAACAATCTTAACTTCATCACGCCAGTTAGCCGATTTTTATGAAGCTGTCGTTAAACAGTCCGGATGTGAAGCCAAACTTTGTACAAACTGGATCAGCGGTAATTTCCTGGGAGCTATCAATAAAGCCGGCCTTGATATTAGCGAAACCCCCATCAGCAGTGAACGTTTAGCAGGACTATTAAATCGCATAGCTGATAACACCATCTCTGGAAAAATTGCCAAACAAGTCTTTGATGCTTTATGGGAATCTACAGCAACAGCTGATGAAATTATTGAACAGCAAGGCTTAAAACAAATTACTGATAGTGGAGCAATTGAAGCCATTATTAATAAAATCATTGCTGACAACCCTAAACAAGTTGAGCAATATTTAAGCGGAAAAGATAAGGTTTTTGGCTTTTTTGTTGGACAGGCAATGAAAGCTACTCAGGGTAAAGCCAATCCCGGTGAAGTAAATAAAATGTTAAAAGATAAGCTTAAACACGTTACGTTGTCTTAAACCCTGTGCGTGCAGGAGTGGTGAAAACCCAGAAGGTTGGCGTTGGAGTAGTTATAATGCCATGCTTAATGCAGAGCCAAAAATTGTCTGGCTTGATGCTGACTGGACCTTGAGTCAATTTGGGCAAAACAGAACAATAGCCATTGCAGTTTATCAGCAGTTTGTTATGCAAGGAAAAGGATTGCCTGATCCCAAAGAAAAAACTAAATGTCAGATAGATGTTTCTAGGTAGTGAGGTGTTTGTTGATAAGCATCGACAGACTGTAGAAAAACCAGAAAAATTACGCGAATTATCCAAAGCGCATAAAAGGTCGATTGCTTTAACGCTTTCAGGTTATCAGGTTATCAGGTAAGATATTCCCAGCGTAATGAGGCGATGGCAAGAGCTCATTTATCCGGAGCGTATACAATGGCGGAAATCGGCGGGTATTTTAAAGTGCACTATATGACGGTGAGTCGGGCAGTGAAGAAATATGAATCCTAATAATGTGGTAATGTTAGAACTGACCCCCGAATTTTTATCACGCAAATACAACGCTATGAAAAGGGCTCTATTCAACCTACGTTGGATGTACTAAAGCGACTGGCTATTGCTTTATCTGTTAGCGCAGATTTGCTAGTTTTTGACAAAGATGAACGAGGAGCAGATGATGAACTCAAGTTGGAGTTTGAAGCTATTAGTCAATTTAATACTGAAGAAAAAGCAGTAGTGAGAAAAGTTTTACAAGGTCTTATTATTCAACACCAGAGCAAACGCTGGTCTACTGCCTCATAAATAGAGAGATTATTATGTCTGTACCTATTCAACAAATTGAACAAGTGGCTCATAAGTTACAAACACTTTCTCAAGAACGTATTACGGAAGTGGAAGATTTTATTGATTTTTTAAAACAACGTGATGAGAGTTCACAATTGACTCGCAACGCTATGAAGCTAACAGAGCCCTTATTATCTAATCTTTGGAATAATACCGAGGATGCGGAATATGACCAACTTTGAGATTGGGGCAATTGTTTTAATTGCCTTTCCTTTCACTGATCAAACCGGTAGCAAACGACGACCTGCTGTAGTGATCAGCTCTAAAGCTTACCAAGAAGCTAAACCCGATATTATTTTGATGGCAGTAACCAGTCAGGTTAAAACCCAAAAATTATTGGGTGAAGTGATCATTGACGAATGGAAAGCCGCTGGATTGCTTAAACCTTCTGTTATCAAGCCTGTTATTTTTACCGCAGAAAAAAGATTGATTAGGAAAACGTTAGGGCAACTTAAGCAAGTTGATATTCAGCAATTAAAACAAAATCTGACCGTGATTATTGGTTAGAGAGTAATGGTAAAATACGCTTTTGCTATTGCACCATACGGGTTAATCCATTCTACGGTTGGTTCAAACTCAGCTAGAATATCAATACAATCATTTAAAGTAAAAATGGCATAGTGAATAATCTTATTATCTACATACATACCATAACTTTCTTCATGTAACCAAGACACCCATTCAGAGTTTTTTACTACAAATAATGAACCAATTCGGTCTTGGTGAGTATCAAAAGTCCTGACACGATAACTTTCATCAATATTTCGATATGCTATTGCGGGATCAAATATGATCCTTATAGACCTTGTATTTTGATTTTTACTTATTTTTCCAAGATCAGCTTGTTCTCTAAAAACCATACTGAGCCCCTTATCACCATCATGAATGGATTCACAAACCAATCTTAGTGGGATATTTTCCAAAGGAACCCATCTGCCATATTCTTCATTTGTTGTCATAGCGATTTAATAGTACCTGACTTTAATTTTGTTCTTGTCACTTTGAATTTCAATAGTTGGTCGACCATCTGAGCTATTGGGTCTAACATTTATATTTCTTCCATCAGGTAGTACACCAGTACGTCCTCTACCACCCTTACTATCGGTTATATCTCTGATATTATCAGGGTTTAAATCATCAAAGTCATCATTAGCTTGATCAAAGCCACCTGGCTTATCAAAGTTTTTCGTTCAAACTTCAGAAACTTCAGGGTCAGGTCTTTGATCTTTGGTTTTTTATAACTCCATAGTCTGTTATTATTGTAGAAAACAATTTTAACAGGCTGGTAATCATAAATCAAAGACCCGACCCCATAATTCCACAGCAACAGCTGATGAAATTATTGAACAGCAAGGCTTAAAACAAATTACTGATAGTGGGGCAATTGAAGCCATTATTAATAAAATCATTGCTGACAACCCTAAACAAGTTGAGCAATATTTAAGCGGAAAAGATAAGGTTTTTGGCTTTTTTGTTGGACAGGCAATGAAGGCGACTCAGGGTAAAGCCAACCCTGGTGAAGTAAATAAAATGTTAAAAGATAAGCTTAAATAAGAAACCAGCGGCAATTGTTGGAGAGTGGGAATTACGTGGAGAATTGATCGCTTACTTCATTAGTAGACCCCTAATTTATACTTGCAATACGGGCGACCCCATTTCCCGGCGCTGCGTGCATACAACTCTGATGTGTCAACACTCTTCCGACTCCCAGCGATGTGCATCCCTGCTTTCGCCTTACAAAATTCCCACCATACAGCAAAAAACAAAAAATCACTGTCCGCCGCGCACCAAACGAACGAAGTTGCCGTTGGTCTTTTGGCGGTATTCAATAAAGCCATCGTAGAAATCCACTGCCCACGCATCATACGAATGGTCAGCATACGGCGACGAAGACCAAGTATACGAAGAAAATGAGAGTAGAATTACAGGGAATACCAAAGTATTTATAGCAGGTGCATTACAAGCTTCTTCAACAATGCTATCTAATTCGTTTTTATTGGGCAGTCGCCAGTTGCTGTAACCAGCAAAGGTGTATGTCTCAGCCACTTGTAGCGCGGCTGTCCATTGATAGGCTTGTGAAGAGCCATTACACGTGGTGCCGTCCCAAGTTTGGCCTAACTCGCATCGCATCCACATTAAGCCGGTTTTGTTGTGAGTAACGGTGCCGTTGTTGTGGAGTGTAAAGGCATTATCAGGCGTCGTTTTTGGGATCGTATTCTTGCAAGTTTGTCCCGCCATAATATCGGTCGTGACTAGCGTGAAGATTAAAACAAAACATTGTTTGATTGACATAGAGAATCCTCTTATTTAATTGCTTAAAAAAATGGGGGGATCGAATAATTCGTATAACAGCCGCCGTTTCAGCCCCCTTTTAAATAACCCTCTTCCAAAATCAAACAATAGGCGATATATTGCTTACGCAGGCATGGCAGCAGGCGTTGATGAAGGTCTTGAAACAGCACGCTGGCACTGGCATCAAAACCAGTTCGAGATGGGTTATCTAGGCGGTAGCCTAGCTGTAGCCCACCTTGATTAAATGCATAAAAACGACCACCTAGTTGTATTAAAACCAGATGACCAGGCCATTGCCAAGCAAAATAACGCCATTGACTACGAAAAGAAGAGATCAAGGTGGGTTGCCAACGTGGGGTAAACTGGAACGCTTGTCGATAAAACAGTTGCCCCAGCCAGGGAAAGCGCCGCCCGATCGGAAAAATCGACAGCATGGATTTCCCGTGCTTTCGGGTGACGGCCGACAAAACAAAGTAAGCGGGCAAGTTTATAGCTGCGATCTTGCAAAGCCTGTGCAGTGTTTTCGATATGATCCAACAGGCGCAGGGCATAGCGTTGTGCCTGCTTTACGCCGACGGCAAGACAAATAGGCCTGCCACAGCGCAACAAAGCTGAACGCATCTGCGGTTTCACTCTCCGCCGCGCACCAAACAAACATAGTTGTTGTTAACATTGCCATTGTTGCAATTCACGTTCCGCGTTATTCGAATTATTAGCATTCGGCGACGAAGATCAAACATTCGAAGCATTAGCCGACAAACTTCTTACCGGCGCCCATAGTATAAATGGTAACAAGCGCAAGTAGCACTTATGCCTTAAAGGTGTTATCGGCGCAAAGTGAATCGACACACCCAGCACGCGCTAGTTCAGGCCGTAGGCTTGTGCAAGCGCTGCCGCCACCTTTCGCTCTGTTTGCCCACTGCTACGGCAAGCCGAGTAATGGTGTCAAACGCCTTAAAATGGCTAAAAGCTGATAACTCTTTCGCCAATTGTATTTGGCTTATTAAATCATCAACGGCTTCGTTAAGTTTAATCACATAAGGTAAACGTTGTTCTTTATTATTATAAGCACGTACCAGTAACCGGCTAATGGACATAGCTTGTTGGCGCAACTCCGTCACAAAGGTGTATGTGATAACGCGAGAAGTGTCACACCGCTTACTCAATCAGCAGTAGCAACTGCTGACTATCCCGCCACAAGGGCATGGCTTTCATGGCTGCCATAATTCTCACTTATTAACAAAAAACAAAAATCACTATCCGCCGCGCACCAAACGAACGTAGAAGCCGTTGCCGGTCTTATTGCCGTCGCTAACATAGCCAACTTCAAAATCCACCCCCCACGCGCCCCAAGGGAAAACATTCGGCGACGAAGACCAAAAATACGAAGCCAAACCATTTGAAAAATAATTCGTATCAATAGCAGGGTCATACCTCGCATTATTCACAATTGATACTAATTCGTTTCTATTTGGCATGCGCCATTCGCTCATACCGCATAGGCCTAGAGCATTTACAGCCTGGACGTAACTTTGGGTATCGCAATTTGAGCCAGTGCAACTGCCGCCATTTTGTATGCCAGCGAAACCACCGTTTTTGCTGTTATCTGGTTCATACCAAGTATATCTGTTGTCTTTATCGCGCAGACCGCCATCATCAGTTTTTACTTCCCAAATCAAGCCAGTAACATTGTCTTTGACACAATCCCATGCGGTCGCACTGGCGGGTAGCGGATTTCCGTCGCCGTCCAGTTTGGTATAGCTGAATCCGGCATGGCCGTCACTATCATCATTGTGGGTGACATCGCGGCCATACTCCCCATCTTGGCCAGGGAAACCAGCGACTGGGCAAGGCAAACCGTTGTTGGTGGCATCAGAACAGGTAGTGATGCCGGTGTCGTTGAGTTTGACTGTTGAAGTTGGTGGGGCAAGCGAGTAAACCAAATGCAATTCAGGAGCCGCTGTTCCATTAAAGGATTCTGCTACCCGGTTACCACTGCCCGAAGTAATAAAGACCATGGAGTTTCCTTCCGCCCAGCCGGGTTGGTCCACAATCTCCTGTACGATTTCAGAAAGGTCAGGAGTCTCTTGATCCTGAGCAGATGCGCCTCTGGTAGGCCACGCTGGCGGCGTCCACTCGACTAATGCAGCCGTTAGCGGTCGAGTTGAAATATCAAATTTTGTGCGAGTGAATGTCAGCGCATCTAAGCTGGCTTCTCCATGCACTGTCAGCTGGGCCGGTTCTGTGGTATTTTCATCTACAGTGTATTGAATAGTTGCCGATTCAATTACCGCTCCAGATGGAACATCAATTCCTTGAAAGCGTACACCTACTAATTGCATTGACGATCTATCCAGAATCATTTCCAAATCGCTACTAGTCAAATCCATGCCCCCGCCGATGACATCCTCCTCGGCATCGTCAGATCCAATAGCCACTGGGATCCATAAGGTATTTTCTACTCCTATGTTTAATACTTCAATATGTACCGTAGCGGTCTCTGAGCCTTCTGAGTTCGTCAGCGCATAGCTAAAGCTGTCAGGACCCAAATAGCCTGGAGCTGGCGTGTAAATAAAACTACCATCTGCCGCTACATTGAGAGCGCCTCCTGCAGCACTTGTACCCAAAGTACCTGCATTGGTTTCTAGGCCGATAACAGGTCCGAATGTAGACACTACAGCCACAGGAAAACCCACGGTGTCATTACGTTCGACGATGTCCTCAGGGCCACTAGGCATTATCAACTGCTGATTTATACCTATTGTGTATGCGGGTGACTCAGACACACCATCATCTACTGCAGTGGGTGCCTCATTGGCAGACGGTTCTGTTGAATATGTCAAGTGCAACATGGGGGCTGCAGTGCCATTATAGGATTCTGCTATTCGCTTGCCGTCACCAGAAATAATGAAGACAATGGAATTCCCCTGCGCCCAACCGGCTTGGTCTTTAACCTCCTGTACAATTGCAGACAGGTTTGGCGTGGCCTGAATATCACTACTTTGTTCAATAGTGGTCCACGGTGCAGGTTCCCAAGATACTTGAGCTACTGTTAACGGACGATTTGAAATATCCAGAGGTGTGCTGGTGAATGTCGATGCATTTGGATTAGCTTCTCCACGCACTATCAGTTGGGTCGGATCTGTACTCAGTTCGTCAGATGTGAATTGAATATATGCATTTACAATGGTTGCATCGAGTGGAATATCTACCCCTTGAAAACGAATACCTATTTTTTGCTGTTTCGTTCCATCCTGAGTCAATTCTAAATCGGTGCTAGTCAGTGACATTCTACCACTGGGTGTATTCTCTTCAGCATCATCTGATCCCCTTATCACTGAAATCCATAAGGGAGTCAGGTTCACAACCTCTTCTACGCTAATATATACAATAGCGCTATCTGAACCCTCTGAGTTCATCAGATTATAGCTAAAGCTGTCTACACCCATAAAGCTTGTAGCGGGTGTGTAAGTAAAACCACCATCAGGCCGTACTACAACATCGCCTCCTTGGGCACTGACCCCCAAGGTACTTGCATTGTTTTCTAAACCAGTAACGGGGCCGAATGTAGTCACTACAGCCGCCGGAAAGCCAACTCTATCATTGCGCTCGACGATATCATCTGCGCCATTCAGCACTGTCAGTTGCTGATCAACACCGATTGTGTACCCAGGTGCCGCAAATGTATCATCATCTTCTGCAACCGGTGCCATTGGGTCAGGCGGTAGTGTTGAATATTCCACGTGCAGTACCGGTGCCGCAGTACCATTGAAAGACTCTGCTTCTCGCTTGCCATTACCAGAAATAATAAAGGCAATATAAT
Source organism: Methylococcaceae bacterium (assembly GCA_048595505.1). GTDB lineage: Bacteria > Pseudomonadota > Gammaproteobacteria > Methylococcales > Methylomonadaceae > QPIN01. The sequence goes on from JBJPGG010000099.1 coordinate 26,516, forward strand.
TTCCCTGTACCCAGCCGCCTTGGTCCACAACCTCCTGTACGATCACGGAAAGATCTGGGGTCTGTTGATCTGGACCAGCTTCATTCTTTATGGTCCACGATGATGGCGTCCACGTCACGTTTGCTGCTGTTAGTGTTCGATTCGAAATATCGAATCTTGCATTACTGAATGTCAACGCATTGGATGTGGCTTCTCCGTACACTGACAGAGTAGTCGGTTCTGTGCTAATTTCGTCTGCCGTGAATTGAAGGGTTGCCGATTTAATGGTCGCTCCAGGTGGTATTTCCAATGGAAATCGAAGACCCACCTTTTGCTGTTTCGTTCCATCCTGTATCAATTCCAAATCGGTGCTGGTTAATGACATGCTACCAGAAGGTACATTCTCCTCGGCATCGTCTGATCCAATACCTACCTGAACCCATAAAGTCTCAGAGGGAAGAAAAGGAACGCCTGCTTCTACCCTTGAAATTAATCCAGCCTCAATAATGACAATAATCACTAGAAACAGCAATGAAATATGCCTGTAAATGAACACCATAGTCTCAAACCTCAAATGATAGTTACAATTGTATGGTTCGAGTGTTGTTTGAAAATACACAAAAAAACCCAACCTACCACACTAACTTGACCTTGAATCGGCCATTTTCGGTAGTTCGGCTTTCCATCTTTATGGACCCGTGACTTTCTGCACTTAACTTACATTAAGCTTAGCTTTTCGTTTTTATTTTATTTTATTTTATTTTATTTTATTTTATTTTATTTTATTTTATTATTAACCTACATTATTTTATCTATCATGTCAATTTATACACTTATTTATCAGGACAATCACATGCAGCTGATTTGATAGAAGATATTGCCTACAGAGAGAAGATAGATAAAAATCAGTTGGTGATTCATTCGGATAATGGCAGCCCGATGAAAGGTGCAACATTAAGGGCAAAAATGATTGATTTAGAGATCGCATCCTCATACAGTAGACCTCGTGTCAGCAATGATAACCCTTATTCAGAGTCTTTATTTAAAACGATTAAATATCATTACAGCTTTCCAGAAAAAACAGTACATTTGAAAATCACACAGGGAAAACAGGGACAGACCACCATTA
>JBJPGG010000100.1:0-21248 GCA_048595505.1 Methylococcaceae bacterium
CTGTACCAATTTGTTCATAGACCTGTTTTTTCATCAACCTAAATCATCACTCAGTTTTATGCTGAAAACTTGCTCTCACACAACGTAGCACGCTGTAGCTATACGCTTGATCAAATTGTTCAAACAATGGTTTAAGCGCATTTTTTTGATCATCTGGTAACTGAATAATCGCATCCTCGATTTGGGTGATTTCCTGTTTATCTAAATCAATAACATCATCCAATAAAACACAACCCTCTTCTATGGCTTGAGATAAATGCGTGTATATCGTTTCCTCTTTTAACTTCCGCTGTTGGGCAACCTTTTCTATGTTATACCCCAATCTGAACAAAGCGACAGTTTCAGCAACCGTATCCTTTAAATCCTGGTCTGAAAATTCAGCAAGCACCGCTAAAAACTTATCACCATATAATTCCAGTTTCTTTTCTCCTACCCCAGAAATAGCACTCATTTGTTGTAAATTTCCTGGCTGTTCATCCATCATCGCCATTAAGGTGGCATCATGAAAGACGACAAAGGAAGGAACATCCTGAGCATCGGCTATTTCACGTCGTTTTGCGCGCAAAGCATCCCATAACAAACTATTTTCACCTTTTGCTGCGGCTCGTCTTTCTGCTTTATTGCGCTTGCCTTTCGCCGGCGTAATATCTTTGCGCAACATTAAAGTTTGTTCACCTCGTAACACTGGACGACATTTCTCTGTCAACTTAAATGCGCCATACCCTTCAAAATCAACTTCCACATAAGCTTTAGCTACCAGTTGTCTAAAAACTGAACGCCATTGCTTTTCATCAAGTTCTTTGCCTATCCCAAAGGTCGATTGTTTATCATGGCCAAAGTTTTTTATTCTTTCATTTGATTTACCCAGCAACACATCCATTAGATAAGTCACTCCGAAACGCTGTTCAGTCCGGTAAATACAAGATAAAGCTTGTTGTGCTGCAATCGTTCCATCCCAAGTTTCTACTGGCTCAAGACAGATATCACAATTGCCGCATTTGTGTTCCATCTGATCACCAAAATAAGCCAATAAAGCCTGACGCCGACAACTCACCATTTCACACAAAGCCAACATAGCATCTAACTTATGAAACTCCACCCGTTTATGAGTTTCATCTGCATTGGAGCCCGCTAACATTTGTCGTAAAGTAATAACATCTTGCAAGCCATAAGCCATCCATGCATTAGCAGGTTCGCCATCACGCCCTGCTCGGCCAGTTTCCTGGTAATATCCTTCTATACTTTTTGGTAAATCAAGATGTGCTACAAAGCGAACATTAGGCTTATCTATCCCCATCCCAAAAGCAATCGTCGCAACGATGACTATGCTTTCTTCCATTAAAAAGCGATGCTGATTTTGCTGCTTTACTTCATTAGGTAATCGAGCATGATAAGGTAAGGCATTTATGCCTTTATCAGATAACCATGCAGCGGTCGCTTCCACTTTTTTCCGTGATAAGCAATATACTATCCCAGCATCTCCACTATGTTCAGCTCTTATAAAATGTAATAACTGTTGCTTGGCATTTTGTTTTTGCACTATGCGATAACGGATATTAGGCCGATCAAAGCCACTAATAAATGACTCTGCCTGCTCCAATGCTAGTCGTTTAATTATTTCTTCTCTGGTTTTTTCATCTGCCGTGGCTGTTAAAGCAATACGAGGAATGCTCGGAAACCTTTCGTGCAACAGTGATAACTGCAAATAGTCAACCCGAAAATCATGCCCCCATTGTGAAACACAATGGGCCTCATCAATGGCAAATAAAGCAATGTTAATACGCTGAAATAATGATTGTGTCCAACTCGAAGTCAATCGTTCTGGCGCAATATAGAGTAAATCCAACTCACCCTGTTGTAGTTGATGTTCAACCAGACGTGCTTCATCCATGGATAATGTTGAATTCAGAAAAGCAGCTTTTACACCTAATAAATGTAACGCACTCACCTGGTCTTGCATTAAAGCAATTAACGGAGAAATAATTATTCCGACACCGGGCCTAACCATTGCTGGTATTTGATAACATAAGGACTTGCCACCCCCTGTTGGCATCAAGACTAAAGCATCCTGGCCGGCAATTAACTGATCAATAATTTTCTTTTGCTGACCTCTAAAATTATCATAACCAAAAACAGACTTCAGTACCGTTTCAGCCTGAAAATCCACATTAGTACTCTGTTCTGAAACGATAAATTACTCCAATTACTAATAAGCCCTTATAATAGTTTAATTATATCAAGATCAACTGGGCTAGCGCCCCTTTATGACACAATTGAACACAACACACTCACCTCGACTTAGCTACTTGCTAGACAATAATAAACAACACTTACTTGTTGGTGGGCTAAAAGGCATAGAAAAAGAAAGTCTGCGCATTTCTAAACAAGGACAAATTTCTCAATTACCACATCCACAGTCCTTAGGTTCAGCCCTTACCCATCCACATATAACAACAGACTATTCTGAAGCACTGCTTGAATTCATTACTCCACCGTTTGCCGAAATAACGGAAACACTTGACTTTCTACATAGCATTCACCAATACGTGTACGATCATCTCGATGATGAAATGTTGCTATCTACCAGTATGCCTTGCGGCATTAATGGTGATGAAAGCATTCCCATTGCAGAATATGGCTTGTCTAACATAGGCAAAATGAAACACGCCTATAGACAGGGCCTATGGCATCGTTATGGCAGAACCATGCAAGCTATTGCTGGCATACATTTTAATTATTCAATTCCGGAAGCTTTATGGCCGGTTTTACATAAGCAAAGTCAGTCTAATGAAAGTCTGAGTGATTTTATTTCAGAATCCTATTTCGGCATGATTCGAAATTTTCAACGCCAGGGCTGGTTAATACTTTATCTGTTTGGCGCATCCCCTGCCATTTGTAAAAGCTTCTTCAAAAGCAGACCTCATTTAATGGCTGAGTTTGATGAATATGATCAATATACGCTTTATCACCCTTATGCCACTTCATTGCGTATGAGTGATATTGGTTATAAAAGTAAAAACCAGGCTAATCTGGAAATTGATTACAATTCATTGCCCGCTTATGTCAGTAGCTTAAGTGAAGCTATCGAAACTCCTTATCCTGATTATGAAAGAATCGGTGTTAAAGTTGATGGCCAATATAAACAGCTAAATGCTAATACCCTGCAAATAGAAAATGAATACTACAGTACTGTACGTCCCAAACAGATTGCTGAGTCTTGTGAAAAACCGACACTTGCTTTAAAGCGACGTGGTGTTAAATATGTAGAGATTCGCTCACTGGACCTGGACCTGTTTAACCCTATTGGCATTGATGCAAACAAATCACGATTTATCGAAGCCTTATTGTTAAATTGCATGCTGCAGGAAAGCCCAAAATATACAGGAAAAGAACAACAAATTAATAACAGCAACCAACTTAGTGTTGCCCACCAAGGTAGAAAACCAAACCTGGAACTTAATAATAACGGGCAACACATCACTCTAAAAACATGGGCTGAAGACATCTTGCAATCCATGCAAACGGTATGTGAAATACTAGACGAAGGCCATACAGAAAAACCCTATAGTAAAGCATTAGAAATACAAGCAGCTGTCGTTCAAAATCCTGAGTTAACGCCTTCGGCAAAAATCCTTCAGGGCATGCGTTCAAAACAACAACCTTTTGGTCGTTTTGGCTTGAACACGTCCGAACTGAATAAACAACATTTTAAGAAAAATAAATCAGACATTTTAACAACACAACAATTTGACACCATGGCACTAATTTCAGATAAAAAACAAGCAGAAATAGAAGCCAATGACACACTTTCTTTTGATGCTTTTTTAGAGAAGTATTTTTCCCAAAGCTGAATTATTTTTAAACATTAAAGACATGAACTCTTTCGATATCCAAACCATTCAAACTGAACTCCAAAATAAAAAGCCACGCAGCATTTTAAAAGCAGCACTGGAAAATTTTGATAATATTGCCATATCTTTCAGTGGTGCAGAAGATGTTGTGTTAATTGACATGGCACTTAATATTAGAAAAGACATACAGGTCTTCTCTTTAGACACGGGTAGATTACATCCCGAAACCTACCAGTTTATCGAAAAAGTAAGACAACACTATAAAATAGACATTGAACTCCTTACTCCTGACAGAGTTTTATTAGACCCTTTTGTTAAAGAAAAAGGACTGTTCAGTTTTTATCAAGATGGACATCAAGAGTGTTGCGCCCTACGCAAAGTAGAGCCCCTTAAATGCAAATTATCTCAACTTGACGCCTGGATTACCGGACAACGTAAAGACCAAAGCCTGGATACTCGACAAGATATTCCCGAAGTACAAATTGATACCGCTTTTTCTAGCGAACAAAATCAATTAATTAAATTCAACCCATTGCTAAACTGGAGCTCTGCCCAGGTCTGGGATCATATAGAAGCTTACCGGGTGCCCTATAACAAATTACATAAAAAAGGCTATATCAGTATAGGCTGTGAGCCATGCACCCGCGCAGTATTACCCAATCAACATGAACGCTCAGGCCGCTGGTGGTGGGAATCAGGGAATAAAAAGGAATGTGGTTTACATACGGGAAACGTAAAAAAAGTCCTTTAAAAATCTAAATTAATCAGTTTTACTTATGTCTACATACAGCAATAAAATACCCTTGGGCAATATTACACCCCAGTACTATTAGCTTATCCCATATTGCCTATGTTTCTACGCCTTCAGTAAGAGCCGCCACTTCCAAAGATTCATTACGAAAAGCTCTGGAAACCTCTGTTGATGAAGGCATTTCAACAATCTTTATTATCAAAAAAACCCAGGTTTTTCGCAAGATAAAGTGGCTCATACCCTGGCCACAGATTTATCCTTACTTTTAAGACTTGTTGTGGCTCTGACTCACAACCAATAAGAAACAATAGACCTGTAAAAACAAAAATACGGAGACGAGAAAGCTGCAAAATAAGTCTAATGAGCAACATATTTACATTACCTGAATATTTGTATTACTATTATCCATTGTGCGCATAGCAGAAAATAGCCGGTTCCTCTGTCTACACAGCCTTTTTGATCATCAATACTACTTTTCTATAACTTTAGCCAAGTGCGGAGCTTTATCTATCAAATACTTTCTATAATCAATTGAAACTTTTAGCCCCACAAAACGACCTGCCATTTTAATCAATTTATCACTGTGTTTATCAAATGTTAATTTAACCACACTCAAAGCTCGGTCTTCATAGCCTTCCTTTATATCATGTGTTTCAAGCTGAAAATGATAGCGATATACCTCTTGGTTCTTTCTCTTTTTTGTTTTTATGGCTATCGGCTCACCTAACTTCTTGAGTACTTGCTGTTTTAACGGCAACTCCGTAGTAAGCTTTTCAATTAAATCCATATTTGCTCTCATCTGCCGTTTCTCTGTATTAATTTCTGCGGTCCCTATAGAGCGTACAGAAATTTCGAGAAATTCAGCAGGAGCAATTTGCAGAAACAGCGATGAAAATGCCCATCGAGTCAGACGTTTTTCCTTATTAAAATTCAGGTCAAAGTAAAACTTAATTTCAGGTTTGATTACTTGTCCAGACTCATCTACTTTTCTAAACCAATAGCGCCATCTTTCGCCTGACTGCAATGCAACAATTGTACTCGGTTGTAATTTTGACAAGGAAATAAAGTCATCACTATAAAGAATAGGATGTTTAAAAGACAGGCTAAACTCATCGGTCACTGTAATGGCAAAATGCTGATCAAATTCATGCATCTGCCTGTACGTTTGATACACTCGTATCCAGTCAAAACACCCCGTCAGTGTGCAAACAAAAAAAAACAAACAAACCCATCGAAAAATTTTAACCATTTGGACTACCCAGTCCTATTAATGTCTGGTACTGGATAGTGTTTCCACGGGCTGCCCTGACAACAAGCTTTCCACATCAACCCTATCGAAGCGATAGTTAGCACCACAAAAATCACAATCGACATCAATAACTTCTCTTTCTTGCAGAATGGCCTGTAGTTCATTTCGCCCTAAACTCACTAATGTCGTTTCTATCTTTTCTCGTGAACAAGCACATTCAAACTCAATTGACTCAGGCTCAAATAACCTAACTTTTTCTTCATTAAACAAGCGAAACAACATTTCATCACTATCCAGCATCAACATTTCCTGTTTAGTCACCGTATCAGCTAAAGCACAAATACGTTCCCAGTCGGCTGCATAGCCTTCCTGAGCTGGTAGTTCCTGTATAAATAAACCAGCCGCATGCGTTTCATTGGCAAACAACCAGACCCGAGTTTCTAATTGTTCCGACTGTAAAAAATAACGCGTTATAACATCAGCCAACTGTTTGCCTTCTAACGGCACGATACCCTGATATGGTTCTCCCTGCTTAGGTTCTACAGTAATCACCAGACGACCGTCACCCATCATTTCAGATAAAGTTCCAGCAGCAACATTATCTTCACTGCGCGCTAAACCGCGGATTTTTCTATCATGGGTACACTGTGCAACTAGTGTCTTCAAAGCACCATCACCTTGGGCTTGCAGAATCAAGGTGCCATCAAATTTAATTGTGGCTGATAACAAAACTGCCGTAGCTAAAGCCTGACCTAAATGCTCTTGCACACCATCTGATAATTGCTGATATTGTTTGCTTTGCTGCCAGCTAGTTTGCAGACGAACCCATTCCCCTCGTACGCCCAATTCTTCAAATAAAAATCTTCGTAAACAATCTTGTTCTTTCATTTATACTTTAATCTATAACAATATATTTAAATCAATTATAGCCTTAATCTATTCACAATGCTTTCATTCAAAAACAAAACAAATAAACCATCTCCAGCTGAAGCATTGCCAGGGCGTCATACGCCTATGCCTGTAGCTGTAAAACACTTTGTCACTGGAAATATCATGACACAGCCCTTTCCAGGTCATCTACAACAAGCACTATTTGGTTTAGGTTGTTTTTGGGGGGCTGAAAAAAAATTCTGGCAACAACCGGGTATATTTAGTACCGCAGTTGGTTATACAGGTGGCTACACCCCTAACCCGACTTATGATGAACTTTGTACTGGGTTGACCGGCCACAATGAAGTTGTAAAAGTAATTTTTGATCCCGACAAGATCTCTTATCAACAATTACTTATCCTTTTCTGGGAATCACATAACCCGACCCAAGGAATGCAACAAGGAAATGATAAAGGAACTCAGTATCGCTCAGGAATATATAGCTTTGATGACATTCAGCATAAACAGGCTCTAGAATCAAAAAAACACTATCAAACAAAGTTATCCTCATCTGGGCTAAATAAAATAACCACTGAAATAATCAGCGCTTCAACATTTTACTATGCTGAAGATTATCACCAGCAATATTTAGCAAAGAACCCTCAAGGCTACTGCGGGCTCGGAGGGATTGGAATACGATTTAATTAAACCTAGAAAAATCATTTGAGATCGGGTTTTGTGAAAAATATGGGTAGGATTGAAAATAGCTTCTTGCATTTTCGTCATTCAACACATCCATGTAGGTACGGCTATAGTTCTTATATAGAGCTATTCTGAAGGGGTTTTTGTCCAGATTTCTTCACAAAATCGTACAACGAATACCCCTCACACAACCGGTAATAACTGAAAAACTAAGTTACACTAACTATTCAATAGTTTATCTGCATACTAAGTGATCAACTGATTTATCTAGGTTAAAAGTCAGGCAAAAAAAAAGCAGTTAAATAATTAACTGCCTCTAAGGGTATTTTAGGAAAACATAACGCAACTTTCGCTGTTTAGCTACTGGAGCTTTAAAAGTTAGGTATATAATATCAAGACTATTGTCAAGTTGAAATGTGGCATATTGTCGCACTACCAAACAACCCTTTTTTTTGCAAGACATTTAATTCATTTACACTTCCTCCCTTTATAATTAAACCCACTCAGAATACCAATGCCCCGCCCCATCTGTTTTTTTAACTAAGGAACAAACTAAACTCCCTAATCACGTCTATTGACAACATTAATGACACCATACCAAAAATGCAGGCCCTGAAAAAAATTGGCGTAATAATCTCAATTGATGACTTTGGTACCGGCTATTCATCACTAGCCTATTTAAAACAACGCCCTATCGATCAACTAAAAATTGATCAACGTTTTATCAGAGATCTTACTACTGATAAAAAAAATGCCATCATTGTAGAAACTATTATTAATATGGCTCATAATCTACGGTTAGAGGTCATAGCTGAAGGCACTGAAACCATTAAACAAAAGAATTCCTTATTGCCAAAGGCTGTTCTGTTTTTCAAGGTTATTATTTTAGTAAGCCTGTTTAAAAACTTCTTGCTATAACCAAAAGGAATTTATTCTATGAACTACTGTCTGATAATCAAGCTATAAGCTAATGAGGAAAATTATGAAGTGGCTCCTGCTAATCAGCACCCTGTTTCTACATGCGTGCTCTAATCTACCAGCAAACATTAAAAACCCGCCTGGTATTGATATTCAATTACATCAAGCACTAACAAATAATTCAAATTATTTAAATTATTTAAACTACCCTATCCGCTGGGGAGGAACAGTTATTGAGGTTAAGAATAATGCTGATGAAACAACCATGCAAATGCTTTTTTATCCACTAAATTACTACGGCCGCCCTAGATTAAGCCAAACACCATTAGGTCGTTTTATTACCGTCAGTAAACAATTTCTTGACCCTGCCATCTATACAAAAGGGACAGAAATCACCATAGCAGGATCGCTACAAGGGGTAACAGAAAAAAAGATCGGAGAAAAAACCATCAAGATGCCTGTCGTGTCAATTGATAACTATCATATTTGGCCAGAACTTCAGCAAAACTATTATCGAGGTTATTATGACTACCCTTATTCTTACTATGGGTATAGGGGTGGGTTTTACCCATACAGCTATTACAGAGGAGGATATGGTTATTATAATTGTTATTAACAGGGGGATTTAATATCCCCCCATATTTTATCTAACTATAAAGCTATTTCCCAAAAACCTTTTTCAGCAAATCAGTAGATCTTGCGGCCGGGTTATCACGAATACTTTTTTCTTCCATCGCTATATATTTGAATAAACCATCAAGAGATTTGTTTGTCACATACTGATCAAGGTCCAGTTCAGAGCCCCCCAGAAGCCCCCCCAATAATGGTGCAGCTTGTCCAGTCAGTTGTTTATAGGCTGCTGTAGCACCTGATTGATCAGTAGCTTGGCTAACAATTGGCTTAAACCTTTCTGCTAACGATGCTTCAGATACTTTGCGAAAATACTGAGTAGCTGAATCTTCTGGGCCATTGACGATATTCATAGCATCATCAACACTCATTTTGCGAATAGCATCCGCCAAAATTTCTGCTGCCTCAGGAACTGCTTTTTCTGCAGCCTGATTCATAGTGGTCTCAAAGGAATCCACATATTGCCCCTGGCCTATACTACGAGCAGTCGATGCAACTGTTTTAAGAGCATCAGGTACTGCAATTTCAACCATCTGGTTACCCGAAAAACCTCCCGGCTTTCCCAGCATTTTAATTGCTGATTCGACTCCATTTGCCAAGGCCTCTTTAAGACCTGAAACTGCATCACTATTAGACAAAGCCGACTTGGCAACTTTAGAAACAGCACCATTTTCTGACGCTGCATCAACAACCCCATCAAAAACATCCATCCATCCAGCATAAGGACTTTGACTAGCAGTTAGCATTACAACTGCAGCCGTCAATCTAGCATTTCGTTTTAACATTTTATTTCCTCTCTATGTCCCGGTATCAACTGCTGTTAATCCCCAGATCTCTTTAGCATATTCAGAGATAGTTCTATCAGTAGAAAACTTACCACTGCATGCCGTATTAATAATACTCATTCTAGTCCAGTGCTCCTTATCCCTATAGGCTTCGCTAACACGCTCTTGTGCATCAATATAGCTGCGAAAATCAGCAATCGTCATCCAAGGGTCATTCGGGCTTTTAAGTGAGCCAATAATGTCATCAAAAATCCCTTGCTCAAATTGATTAAAATGGCCACACTCTAACAATTTCATCACTGCTTTCAGGTCTTGGTCCGCCTCAATCATAGCACAGGGATTATAGTGAGATTTCAATTCCTCGACTTCTACTTCAGTCAAGCCGAATAAAAAGAAGTTTTCTTCACCCACTTCTTCTCGAATCTCTACATTAGCACCATCTAAAGTACCGATAGTTAAGGCACCATTCATCATAAACTTCATGTTACCTGTACCTGATGCTTCCTTTCCAGCTGTTGAAATTTGCTCTGACAAATCAGCACCTGTGCAAATTTTCTCCATAGCAGAAACACGATAATTAGGCAAAAAAACTAATTTTAGTTTGTTACCCACATCGGGATCATTATTAATAACATCCGCTACATTATTAATTAACTTAATAGTTTTCTTGGCCATAACATAACCCGGTGCTGCTTTACCACCAATCAATACACACCGAGACACCCAGTTACTGGTATCACCTCGCTTAATCATGTTATACATATGAATCACATGTAAAACATTTAAAATTTGACGTTTGTATTCGTGTATCCGCTTAACCTGAACATCAAACAAAGCATCAACAGTTAAACCTAAATCGACACCTAGCTCTTCTGTTTTATAATCAATCAGCCGTTGCTTACTGGATTGTTGGAGTTCAAACCATTTTTCTCTAAAACCTGGCTTATCCGCGTAAGGCTTAAGTTTTTCCAACTGGGATAAATCAGTCACCCAGCCATCGCCTATGGTTTTGGTAATCAAAGCAGCTAAATCAGGATTACATTGTGCCATCCAACGCCTGGGAGTTACGCCATTGGTTTTATTATTAAACTTTTCAGGCCATAGCTGATAGAAGTCGTTAAACAAACCTTCTTTGAGTAATTGTGAATGTAACTCCGCCACACCATTAACTGAAAAACTACCAACAATTGCCAAAAATGCCATACGAACCTGTTTGTCATGGCCTTCTTCAATAATCGACATTCTTCTTTGTAATTCTGTTTGACCTGGCCAATGATCGGCAACTTCTGTCATAAACCGTGCATTAATTTCGAATATAATCTCCATAATACGCGGTAGCAGGTATTGCATTAAATCGACCGACCATTTTTCCAGCGCTTCTGGTAGTAGGGTATGATTGGTATAAGCCATGGTATTACGAGTAATATCCAATGCTTCATTCCATTCCAAACCATGTTCGTCCATCAACAGACGCATCAATTCAGCAACCGAAATACTAGGGTGCGTATCATTTAACTGAAAACAATTTTTCTCTGCAAAATGAGTAAAATCAGCACCATGTCGACCGATCCAGTTAGCTACCACATCCTGCAAACTGGCTGATGCTAATAGATACTGCTGTTTTAAGCGTAACACCTTGCCATTTTCATTGGCATCATTCGGGTACAACACCATGGTAATGTTTTCTGCTGTATTTTTTTCAGCAACGGCTTCTGCATAATCACCTGCATTAAATTCTTGCAGATTAAACTCTTCTGTTGCTTCAGACTTCCATAAACGCAAGGTATTGACTGTACCATTTTTATACCCTGGAATTGGCGTATCATAAGGAACCGCCAAAACATCATTGGTATTAACCCAACTAACTGTTTCCTTACCGTTGTCATCAACATGCCTTTCTGTATGCCCACCCAACTTAATGCGCACGGTATACTCAGGGCGTTCAATTTCCCAGACATTACCATTACGCAGCCAATGATCTGGCTTTTCTATCTGTTCCCCATTTGCAATAGCCTGACAAAACATGCCATATTCATAACGTAATCCATACCCCGTTACTGGCAATTGTAAAGTAGCACAACTGTCTATAAAACAAGCGGCTAACCGCCCCAGACCACCATTACCTAAACCTGCATCTGGTTCACTGTCAATCAACTCTTCCATATCCAGACCCAGATCGTATAAAGCTCTTTCCACTGTATTGGTAATACCAAGATTCAACATGGAATTACTCAGTGCTCTACCCATCAAAAATTCCATTGAAATGTAAAATGCTTTTTTACAATCCTGTTCTCTATAGGTATTGTATGTCTGCTTCCAGCGTTCTATCATTCTATCACTAACAGCTAACGCTAACGCCTCATAAGCATAATGAGGTGATCGGCAACGGGCATCTCGACCTAATCGATGACTGTAATATCGTTTAAAGTCAGCAACAAAGTCCTTTTTTTCCATCCCTAATTCAGGGAGTGTCGTAATATTGGCTTTTGGTTTACTTGTTTCGAAGCTTCTAGTTGGCATATTGTTACCGTTTTAACCTAAAATTTCTTATCATTAACTAGTACATCGTCCATGTATAATGACGCATACTGTAGCGGACTTCAGCCCGCAACAATTGACACTCCCCCCTGCCTGCACCTCATATTGGACTGATTACGCCATGAATGGCGTGTAGTAGAGTAATGCAGGAGCAATTACCGAAGCCCGCTCTACAAACCTACCGATCATTTAATAATGTTTATATACCATCCACTAAACAGATATTATTCAACGAGTATTTTGTATATTATTAACCTCTGAAAAATTATTTTTGTTCCATCCAGCTATGATATCTTTCCATGACACTGCTTATATTTCTTACCTGAACCACAAGGACAAGGATCATTACGGCCTACTTTTTTACCACCTCTGACAAATGGTTGCTCAGCCGGTTCTGCATTATCTACAACTTGAGGTTCTGCTGCTTCAGCGACTGGGTTTGCCTCTGCATGCTCATAATGCATTTCCTTTGGCGCCTGTCTTTGCTCATCAATTGCATCCACATCTTCTTCTTCAGCCACTTGCACTTTAGCTAAAATACCGATCACTTCATATTTAATGTGATCCAGCAAATTGGTAAACATATCAAACGATTCACGTTTGTATTCTTGTTTGGGGTCTTTTTGCGCATAGCCTCTAAAATGAATCCCCTGACGTAATGAATCCATCGATGCCAAATGTTCTTTCCAACTATTGTCCAGTACTTGCAACATCACTGATTTTTCAAAATGTCGCATCACATCAGAACTTGATGCCTCTTCCTTAGTTTTGCTCGCTTGTTCCAGCTCATCAACTACATAACCCCGCAAATCTGATTCCTGAAAAGAATGATCCTGTTCTAGTTTATCCAGTAATTGCAAATCCAGCAGATACTCCTGAGCCAAATGCTCTTCCAAGCCTTTGATATCCCATTGTTCTTCCATGGTTTTTACCGGAATATATTTAGTAATCACGTCATTAACAACATCTTCACGTATATGACTGACCATTTCGTTTATTTCGTCAGCAGCCATTAACTCATTTCGATGTTCATAAATCACTTTACGTTGGTCATTGGCTACATCGTCATAGGCCAATATTTCTTTACGCACATCAAAGTTTCGTCCTTCCACTTTAGTTTGCGCATTTTCAATAGCTCGAGTAACCCAGGGATGCTCAATCGCTTCACCTTCTTCCATACCTAATGATTGCATTAATCGTGATACACGCTCAGAAGCAAAAATACGCATTAAGTCATCTTCTAATGACAAGTAAAAACGTGTTGAACCCGGGTCACCCTGGCGCCCTGATCGACCTCGCAGCTGATTATCAATCCGTCGTGACTCATGTCTTTCAGAACCGATAACATGTAAACCACCACTATCCAGCACTTTTTGATGCCGGTCTAACCACGCACCACGCACTTTTTCTTGTTCGGATTCAGAAGCTTCTTCACCCAGCGCTTTTATTTCAGCATCCAGGTTTCCACCTAAAACAATATCAGTACCACGACCTGCCATATTAGTTGCAATGGTCACTGCACCTGGCATACCTGCATTTTCAATAATATGTGCTTCACGTTCATGCTGTTTTGCATTCAGCACTTCATGTTTAATATTTTTCTTATTTAAATAACTGGCAATGATTTCAGAGTTTTCAATGGATGTAGTACCCACTAAAACAGGTTGTTTGCGTTCCACACAATCTTCAATATCCTTGACAACTGCAAGATATTTTTCACCCTTTGAAAGATAAACCGAGTCACCTTTATCTGCACGAATCATTTCTCTATGCGTTGGAATAACCACAACTTCCAAACCATAAATCTTATTTAATTCGAACGCTTCGGTATCTGCCGTCCCGGTCATTCCAGAAAGCTTATCGTACAAACGAAAATAATTCTGAAAAGTGATAGATGCTAATGTCTGATTTTCATTTTGAACGGTCACGCCTTCTTTGGCTTCTACCGCCTGATGCAAACCTTCCGACCAACGTCTACCCGTCATCATTCTGCCGGTAAATTCATCAACAATAATGACTTCATTGTTCCTGACCACATACTCAACATCTTTCTGATACAGTGTATGTGCACGTAATGAAGCATTTAAATAATGCATCAAACGAATATTTGCTGCGTCATATAAAGTAGCACCTTGCTCCATAAGACCATGCTCAACCATCAAATCTTCAACACGTTGATGGCCTGCCTCAGTCAAATGAATTTGCTTGGTTTTTTCATCAATCAGGTAATCACCCGGCAATGTTTCCTGTAAATCTTTATCTTCAACCACCTCTTGTGCAGTCAAGAAAGGCACAATAGAATTGGTTTTAATATAAATTTCTGTGCCTTCTTCCGTTGGCCCAGAAATAATCAGCGGTGTTCTGGCTTCATCAATCAGGATAGAATCCACTTCATCGACAATAGCAAAATTCAAATCCCGCTGAACTTTCTGCTCCATGCTAAAAGCCATATTATCGCGCAGATAGTCAAAACCAAACTCGTTATTGGTTCCATAAGTAATATCAGCTGCGTAGGCTTCTTTACGTTGCTGATGCCCCAGGTCATTAACAATGACGCCTGTTGTCAACCCAAGATAAGAATAGAGTTGCCCCATCCAGGCCGCATCTCGGGCTGCCAGATAATCATTCACTGTAACAACATGAACTCCGTTTCCTGGCAACGCATTCAAATAAGCTGCCAATGTCGCCATCAAGGTTTTACCTTCACCGGTTTTCATTTCAGCAATCTTACCGTCATTTAAGATCATGCCGCCTATCAGCTGCACATCAAAATGACGCATTTGAAAAACGCGTACTGACGCTTCCCTAACAGTAGCAAACGCTTCAGGAATCAAGTCATCTAACTTGCTCCCTTGTTCAAGACGCTCGCGAAACTCCTGTGTCTTTGCTTGTAAAGCATCATCAGACAGTTTTTCATATTCAGCAGCAAAGGCGTTAACCTTTTTAACCATCGACCGTTTTTTCTTAACATTCCTGTCGTTACGACTTCCAACAACTAATTTGACCAGCTTACCCAGCATGCTTATTTTCCGATGAGATTTAGTAAAGTTTTTAATTCAAAACTGTTAATTATATACTGTATATATGGGGTTTTTCCAGACAATCAACAAATTAATAAATAGATCAGTGTTACCAATGTCTGTGATTTACATTTTATTGCCTTGAATTAGATGATATGTCCCCACAAATCATAGTCATCAGCTTCTTCTAATTCCACATCAACAAACGCCCCTACTTTCAAATGAGTGGCTCCATCAATAAATACTTGACCATCAATTTCCGGCGCATCTGCTTTACTACGCGCCACAGCCCCTTGTTCAACCACTTCATCAACTAACACGGTTTCAACTCTACCAACCCTGCGTTGTAATCTTGCTGCACTAATTTCAGCCTGATGAGACATAAATCGTTGCAATCGCTGCTGCTTCACTTCTTCCGGCACTGAATCTGGCAACTCATTAGCTACCGCACCTTTTACCGGAGAATAAGCAAAACACCCTACTCTATCCATATCAGCTTCTATTAAAAATTGTAACAGCTGTTCAAACTCTTGCTCTGTTTCACCTGGAAAACCAACAATAAAGGTACTACGCAAGGTAATGTCAGGGCAAACATCCCGCCAGGCTCTAATACGCTCCAAATTATTTTCTGCTGCTGCCGGTCTTTTCATTAATTTTAGGATTCGGCTATTCGCATGTTGAAAAGGTATATCAAGATAAGGCAATATTTTTCCTTCAGCCATCAGAGGAACGACCTCATCCACATGGGGATAAGGATAAACATAATGCATTCTTACCCAAATACCCAAATCACCCAGCGCCTCTGCCAAGTCATAAAACCGTGTTTTTATCGATTGCCCTTTCCAGTTCCTGGCCTGATATTTTAAATCCAGCCCATAAGCACTGGTGTCCTGAGAAACAACCAGCAACTCTTTCACCCCAGCATTGGCTAGCGTCTCAGCTTCTAGCAAAACATCATCTATCGGCCGACTAACCAGGTCACCCCGCATAGAAGGAATAATACAAAAAGTACAACGATGATTACAGCCTTCTGAAATTTTTAAATAAGCATAATGATCAGGTGTTAACTTGATACCTTGAGCAGGGACCAAGTCAGTAAATGGATTATGAAGCGGAGGCAAATGCTTATGTACAGCGGCTACTACCTCTTCAGTCGCATGCGCTCCGGTGATACTCAGCACTTGCGGATGACGCGCTCTAATTTCGTCTTCTCTTGCACCTAAACAGCCAGTCACTATTACTTTACCGTTTTCAGCCAGAGCCTCACCAATACTATCTAGCGATTCCTCTACAGCAGCATCTATAAAGCCGCAGGTATTAACCACAACAAGATCGGCATCATTATAAGTTGGGGATACCTGATACCCCTCTGTACGCAGCCGGGTAATAATTTGCTCACTATCTACCAAGGCTTTGGGGCAACCCAGACTTATAAAACCAATACGGGGATCACTCATTACAATCTCTCAAACTATTTTCAAATGCCGTATAGTTTAACAAGATTAAATCTTTGTGCTTATTTTGTTGCTCAAGCTCAGATTATATAAATCAAGGATGATTAGCCAAGATAATAGCTCGCTTTGGTGCAGGCAAGCCCTCACAGGTTAGCTCAGGATTTTGTTGATCAAGAAACTCTTTCAACGAATGAAATTGCATCCATTCAGTCGTCCGCTGCTCTTCTATCGATGTAGTACTTACATCAATAACCCGACAATTTTTAAACCCACAACGCTGCATCCAGCTGATTAACGTTTCGCAACTGGGTAAAAACCAGACATTGCGCATTTTTGCATAGCGTCCTTCCGGCAATAGCACCTCGCCCTTTTTACCTTCAATAACCAGCGTTTCTAAAACCAGCTCACCCCCTGGTTGCAAACAGTTTTTCAAAGCTAGTAAATGATCAATTGGAGAACGTCGGTGATACAACACTCCCATAGAAAAAACAGTATCAAAGACTTTTGTGCCGTCCGGTATTTGCTCTAACCCTACGGGTATGACATAAACAGGCAGCGCACCCAACAGACTTCTAACCACATGAAACTGGAGAACATTTAATAGCAAGGGATCAACTCCCACCACCATTTTGGCATCTGCCCCCAACATGCGCCAACAGTGATAACCATTACCACAGCCCACATCAAGTACTAGCTTATTTTTTAAAGGGGCTATATGTTGTTTAAGCCGATCCCATTTCCAGTCGGAACGCCATTCAGTATCAATATGAATACCGTAAATATCATAAGGACCTTTACGCCAGGGATGAAAAGCTTTCAGTTGCTCAAACAACTTGTTAGCCGTTTTTTTATCTATATCGTCCGCAACACCTATTTTAACCAGACCATTATTCAAATCGACAATTGATGGTTCTAGTACAGGTAGTTGCTCAATAGTTTCCAGCCAGCTAGCTGCATTACCATTTGAATTCAGGTCAAACGCCTGCTCAAGCTGCTTTGGTAGTAACGCCAGCCAAGCCTCAGCTTTTAGCTCTGATAATATTTGATACAACGGCTGATAATCAATCATTTAAGACAATCCGGAATAAACCCAGCATTTCAATTAGTAAAGGGTTAAGCTGCATACAGAGCATTCTTATCTGTAATAGAGTAAACAATGTGGGGTTTTTGAAGACCTTCTACTTTAAATCAAAAGCAGAAGGTCGGAGGGAACTTATCTTATGACTGATCTTTTGCAGCTAACGCAGCTATATTGCGCCGGGCTAATTTATTAATCACTGCATTTAAAGAGCCTTCCTTTTTAAACTCATTCTTAATTGATGTACGATAATTCGTTACCAAACTTACGCCCTCTATCATAATGTCATACACTTTCCATTGTCCTTTGCTTAAAACCATTCTGTAATTAACAGATAACGGCTGAATGCCGGGTTGTAGAATTTCAGTTTTAACAATGACTTTTTTTACACCTTCTTCTAGTTTTAAGGGTAAAAAGCGCACAGACCATTCTTTAAACTCAACAAAAGCGCGGGAGTAAGTTCTAACCAATAATGTCTGAAACTCATCTCTAAAACGAATTTTTTCGTCTTTAGTCGCTTTCTTCCACAATTTTCCTAATACCAATGCGGAAATCCTATTAAAATCCACATGCGGATTAATGACGTCTTCAACAAAAACCGTTATTTTTGCAAAATCTTTAGTAAAAGTTTCATCCTGAAGCTGTACTTTTAATTTATTAGATACATTCTCAATTGCAACCTGAGGGGCTACCAAGTCGGCCGCAAATGCATTGGAAATAGGATTAAATCCAATTATAAAAATAGCGACTAAAAAAAACTTTGTAGCATATTGGCACTTCATAACACACTCCACTTCAATAAAGCTTCATACGCCCCATTATAAATACCATATTATTGGGTACGCTGATACAATAAACTTTGCTTAGAAAAGTTGCTTACACCTGAACTACAATTTCAACAAAACAACTTACACAAACAAAAAAACAACCATAATTTATGGACAACCTTGCACATAATACCATCATTTTCCCTAACACACGCATGAGAAGAATGCGTTACCATGATTTTTCACGTCGTTTAATGAGAGAAAACACCCTCTCAGCCAATGACCTAATCTATCCTATGTTTGTTATTGAGGGTAATAACAAACGAGAACAAATTCATTCTATGCCCGGCGTTGAGCGCTTATCAATCGACTTAATTCTAGAACAGGCAAATCAAGCCGTCGAATTAGGTATCCCCGCTATTGCCTTATTCCCGGTAACATCAAAAGAAAAAAAATCAGATGATGCCAAAGAAGCTTATAATCCAGATGGTTTGGCCCAATGCTGTGTTAGAGCATTAAAAAAATCATTCCCTTCTTTAGGTATTATTACTGATGTAGCCCTTGACCCGTTCACATCACACGGTCAAGATGGGCTTACAAATGGTAAAGGTTACGTGATGAATGATAAAACCGTCGAGATTTTATGCAAACAGGCTCTTTCTCACGCCCAGGCAGGAGTAGATATCGTAGCGCCTAGCGATATGATGGATGGTCGAATTGGAGCAATAAGAACCATCCTAGAATCAAATGGTTATATCAACACTCAAATCCTAGCATACTCCGCCAAATATGCATCCAGCTTCTACGGTCCGTTTAGAGATGCGGTAGGTTCAGCCGGAAATTTGGGTAAAGGAAACAAATACAGCTATCAAATGGATCCAGCCAACTCTAACGAAGCCTTACGCGAAATTCAATTGGATTTACAGGAAGGTGCAGATATGATTATGGTAAAACCAGGCATGCCCTACCTAGATATTATTCGACGCGCCAAAGAGCAGTTTGCTGTACCGACATTTGCCTATCAGGTTAGCGGTGAATACGCCATGCTTAAAGCAGCTTCGATAAATGGCTGGCTAGATGAAAAACAAGTCGTTATGGAATCATTACTTAGCTTTAAGCGTGCTGGCAGTGATGCAATCCTAACCTATTTCGCCATGTCTGCCGCAAAATGGTTACAGGAATAATTTCTCTAAGTCTTTAAACAATTCGAATATTTAACATGGCCGATAACAAACCACTACTTATCGTGCCATGTGGAAGCAAGGCTAAAGCCTTACGCCTAACAACCAACCTGTGGTATGTTAATAGCCATGTTTTTTAAAAACCTAGCATTTAATTGGGCTAAAAATAATAATAAAAGGGGCTCATCATGCAAGAAGATCATTTTATTAGCGAAAAAAGAAAGTTTCAACTTGAGGAAGGAATTTTAATACTTCTCCTATTACTTTCGATTATGGGTATTGCAATTACCGATTACTCACCCAATGATGGCTATGGTTACTGGACCATCATGGTCTTTGTTTTTGCACTGTTTTCCGTACTTATTGCCTGGTTACAATCCAATCATAAAGACGGTGAATTTAAAGACATCATTAAAGACCAGTCTATACACTGGGCAACAACACTACTGATCGTTGGGGGAGCATTTTTATTACTAAAATCTGGGCATTTAACCCCCCACAGTGCCAGCCTGGTTGTTTTATTAATTTTATCATTAGCAATTATTTTAGATGGTCTGCGTATAGGCTTGCGTTTTAGCCTGGTAGGTTTATTCCTAGGCTCATCTTCTGTCCTTAGTGCTTTTTATACCACCTTTATATGGATGGATATCGCGCTTGCCATCGCCATTGTTATAGGAACTTTTTTATGGGAATACTGGGTCAACAAGCGAGCAGAGCAAACAGCCAATCAACAATATGAATAAAATTGATCGTTATGCTGTGTTTGGGCACCCCATAAACCACAGTAAATCCCCCCGTATTCACAGGCTTTTTGCAGAACAAACAAAGCAACAATTATCTTATGAAGCCCAGGATGTACCTGCTGAATCATTTGATAATGCAATTGAAGATTTTTTTAAACAAGGTGGAAAAGGCCTAAACTGCACTGTTCCCTTAAAAGAACTGGCCTGGCAGCGAGCAGACAAACTGTCAGAACGCGCTCATTTTAGCAAAGCCGTAAATACCCTGACACTGCAACAGGACGGAACACTTTTAGGTGATAATACTGATGGTATCGGTTTGGTTGCTGATTTAACAGTCAATCAATCCATCTCTCTATTAAACAGCCGAATTTTAATATGCGGTGCTGGCGGTGCCAGCAGAGGAATTATTGGGCCACTGATGGAACAATCCCCAGCGCGCATCGTTATTGCTAACCGGACAGTAGAAAAAGCCATTAATCTGAGCAATGATTTCTCTCAATTGGGAGACATTTCAGGATGTGCTTATAACGCTATTGCCACGCAACAGTTTGATCTGATTTTAAACGCAACATCAGCCAGCTTAACAGGCAAGCTCCCTCCTTTAGAAAACAACATTCTTGCTGAAAATGGCTATTGTTATGATTTAGCCTACGGCAACCTGCCCACTGCTTTTGTCAAATGGGGCTGGGCCCAAGGCGCAACAAAGAGCCT
>JBJPGG010000101.1:0-14039 GCA_048595505.1 Methylococcaceae bacterium
ACCGCTACCAGCACCGCCCGCAAAGCCATAAATATCACTATCATAAGGTAATCGATTCTCGTAAATCCTATTGAGAATACCTTCAAGACGGATATGGGCATCTCGTGAATCAGCAAAGCTAAACTGTTGCCAATCGTTATCCGTTTCAATATGAGAGGCGATATTATTTACAAATAATGTATACAGCTTGCCAACGCGGACGGCTAGATCATTTTTATCAAAAACAATGAGGTATTTGGCTTGTAAAAAATCATCCTCCAAGCCCTTTTCAAAAGGGTCATTCATCCCCTGTGAACCGTAGAAACTGTCTTGTTTATTATTTTTTGCCAGCAGCTCGGATAAGCCAGTTATATCATGTGCAAAATGACCATGACCTTCTTCAAGTATGCTACGTATTCTGCCTTTTGCGAAGATTGCCCCTTCAATATAGGGAATATCAGCTTTTGTAATTTCATTGGGGCGTTTAATTTCCATATCAGGCTTTTTATTTTCTTTTGAACAATGATTATAATCTGTTTTTTTTGTATGGATAATAAAACTATATTCGAGTACCAAGCGTTAAATCAGGATAGTCAACAGGGTCTCGAACCCGTATTTGCAAGAAAGAGTCAGCTTATATGAATATTAGCATTAATCAACCAGAAATAAATATTGGTATTGATAACAGGTAAATATTAATTGAATATTTATATTCGACCTTTAGGTGTTTTCTTCTCTGTTTCTAACGATAAAAAAGGGATTAAAGAAGCCTTAATTGAAATAAAAACACACACCTAATCGAATCATTATTGAAGTAACAGGGCGATTAGAGCACGACTTAAAAAAACTGGGGGGGACAGATACGAATGGCACTTACTTAACAGCTCATTTAAAACCAGACCATTTTTTTAAAATATATTTTAAATATTTATAGCCAAAAAGCCAATCATTTGACTCTGCAAGTGAAGTTAAACTAGATGCTCTAACAAAACAGAAGACCAAACGCCTTCGTTACGATAACTCATATTTACGCAGCTTTTCAACCAGGGTAGTACGCCGCATATTCAATAATTTAGCCGCATGTGCAACTATACCATTACATTCCTTAAGAGCCTGCTGAATTAGATTAACTTCCATATCACTCAAATATTCTTTTAAATCCATTCCTTGCTCTGGTAAATGCGAAATTGTTGATATATTTTCGGTAGAAAATTCAGCCGATTCCACTGCCTGAATTTCAGCTTCAGCCTCATCTTGTTCAATCATTTCAATATCGATTACCAGGCCTTCGGGTACCTCATACTCCTGAAATTTCTCTGGCAGTTCTGCAACATCGATAAGTCCATTAGGATGAGTTATCGCCAGCCTTTCAATAAAATTTGATAATTCACGTACATTTCCTGGCCATGGGTGTTGCATTAACAAAGCCAATGCTTCAACAGTAAATTTCACTGCTTCTTTGTTTCCTGCAACCATACGCCCAACCAAATCATTAATCAGTAAGGGAATATCCTCCGGCCTTTGCTTTAGCGAAGGCAACTCTATAGGAAAAACATTTAACCGGTAAAACAAGTCTTCCCTAAAACGCTTTTGTTTAATTTCATCTTCAAGATTTCTATGCGTTGCAGCAACGATTCTGACATCACAACAAATTGTTTTATTACTGCCAACCCGTTCAAAACTACGTTCTTGCAGTACTCTTAATAACTTAACCTGCATAGGCATAGGCATATCGCCTATTTCATCCAGAAACAAGGTTCCCCCTTCCGCCATCTCAAATCGTCCCTGTCTCGCGGTTAGCGCCCCGGTAAAGGCCCCTTTTTCATGCCCAAACAATTCACTTTCAAGTAATTCACCTGGTATTGCACCACAATTAACCGGCACGAATGGTTTCTTTTTCCTATCGGAACACTGGTGCAACGCTTGTGCGACAACTTCTTTGCCAGTTCCTGATTCACCTAAAATCAATACAGTTGCATTTGACCCAGCAACTTGGTCAATCAGTTCTCTTATCTGCTTTATATTTTGACTATTCCCTGCCAAGCCTTTATTAGAGACTATTTTTTTCTGCTGGCTCTCAACTATTTTTGGAACCGGAATTTGTTTTAAAGTCTCTAAAAAAACAGCATAACTACTGGGCCATTCCTGACACTGCATTACCAGCTTTCGTATAGCCGTTGGAATATGTGAGGACGCCCCTTTTTCTACCAGAAAAACCACAGGTAGCTCAGACACCTTTTCCACCACGTCTTTAATCATGGTTGCTTGTTTTTCACAACCACTACCAATAAAAACGGCACTGAGATACTCAATATTGGTCAACAATGAAAGATAATTAGAAGAATTTACTACAGAAACCTGATACTCCAGAAATGACAATATAGTTTTAAACTGCTGAACTCTAGTTTCATTATCATCAATTAACAAAATTTTCGGCAACGCCATGTGTTTATTCTCTTTTCCAATCCATCAAACATATAAAATACACCACATGCCACAATAACAGCCGGCATCCATATAATAATAGCAGCTCCATAAAGTTATGCCGTGAATCATTATATTTTACTAAAATTCATTTTATTTCATAGCCTTACAAACACTACATAATGTTGTTTACAGAAAAAATCATATCCTATTAAAAAGTTAATTTCACATCAGGACTTGACAAATATTTCACAACATAGAAACTAGACACCTGTTTAATAAAACTTGAGCCACCTCTTTGGACGATATTTCTCTCAGTATACTGTTTGGTATACTTGCTGCATTACTACTTCTTTCTGCTTTTTTTTCTGGCTCTGAAACGGCGTTAATGACGTTAAATCGTTACCGCTTACTTCATCAGGTTAAACAAAAACATAGGGGAGCCATTAAAGCCTATAGGTTATTACAACGCCCTGACCGGTTGATGGGATTAATCCTGCTAGGTAATAATTTTGTTAATATTGCCGCCTCATCTCTTGCAACCATCATTGCTATGCGACTAATTAATGATGGTATTATTAATCTAAGTCAAGAAGAAATCATCCTTGCTTCAACCATTACCTTAACGCTTGCTGTTCTTATTTTTTCAGAAGTGACACCTAAAACACTCGCAGCACTTAAACCAGAAATTCTCGCATTCCCTGCAGCCTGGGTTTATACTCCCTTATTAAAACTGCTTTATCCATTTGTCTGGACAGTCAATTTAATTTCCAACCTTTTATTACGACTTGTTGGAGTCAATGCAGCCAAAAATAAACAAGAAAACATTAACAAAGAAGAATTAAAAAGTATTGTGTCTGACGCTAAAAACTTAATGCCAGCACGATACCAAAACATGCTATTAGGAATTCTTGACCTTGAATCAGCATCCGTCGAAGACATTATGACCCCTCGTAATGAAATTGTTGGTATAGACCTAGAGGACTCTTTTGATTCAATTATTCAACAAATTAAAAGCAGCCCTCATACACGTCTTCCCATTTATAAAAGAAGCATAGACAAAGTCATTGGGTTTCTTCATTTAAGAACCGTTATTTCTTTAATCCATCTCGCTGAATTTAACAAACAAAGTATCACTGACAATCTGATAAAACCATTTTTCATTCCAGAAAGTACACCTCTACACCAACAAATACAAAGTTTTAAAGCAGAGAAATTACGAATAGGCTTAGTTGTTGATGAATATGGTGATGTACAGGGTTTAGTAACACTTGATGATCTACTGCAAGTCATCGTTGGAGAACTGGTAACTGAAGAAGCGGATGTCAAACAGCAAAAGGACGGGGGGTATTTGGTTGATGGTCGTGTTACTATCCGTGAACTTAACCGTATCACTGAATGGTCATTACCCACTAAAGGTCCAAAAACGCTCAATGGTCTTATTATTGAATATATGGAAACAATTCCAGAACCTGGCACCAGTATCCGTTTACATGGCTACCGATTAGAAATAATTAAACGCGATGAAAACACAATTAAACTAATCAGATTTTACCCTGAAAAATAGTTTTATTATATTAGCTCTCAAAAAAACATATTTTATACTACAAGCTTGTTTATTACGTCTATAATAATAGCCAAAGCTAGTTTTTTATGAGAACAATGGCAAAATTCACGATTTACTTTAAAGATAAAGCAATTAAATCCGAAATATACGAATCGGGGGTTATACATATTGGTCGTGATGAAACCAATGATTTAAGTATAGATAACATTGCCATTGCACCTGCACATGCTGTTGTAATAATTAAAGGCGATAACTGCGTTATTAAGCAACTTAATGACGACTTCCCTTTAGTTATTAATCATGAAAAATGTAAAGAATCAGTTCTTGTCGATAACGACAAAATAAAAATGGGTAAGCATAACATCATTTTTAACACAACTGAGACAATCCCCCTCGTTCATAACATCAATTCAGCAGTTAAAGATGTTGCCGCTCTAAATGGAAAGCTAGAAGAAAAAGTAAATATTCCAGATGCTAACCTTCAGGTACTCGACGGTCAACATATAGGCCGAATATTGCCATTAAAAAAAGCCATGACCCGGTTTGGTCATAGTGGATCAGGTGTTGTTGTCATTTCTAGACGAAAGGACGGCTACTATATCTCTACACTCGAAGGTGATGCAAAAATAAGCATTAACCAGCAGCCTTTAGGCAATCAAACACTTAATTTAAAAACTAATGATATTGTTGTTATTGACAACACTTCCATGCAATTTTTCTTAGAAAACTAACATGACAGATACAACTAATGATAAGCGTCATTTCCACCGGATCTTCTATAATTCAGATGCTACTTTAAGTACTGAGTCAAACAGCATACCTTGTAAAATTGTTGATATTTCTTTAAAGGGATGTCTTTTGCGGTTCGATACCCCTTGGATAGAACCGCTTGAAAATCTATACACCCTGAAACTGCATCTATCTGATGAAATAAGTATTACCATGCAAGTCTCTGTTGCACACGTTATTGGCAATGATGCAGGCTTTAAGTGCGAACATATTGATATAGATAGCATTTCTCAACTACGTCGATTGGTCGAACTTAACCTTGGAGATAGTGAAATGCTGGAAAGAGATATTTTAGCTCTTACCGATATATAAAATCATACGACTCTTTCATAAGCGGGGATTAAAATATCAGTAACATTTTATCTATAAGGCGGCGAGCTGATGCCTCACAAAACCACAATGATTAAATACACCAAATACCCAAACAACCCTCTCTCATAAATCATAAAACACATTAAGAGCTTCAGATATTGTTGAAACAGAACTAATGGCTAACCCCTTAACTGGTTCTTTAGGGGCATTCGCTTTAGGGATAACGGCTTTCTTAAAACCATGTTTTGCAGCCTCATTCAACCTGGCATAGCCATTAGCAACAGGCCTTATCTCACCATTTAAACCAATTTCGCCAAAAAACACTACCTCATGAGGGATAACTCTGTCTTTAAGACTGGAAACAATTCCCACAGCTATAGCCAAATCAGAGGCAGTTTCAGTCACCTTTATGCCACCGACTACATTAGCATAAATTTCATCATTCGCAGTAAACACCCCTCCATGTCGAGTTAAAATGGCCAATAACATTGCCAACCTGTTATGATCAAGCCCAACAGCTAATCGCCTAGGGTTGCCATATTGGCTTTCAGTAACTAACGCCTGAATTTCAACCAATAAGGGTCGAGTTCCTTCCCAAAGAACCGTCACCACACTGCCCGAAGAAGGCTTATCTGCACGTGATAAAAACATTGCAGAAGGATTTTTAACCTCTTTAAGCCCTGTGGCTCCCATAGAAAAGAAACCCAGCTCACCAACACTTCCAAACCTATTTTTATCAGAACGCATAACTCTAAACCTGGCATCATCTGTGGAAGACAAAACCACTTGCGCATCGACTATGTGGCTCAATGTCATAGGCCCCGCTAAAGACTGGTCTTTAGTGACATGACCCACCATAAAAATAGAGACATTATTTTTTTTTGCATATTGAGTCAAATAACTGGCAGACTCTCTTACTTGAGAAACTGAACCCGCCGCAGATTCAGAATCAGTTGTATACATCACTTGAATTGAGTCAATGATAACCACATCAGGTTTTTCTTCATTAATACACTCGCATATTCTTTGAACCTGAATTTCTGCAAGCATTTTAATCGAACGGGTATCCAAATTTAATCGATTAGCTCTTTCAGCAATCTGCTGTAACGACTCCTCTCCAGAAACATATAACACGGATTTACCATTTTTTGCTGCATTTGCAATGGCTTGAAGTAAAATAGTACTTTTACCTGCCCCTGGCGCCCCACCAATTAACACCACACTCCCTCTGACTATACCGCCCCCCAAAACTCGATCAAATTCCATAAGACCGGTGGATATTCTTTCTGATTGAGCCAAATTTACATCAGATAATAACTTAACCTCAGAACGAGCGCCCGCATAACCAAATGTATCAGAACTCGACTTAATAGTAGAACCCAAGCGGACTTCCTTAACTACATTCCATTCGCCACATAGACTACATTGCCCGGCCCAACGCGGAAACTCAGCCCCACATTCAGTACAAACATAGGCTGTTTTTTGTTTTTTTGCCATATTACCCATAAGGTATGCGCTACATACCATTTTCAATTTACTTACCCCTCAGGATATTTATAGAAAAAACTGAGGTACTTTTTCTTTCTGGATTTCTACAGTAACTTTAACGGTTATCTGATGAATTCGTTTCTAAATATTTTTTATTTCGACTCTTTGAGTAATCCCACATAAAAGTGTATAGGGAATAGTGTCTGAATGCCTAGCAATTTCTTCGACTGTCAGGCCCTCGCCCCATAATGTCACAAGATCACCTAATTGGGCATTCGGTTGAGAACTTAAATCAACGGTTATCATATCCATCGATACACGCCCTACTAAAGGCACTCTATTACCATTTACTAACACCGGGGTGCCTGTTTTGGCATCACGAGGAAAGCCATCTCCATAACCAATTGCCACCACCCCAAGCCTGGTATTTTTTTTACATGTCCAGCTACCGCCATATCCAACCACGTCTCCCGCGTTAATATTTTTTATAGCAATTAATCGAGAATGTAGACTCATCACTGGCATAAGCCCAAGATCTTTTCCTTCGCTATCGTCAAAAGGGGATACACCATATAGCATAATCCCTGGACGTACCCAGTCCGTTACTGACTCTGGCCAGGCTATAATACCCGCTGAATTGGCGATACTCTTCTCACCAGGGTATGCTTGTACAGCCTCATTGAAAAGAATGATTTGTTGTAAAGTGACAGGGCTCTTCACATTATCCGCACTGGATAGATGAGTCATTAAAAAAATGGGTTGATTTACACAATGGCAGTCTAATAATCGCTGATAGATCAAGGTAAATTCAGTGGCATTAAAACCCAAGCGATTCATACCCGTATCAAGTTTTAACCAGACAGATATATTGTTTTCCCCTTGATAGCTTTCTAAAATACTGACCTGTCCAACAGAATGCACGACTACATCTAAATCATATTGAATTAAATCATTTAATTCCTGCTCACAAACAAAACCTTCTAGAATTGTGATTCTATTTGTAAAGCCGGATTGGCGCAGACGCACGCCTTCATCTGCACGTGCTACCGCAATAGCATCCACATTCATTAATACCTCAGCAATCCGTAACAACCCATGTCCGTATGCATTAGCTTTAATAACAGCCATAATTTTTGCTAGAGGCGCATATTTTCGAATTACACTTATATTATGCTCAGCAGCTGCTAAATTAACTGTCGCATAAGTTGCAGGGGTCATTCATAATCCTCATGCCCATACGGATCACCAGCAAAATTTTCAAATCGGGTGTATTTACCCAAAAAGGTTAATCTAACGGTACCTAATGGACCATTACGCTGCTTTCCAATGATAATTTCTGCAATACCTTTGTCAGGGCTATCTTCGTTATACACTTCATCACGATAAACAAACACGATTAAATCAGCATCTTGCTCAATGGCCCCTGATTCCCTTAAATCTGACATCACAGGTCGTTTGTTAGGTCTCTGCTCAAGGTTTCTGTTTAACTGCGAAAGCGCCACTACCGGAACACTTAGCTCTTTGGCTAAAGCTTTAAGTCCGCGAGAAATATCAGAAATTTGTTGAACTCGGTTTTCACCGCTGGATGGTGATTGCATTAATTGGATATAATCGAGAACAATCAACCCCAAAGGTCCATGCTCCCGTGCTAATCGCCTCGCTCTTGCTCGCACTTCAGTAGGCGTCAAAGCAGGTGTATCATCGATAAACAATTTGGTTTCCGCTAATAAATTAATGGCCGAAGTTAAACGAGGCCATTCATCATCTTCCAATTTACCAGTCCTAACCTTATTTTGATCGATTCGCCCGAGCGAAGACATCATCCGCATTGCCAACGAATCACCAGGCATTTCCATACTAAATACAGCAACCGGCTTATCACCTTTTATTGCAATATTTTCAGCCATATTCATCGCAATAGTGGTCTTTCCCATAGACGGGCGGCCCGCAACAATAATTAAGTCTGCCGGCTGCAAACCCGAAGTCAATTCATCAAAATCTGAAAAACCTGTACTGGCACCGGTAATATTCCCTTCCTGTTCATACAATGTTTCAATCTTGTCAACAGCCTGAGCGAGTAGATTCTTGATCGACTTAAAACCACCTTCTTGCCCTCTTTCTCTCTGCTCGGCAATTCTGAAGACTTCACGCTCTGCATTTTCTAGCAAATCTGAAGTATCTCTACCTTCAGTATTAAAAGCAGAATCTGATATATCTGTCCCTACATGTATTAATTGCCTAAGTACTGACCTATCTCTAACTATAGTGGCATAAGCAACAATATTTGCAGCACTAGGAGTATCTTTAGCTAACATGGCCAGATAAGCTAAACCTCCGGCATTATTTAAATCATCAGTCGCCTCTAACGCTTCAGAAAGCGTTATCACATCAAAGGGGTCTTGTTTTTCTGCTAATTGTTCTATGATATTAAAAATTAAACGATGATCTTTACGGTAAAAATCTTCAACAATAATTTTATCGGCTATAGAGTCCCAGGTCTGATTATCTAGCATCAGCCCACCCAAAACAGATTGCTCAGCCTGAATAGAATGTGGTGGAACTTTTAATGACTCAACTTCATAGTCAGGCGTATAAGAATAATCTTCCATTATTTTAAAATATTTTGTATCACAAGCTTGCTATTATCCTAGAAAACTCAGTTGAGAACAGGTTTCTTCGCAAATACCATAAAGCGAATTGTCCAAACTTAACAAGTGAGAGCTAAAAAACTAATTCACTCATTATTCTATAGTTTATGCACAGACTAAGCGATCAACAATTTTACCCGGGATTATATATAAAATACTCATACAACTTAAAATAGCTGAAAAATACTATCATTTCAGGTATTATTTAGCTTAGCTTTCCTCTTTTTAACTTTGTAGCAATAGTTAAATAACCGTTGCTCTTCTACATAAAAGTAAAATATATGACTCAAGATGAATTAAAAAAACAAGTTGCACAGGCTGCCCTGAAATATATCGAAGGGGAATCTATTATAGGTGTAGGAACAGGCTCAACTGTCAATTTCTTTATTGATATGTTGGGTGACTATAAAGGTAAAATTAAAGCAGCTGCATCAAGCTCTGATGCAACAACTGAACGCCTTAAAACGGTTGGCATCCCGGTAATAGAATTAAACAGTATTGATGAAATCGGCGTTTATGTTGATGGTGCAGATGAAGTAGATCCTAATAAAAAACTTATTAAAGGTGGCGGTGGCGCATTAACGCGCGAAAAGATTATCGCTGCTGCAAGTAAAAAATTTGTTTGTATTGTAGATAGCACTAAAAGTGTAGCTGTTTTAGGCGCTTTCCCTTTACCAGTTGAAGTAATCCCAATGTCTCGTAACTATGTAGCCAATGAACTGGAAAAACTAGGCGGCAGACCTGTTTGGCGTAAAGACTATTACACCGATAATGGCTGTGAAATTTTAGATGTTCACGGCCTTCAGATTACTGACCCTGTGAAACTGGAAAGTATTATCAACGGTATTACTGGTGTCGTCACAAACGGACTGTTTGCACAAAGAGATGCCGATGTAGTTCTTGTTGGCAATGGTGACAAAGTAGATACCATGTAACTTGTATTATCTACTTTACAAAATAACATAAAAAAAGCCGATACAGAGTCTGTATCGGCTTTTTTGTCTTTAGTACAAGTTTTATTAAAGCAGACTACTTGTTATAAAGTGCCCACTGCATTTAAATCAGAGAATGCTTGCTCTAAACGTGTTGCCATAGCAACTTCACCTGCACGTTGCCATACACGTGGATCATAGTATTTTTTGTTAGGACTATCTTCACCGTCTGGGTTACCGATTTGGCCTTGTAGATAGGCTTCATTCGCTTTATAGAAGTTCATGATGCCTTCCCATGTAGCCCATTGAGTATCAGTATCGATATTCATTTTAACAACACCGTAACCAATTGATTCTTTAATTTCTTCTTCAGAAGAACCTGAACCACCATGGAATACAAAAGTTAATGAATTTTTATCAACACCATATTTTTCTGAAACATATGCTTGTGAATCACGAAGAATTGTTGGTGTTAATTCAACATTACCAGGCTTGTATACGCCATGCACGTTACCGAAAGATGCAGCAATAGTAAAACGAGGGCTTATTTTACTTAACTCTTCATAAGCATAAGCAACTTCTTCTGGTTTAGTGTATAAATCAGCTTTATCCATTCCAGTGTTATCAACACCGTCTTCTTCACCACCCGTACAACCTAATTCAATCTCAAGTGTCATACCCATTTTATCCATGCGCTTTAGATACTTTGCACAGGTTGCAATGTTTTCTTCTAAAGACTCTTCAGATAAATCTAGCATGTGTGAGCTAAATAATGGCTTGCCAGTTTCTGCGAAGTGTTTTTCACCTGCATCTAATAAACCGTCAATCCAAGGTAATAATTTTTTTGCTGCGTGATCAGTATGAAGAATAACGGGAATACCATAAGATTCAGCAACATTATGCACGTGTTTAGCGCCAGAAATCGCACCTAATATTGCATTACCTTGACCTTCTAATTTAAGACCTTTACCAGCAACAAAAGCAGCCCCGCCATTTGAAAACTGAATAATAACAGGTGACTTTACTTTAGCTGCCGCTTCAAGAGCACCATTAATTGAGTCTGTATTAATACAGTTTACACCGGGTAGCGCAAAGCTATTTGCTTTACAAATTTCAAAGACTTTTTGAACATCATCGCCTGCGATAACACCTGGTTTTACGACGTCTAATATTTTTTGTGACATATTTTAAATCTGTTTGTTTTATATGAATTCAGCACAAAGAATGTGTACTGTTAAAATTTCAGAGTAAGCTAAAAAGGGTGACTCAAGCTAATGCAAAAACCACCCTTTAAATATTTAAGCTTCTGCTGTTAATTTTTCCAATCTAGAAGCAAGTAACTCTTCTAATGATACCAATGCTTTTTCAAATCCTTCAATACCTTCAGCTAATTTATCTGTAGCCATACGGTCTTCAGCATGCATCTTCTCAAAAGTAGCCTTATCAACAGAAATTTTCTCAATGTCCAAAGTTGCTGATTTTGCAGGATCCAGCTTGCGTGGTAAATCTCCTTCAGTAGCTTGTAACACTTCAAGAAGTCCTGGAGAGATTGTTAACAAATCATTACCGGCTAATTCGGTGATTTCACCAATATTACGAAAACTAGCACCCATAACTTCTGTGTTATAACCAAATTTTTTGTAATAGTTATAAACTGCTGTTACAGAAACCACACCTGGATCTTCAACTGACTCATAAGAATCACGACCCGTATCTTTTTTATACCAATCAAGAATTCGTCCAACGAAAGGCGAAATTAAAGTAATACCATTCTCAGCACATGCAACCGCTTGGTGTAAACCAAAGATTAATGTCAAGTTAGTTGCAATGCCTTCTTTTTCTAAAACAGCAGCAGCTTGAATACCTTCCCAAGTTGCTGCAATTTTAATCAGAATTCTGTCTTTTGAAATGCCTGCAGCTTCATACTGAGCAATAGTCTCACGACCTTTTGCAATGGTAGCTTCAGTATCAAAAGATAAACGCGCATCAACTTCCGTTGAAACACGACCCGGTATGATTTCTAGAATTTTAAGACCAAACGATACAGCAAGTCTATCAAATGCTAAAGTTACAACATCCGCTTCAGCGGCATCATCACCTAGAGTTTCCATTGCACCTTTTAATGTATCATCAACAATCCCCTGATACTGTGGCATTTGAGCAGCCGCAGTAATTAATGAAGGATTTGTTGTCGCGTCACGAGGTGTGAATTTTTCAATTGCGTCAATATCACCTGTATCTGCAACAACAACAGTTATTGCTTTAAGTTGATCTAATAAATTAGCCATGTATAAATACCTCTAGAATAGAAATTAAAAAAAGATTCAAAAATATTGGATTATGATATGTTCAACACATCATACTCCAATATTGTTGAGTGTATGGACCTGAACTATAAGAACACACATGAAGTGTGTTCTTATCTCAAGGTCAAGGATATAAGAAGGGGAAATGTAGAAAGAAAAACTTTAATTATCCACGATTATTCAAATATTTTTCTACTCCAGACACGTTCTCTTTAGCCATTTTTTTTTGATGAACAGCTAGTTTAGCCATATACTTGCTTACACCGCTTACTGTAGCTTGCTGTTTTGATGCCAAATATTTTTCTACGCTACTTATTACCTGACTCTCTGCATTCTCAACATCCAACTGTTCTTTTTCTTGCAAATACTTAGCAACACCAGAAACCTTACTTTCCATCGATTTGTCTAGTTGGTTTTGGAGGTATTTAGCAACACCCGAAGATGAAGAACCCGATACTTGGCGATTTGACACGCGCTTTTTAGTAGTCGATGTGTTCGTAGTAACCTGTGTTTTATCTTTCTTAAATAAAACAAAACCAAAAATAGCTATCACAAAAAGGCTAAATAAGTAATTCTCTTCCATCTGTTAGCCTCGATCTTTTAAGTATTTTTCCACCCCGGTTACTGATGCTAATCTTGCAGAAACTTTTTTCTTTGCAACATATTTAGCAACACTACTTACTGGTGCGCTTTCACGATCATTCAAATACTTTGCAACACCACTTGGTTCAGAACCACCTTTGCTTTCCAGGTATTTTGCAACACCACTTACAGAGTCATCAGATGATGCCACTGCTGCTTGTGAAGATGCCTTTCTTGCTGGTGCCTTTTTTCTTGCAGGAGCAGAAGATTTAACACTTTTGCTATAAAAAACATAACCAGCAAAAGCTAGAATTGCCAAACCTATAATTAAATTCAAAGAAGAATCTCCAGCATCTGTGTCTGTACTTTGCTGTTCATCAACACTATTGCTTACAGACCCAGTTGAACTGGCTGTTGTTACATTACCCTTGCTATGCTTATAGCCTTTATCCTGATATAAAACTTCAGGTTGAAAATTAGCTGCCGGATAATTTGAATCTGGAGAACTTACCTCCCCTGTAGACTTCTTTGATGAAGAAGTAGATGATCCAGAATGTTTATAATCAGAATCCTGATATACAACTTTTGGTTGAAAATCTGTTGCTGGGTATTTGCTGTCTGCTTCTACCACAGAAGCTGATAACAACAATGAAACCAACAATCCATTGGTTATTTTACTTATCTTCACGTCTAGACTCCCCAATATACCTTAGTTTAAAATCAACTATCTATAGTTATTATTTTTTTAAAATATAGTTAGTTAGCCTCAGCTGAACCAAGACTAACTACTTATAAAATAGCTATTTCAACAATAGTTATTTTTTAAAGAATGTCTTTAACATTCTTCACTACATTCTCAACAGTAAAGCCGAAGTGTTTCATCACATCGCCGCCTGGTGCAGATTCACCAAAGGTGTCTATACCAACGACAGCTCCTTCAAGTCCTACATATTTGCGCCAATAATCACTCACACCTGCTTCTACTGCAACACGTTTAACACCCGGTGTCAAA
>JBJPGG010000102.1:0-3903 GCA_048595505.1 Methylococcaceae bacterium
ACTACTGCACGGTGCCCAATAGTCACACCCTTACCTATATTGAGTGGATGACCCTTTGAAGAATAATCACCTGCGTGAGAAACATGCAGAACCGAGCCATCCTGTACATTAGTACCCTCCCCAATATAAATACTTTCCACATCCCCTCTAATCACTGTTGTTGGCCAAATAGACACATCATCGGCAATCGTCACATCACCGATAACAACAGCACTGTCGTCAATGTATACATTTTTGCCAATAACAGGCAATTGATTTTTATATTTTCGTATCATCACAATCTCTCCAAATATTTACTATAATCATAACAAATTATCAGTTTAAATCGAGGTTGATATGGCACTACTTGACGGCATTAAAAGACAACTCCGTTCAGTTATTGAATGGAAAGACCCTCCCGCAGATGTTTTACTTTCTCAATGGACTGTAAACGGCGATGAAATCAAAAAGGCCTCAAAACTTATTATTGGCCCAGGCCAAGGTTGTATCTTTGTCTATGAAGGTAAAGTGCAATCAATCATTGAAGATGAATGTCTGATAGACCTTAAAACAGCCAACATCCCTTTTTGGACCACAATCAAAAAGTTTATGAATTTTTTTGAAAGTGAACACAAAGTAGCTATTTACTTTTATAAAAAAAGTAAAATCCTTGAC
Source organism: Methylococcaceae bacterium (assembly GCA_048595505.1). Taxonomy (GTDB): domain Bacteria; phylum Pseudomonadota; class Gammaproteobacteria; order Methylococcales; family Methylomonadaceae; genus QPIN01. The sequence continues at coordinate 655 of JBJPGG010000102.1, forward strand.
CAAAAATGGGGGACAACATCAGCAATTAAATATGATGACCCTAAATACAAATTTCCTGTTGGACTGAAAGCCTATGGGAATTACAGCTATCGAATTTACGATGCCAAAGATTTCTTTGTTAACGTGGTTGGCAGCCATACTAATTTTTATATTGATGACTTTAGATCAGTAATGTCTGCCCGAATTATTCACCCTATCAGTGACTATCTTGCTGAAAGCAAGTTTAGTTACGCAGAAATTGATGCTAACAGAGAAGAAATTGCACGAGGCATTTCTATAAAATTATCTATGGCATTTCGTAAACTCGGTTTTGATATTACTGATTTTAGAGTTGAAGGGACAGATTTTGATGCAGAAACCTTAAAACGAATCAATAGGATTGCGGACCTAACAGCAGAAGCACAGGCTGCTAAAGCAGTCGGTCTTGATTATGCAAAAATACAGCATTTAGAGGCTATGCGAGAAGCAGCAAGAAATGAAGGGGGTGGTGCAGGCCTTGGCATGGGCATGGGTGCAGGTATTGGTTTAGGACAAACTATGGCTCAATCAATGACAGAACAGAATAGCACCCCAGCTCAAGCTAAATCAGATGACCCTTTAGCCAAACTGGTACAATTAAAATCCATGTTTGAAGCAGAGCTAATCACTGAACAAGAGTACACTGCCAAAAAACAACAAATTCTGGATCTGCTATAAAATGGCCAGGTGTCATAGTTGCTCAGCCCCTTTACCAGCAAATAATAATCGCTGCAGCTACTGTAATATCCGTAATGATGTTGATTTACTAGGAAAACAACAATTTAGCATTTCCAGCCAACAATCCGATCGTATTTGCCCCCATTGCAGCACAGCTTTGCAAACCGTCAAACTGAAGTTAGATGAACCCATCTATATAGAAAACTGTAAGACCTGTTTTGGCTTATTTTTTGACCCGGGTGAAATCAACACATTATTAGAGCACTCTGTCTCTAATGTTTTTAATATCAATTTAGAACATTTAAAAAATATCAATAGTGACCGCTATCAAAAAAACAAAAAAATCAAATATATTAAATGTCCCGTATGCCAAAAATTCATGCGCAGGATAAATTTTGGTCATCGTAGTGGGGTGATTATCGACCGATGTACCAGTCATGGTGTCTGGCTTGATAGTGGAGAAATTACTCATTTGATGGAATGGAAAAAAGCCGGAGGTGAACTATTACATGCTAAAGAAAACCAAAAAACAACAACCCGTAAAAACAAACCTAAAACAAAGGCATCTTATGACGACCTACCCATTTATCAGCAACAGTCTATTAGCCTTGAAACTGATTTGTTAGAGACTATTTCTGCTCTAGTGTATAAACTTTTTACTTGATGATGGATCGACTATATATTTCCTCATAAACAATCGGTTTTGTATTTTCACCCTCCTGTAAATATTTTACTCTACGCACCCTATTTGTTAAAAATTTTACCGCTGTTTTTCTATCACTGAAATTTTCTTGTCTGCTATACTGTTGGTAATGAAATCCGTTAGTACAACTCTTTCACAAGTGATTAAATTCGTGCTTTGTACGCATAGTTTTATATTTTAAGGACAACTACATGGCTTTATTAAGTTCTTTTTTTAAAGAAAAAAAAACAAGCTCTTCCAATAGCCTTGTCAGTGAAAAACTCACCATAGAAACCTTAAGACAATTAATTCCAATCCGGAATTTAAGTGAAGACAAGCTGCAATCATTTGCACTGGAAAACAAATCTGAAGTCTTATCAAAAGGCAAAACACTTTTCAGCATTGATGAAACAGATAATTCTGCCATCTACCTGTTAAGAGGGGCTGTCGTTTTAGCCGATGCTAAAGGACAAACTTATGAGGTGGACTCAACAACAGCAAAAGCCAAATTCCCACTTTCCAGCGGTATAAAACATAACACCACCGCCACTACAAAATCAGATGTTAGTTTTTTGCGTGTCTCGCAAAAAATCATGTCTATTAATTTAGAGCAGCATCGTCCTACAGAAATCATTGTTCCTGAAGAATTAAACGACAATCGTATCTTACAAACCTTTTTGCAACATTTTTATGATGACGACCTAGAAATCCCGTCCTTACCCGGCATTGCTATCAAACTACGAAAAGCAATGCAAAAAGAAATTGGCATTGATGAAGCGGTAAAAATAATTCAGCTAGACCCTGTCATTTCGGCAAAACTAATTGAAGTAGCCAACTGCCCTTTGTATATTTCGGTATCCCCCGCTAAAAGCTGCTTTGAAGCCGTCAAAAGAATAGGTTTAAATGCAACACGCAGCCTAGTCATTAGCTTGAGCATTAAAAATATTTTCAAAAATGACTCTCCTAAGATAAAAAAACGTCTGGATAAACTATGGAAAAACAGTCTTTATTTGTCCTGCTTAAGCCATGTCCTTGCATCAGTTAGTAAACAACAAAACCCTGAAGAAGCCTTATTAGCTGGTTTAATTTGTGATATAGGTGCTATACCCTTCCTTAATTTTGTCTCTAATTTACCTGAAGACTACTATAATGAAGATGAAATCATGACAGCAATTCCTGTTGTGAAAGGTGTAGTCGGTGCCTCTATCCTAGAAAAATGGGGGTTTGCCGAAGACTTTATTAAAGTAACGCTAACCTCTGAAGACTGGTTTCAACACAGTGAAGACTCTCTATCTTATACTGACATTGTAGTTTTATCCCGACTTCATAGCAAAATCGGTAAAAAAACACCCAATTTACCTTCCATTACCTCTATCCCCGCGGCCAGTAAATTAAAGAACATCACCCTTTCCCCTGAAAATTCATTAAGTATTTTGCATGATGCAAAAGATAAAATTAACGATGCTTTGAAAACATTTTCAAGCTAAGAATGTTCTGGAATAAATCAAAAAAATCACAACCTAATAACAGCCCACCCGTTACAGCAGCCTCTGCAGCAAAAACAACAAAATTACCCTTGTCATTTTTAAAGCGCCTGATTCCTATTAATCATCTGGCGGACAATGAATTACTACAACTAAAAATTACACTCTCCAAACACAATCCAGGGGATATTATTTTTAATCACAATGAACCTTCAAACTCTCTTTCTTATATCGTTAAAGGACAATGCTATATAGTGCTTGACCGACAAGTATTATTTACCTATAAATACAATGGTTTATGGTAAAATATGAGTTTAAAGATTACCTGGTGTTAAATTTAGAATTATTTAAAAAAGTGTACAAGCTATTGATATTAATAGACTGCGA
>JBJPGG010000103.1:0-1667 GCA_048595505.1 Methylococcaceae bacterium
ACCAAAGGCATCCCGGGAGGCCCTGTCAAATCGCGACATAAACGATACGACACCCTGGGATGCCCTGCTGAACGGACATTTGATGCCTTTGTTGTTGCTGTTAGTTGACATATGGCCTAATCAACCTGCTAGCAACAAATGATATCTGCAGCTGTAATAAAGATTCTATTTCTTTATTATAGTGTATTCAGGCATCTACGTCATTTGGTAAAGTGCATTATTTATCAGAAACCCTACCAATTGGTGCTGGTTCTCGGACGTAACCGAGACGCCATGAATTTTGTGTCCTAGTTACGTCTTGCTGCATATTTTGTATAATGTGCACATTTGTGTGTCCGCAGATTCATAAAGTAATTGAGTCTGTCTTTCTACTTATTTCACATTAATTTGCCATGAGGTAAGTAATTTTTGTGGCCATTCCCATTGTTTAATTTTGCATTTTTCTAGTTTTTGCTATGGATGTAACTGAGACACCAAAATGGTTGTGTCTCGGTTACATCCAAATACTTTCATGTGGTTTCCATGTGTGGCTGACTGTCTGATGAAATTTCTACTGCTCTTTCGTTGCTAGTTTGTAGTCTGACTGTAATGATTAAGACTAGACTGATCTACTTGGGATTATTTGTTTGGACTTCCAAAAACAATCACAATGCATTGCATTGGATGTAACCGGGACACAATTTGATGCCGTGTCCTGGTTACATCCAAATCCCTTTTGGTATATTTTGTTAATAGCAGGACATATGCCCATGAATCTGCTAAATTGGCAATTTATTATCAAAACCCAATATTTATTTTGAAATATTTTGCCAATTTTGTTCAGTCTTGAATTGTTTTTGTTGGGTTAGGCTTGGATGTAACTGAGACACCAAAATGGTTGTGTCTCGAAGGGACAGGGGGAGTATGACCCCGACCCCCCCCCCCCCAGTTTGGCATTTGACCTCTGCCCCCACCCATGCAACCCCTGCCCCCACCTGAATTATTTACCTCCTGCCCTGGTGCCAGCTCTCGTGCTTTTTCATATCTTTTCTTTTTAGAGTGACCATGCCTGTGTCTGTGCCTGTGCCATTAACCCTTTGACGACCAAGGACCTCCGGACCAATAATAGACTCCGGACCAAGGACCTCCTCCTATGTAACTGTGGCAGAAACCCCAAGACCTCCCGGGATGCCCTGGCAAATTAATGGTTGAATCCATTGTTGTTGACATTTGAACACCGCCCAGTAACGCCCTCTCTATTCACTGTAAATCTCATTCCAAACTTAATGACACACCTTTTGTCCAAACATACTCTTCATTCTACCACATGTTTCTACTTATTCTCTGATGTCCCAGATTTGTTTTCCATGCATTTCTTTCTACCTGAATTCGAAAGCCACTGCTATTTTCAAGTATATGAAACCTGTAATTACCAACAGATGTGGTTTCAGTTCCAGTTTTCTGTCTGTTTTCTCCAGTAGTGTTCAGTAATCGCTAAATCATATAAGCATATTCAGCTCTATTGCTTCAAGTTTATTTCATTTTCTCATTCTTCTTGGTGTATTTATTATGACACAAAGAATGAGAAAAAGCAGCAGTTATTAGTTAAGTTAATGCACATGAAAATACATGTATGACTAAGTATTGTACAACACATATTTGAAAAATAACGTATTATAGTTATTATT
>JBJPGG010000104.1:0-7907 GCA_048595505.1 Methylococcaceae bacterium
ATCTCTAAAAGAGAGGTCTAGGCCATGAAATCAATTGAATTTTATTTTAAGCTTGGGTGAAGATCTTTACTGTTATTCCTAAAGAAACCAGGTTTTAAAGGGGTTTTCAGAGTTTGGCGGAAGATTCTTTCTAATCAGGAACAATCTTAATTAAATTAGGTTAAAGGGTAATCCCCCCCCTTGCTAAGCACAAGCAGGCGAACAACAATTATCCATTGATAACACACTAAAAATTGACGCAAATACTTCTACAAAGCGCACAACTATTATGACAATATCAACCACCCAAGACTCACTTGATTTATCACCAGAAAAAATAACAGAAGACGTTAATGATTTAGTTTTTGCCATCGAGCAAAAAGAAGCCATCTACGCTCTATTACCCACTGCCGTTATAGAAAAACGAACACTGTGCCAAGACTTAACAGAAATACTTACTGAAGATAACATACAATATAATGCACTAATTTCTAGCATTTCGGTTAAATCGGCAAAAACCAATCGTTTAAAACAACAAACTTCCGACCAAGAAAATAACGCTTTACCCTACACAGTTCAAGCTCTGATAAATGACTTAGAAAATGAAGTCATTACTGAAAAGATTTACAGCGATATTCTGCAACAATCTATTACTATCCAAACTGCGGAACATATTGCCTTACTAGAAGCTCTTTCTCTGGAAACAACTGAACTTCAAAACATTGAACCAGAAATTATTGTTCTAAGAGAAAACCTTGACTCGCTTTCAAAAGAAATATTAAGTCATAACAAAACAATTGCTACCATTGGCAACATTGCTTCTACTAATGATGTTTCTCCCGGGGCAGAAGAAACAAGCCAACCAGATATACCTATTACTCAAGCTGACCAGAACAAAGTTGACCCTCTTTTCGCTAACAAGGAAAAATCTCTAGACCAACCAACTCCCTTTTTTTCAGAAACCGACGTTAAAGTTCAGTTAGTTATACACAAAAATAGTGGAAAAACTCAAGAAATTGACATTGAGCTACTTGATATTAATAGTCAGAGTGCTGTAATAAAAACACCTAAATATTTACGCACACATATTAAAGTAAGCTTAAAACTCAACTTTAAATCAAACACTGGGGATATTAAAATTCTCGGAAAAATCAGCAAAAAAGCGGACGAGAATGCTTATTCTATAAAATTTAAAAAACATCAAGATGAGACTGTTATTTCTTTGTTAACCGCTCATCTTGATGAAGTATCTTCAAAAACAGAATCCAATGAAGCAGTGATTACTGCTTTTGAAAATGAACAACAGATACCTAAAGCATCCCCTATAGAAAAACAGTTTTCTGAAACTGATACTACAGCAGAAAATAGCAAAAAATATCAAGAACTTATACACCCAGATACCGCTAATGTTATTACTGACAATGAAGACTACAACGCACAAAAAGCATCCACTTTGGCCGCATTTTCTGATGAGATTGAAGATGGTTTCAAGCTTAATTTAGATGATACAGTAGATATCGAATCACATAATAACAACCGAAAAACAACGCGTTACGTTAGAGATGATATAAAAGCCAAATTAACTATTTATAAATTATTCAGGAAAACCAAACCTATAGATGTTGAATTGCTAGATATTAGCTGTAAAGGGGTATTAGTAAGTTCGCCAAGCACCCCATCATTAAAACCAAAGACCAAAGTCACCTTAGAATTAATTTTTGATGCTGATAATCGTCCTTTTACCTTAACAGGGACCGTTGTTCGAAAAACCATAGATAAGAATTATGGTATCCAATTTAGTGCATACCAAGATGACTTAGGCAATCATCTACTAAATACTCAGACAACATTAGTTTTTAAATAACAATACCTGAGACAAAAAGAGCTGGGTCACCACTAAACGTAAACGTGGCTCCTATGTATTATACTGAAACCACTATACGATCAATCAAAACTTGTTTGTTTTGCTTCAACATTGCCTATCGAAAATAAAACAGGAACATCTATATATTTCTGTATATCTCTACTTGTTTTAATTTTATCGTCAATGATGTTCATAAACAAAGCCACACATAAAGTGATACAAATAGCTAATATAAAACCTAATACGACGATTTGATAACGTCCGGGACGAACCGGAGTCAAACTCACTTTTGCTGCACTAAGAACCGTTACCCCCAGGTTAAACAAACCGTTAGCCTGAGGCATATCCTGACGTTTATAAGAAGATTCAAAAGAAGAGGCTATTAATGATGCTTCCATTTTAAGTTGCTCCATTTTGATAGCAACCTCTTTCAATTCAATATTCCGTTTATCCAAATCTTTTATGCTATTTTTCATACCAGCAATATTATTCTCAACTCCCTGTAATATAGACTTTTGCTTTTCTAAATGTACACTAATCTTTTGCTTTAATTCCTTGTAACTCGCGTTAAAAAGCTGATTAATCTCTTTAACTTCAACCCGACTAGGCAAAAATATTCTATCCGTATCTAACTTTTCTTTTTTAATTGCCTTTAACGATTCAATTAACCCATTTAGCACATCATTACTAAGGAAAGAATATAAATGCATTTCACCATCATTAAGCATTGATGTTAAAATTTTAATATCTTCATTTAAACCAATCGTCTCTTTTTCTGAGACAGCCACCTGCATTTGAAAATCTTTTTTCAAAGCTAAATTATTAATCAGCTCATGTTCCGCATCAGGGGCATTATGTTTTTTGATTACCTCTAAGGCCTCAGCTTTTTTCTTTTTCCAACCATCTAAGTAAGATAAAACAGAATTGCCTGTATCAGCAACCGCCTTACCAGAATCAACCGCTTTCAAACGAGATTCTACATAATCTTGCATAATTTTATCTAGTATTATTCTTGCATCTTCAGCATTTGCCCATGTCAAATGTAGAGCAATAACATTTGAGTCATTATCAACTTTAACAACTAATGCCTTCGATATCTTATCGGCTAAAGTCTCTGCACTAACAATTGAATTTTCAGCATCCATATTAATTAACTTTTCAACAATGAGTTTATTTGCTGAGTTTAACAAGACAGAGCTAGATACTATTCTTTTTAATTCTATAGAAAGTCCATCACTTTTAGCTATAGAAGTACCTATAGCCGTATTTCCTAATATCTTTACATTATTCTCTTTATTGTTCGCTTGAAATAACAAAGATCCATTCGCTTGATAAACGTCGGGAGCTAAAACTGCATAGGCAACAAAAGAAAAAAAGACCAATATAAAAGTAATTTGGACTGCTTTTTTTTGTGAATATAAAATGTCAGCTAGTGCACTAGCAAAATTTTCATTACTTAGGTTTTTCATACTACCGGATAAATATTTAATGAATAAGATTTTCGATCTTAACTAAAATCATTCTAGGGTTATCCTAAAAAAGTTGAGTTCGAAATCAAAATCTTGTATTTGAAACAGTGATTCGACTGATTTATTTAGGATTACGCCTCAACCAACAAATTTCACTAAAAATAACTAAACACTGTCACTTTATACACTATTATAACTATGAGGGCCATCAAGCCCTTAAAACTATTTATAACTCCAAGCCTCGTCTGCATGTAAACAACAAATACTTCAATACATAGAGCGTAACTTAAAGGTGGTGTGCCCTAAAACTTATTCAAAAACAAGTGGGCTTGTATATTTTGATTTATTTTTGAATATTCTAAATTAAGTTCTTTGCTAAGCTCATCAATTGTTTTAGCATCTACTTGAATTTTACCAAGCAACGGGAAAAAAGTGTAACCGTCTTGTTTCACAATAACTGAACGTCTTATGCCACTAGCAACCGCTTGCAACTCAAGCTTAAGCTGATGAATTTTATTCAAATAGCCAGGAATTAATACCATGACATCTGGATGTTTAAAAATTTTACTATAAATCATTGTTAAATCTTTTTGTATTTCCATGACGGTCTTCCCTGCCACGTCATATTCGCCAACGATGGGTAAAGTAATATTACCATCCGACCCGACTTCATAGGATTGATCAAACTTGTGTGCATGAAGAAAATTAACGACGATAGTGTCCCCAGCCATTACCTCATATTCTGCATGTTCTTGTTTAGTCTTAATAGATAAAAAAAGATCAAGTTGATCACCCGCTGAAATTCGATAATTAGCATAGTCATTAATAGTGCCATTAACTAAATTTGAATTTACTTTTTTTATACTTGAGTCTTGGCTACTTTCAAAAGTAATTTCATTGGCTATTCCCTGCTCTCCCTCTGTATCAGTAGAATTAACTACGTCGCCCTGTTCCGGAATTAAACTCTCATATGGCATACAAGATACAAGAGACATAAAAACAACTACTAATAAAATACGTATCATAGCTTTTTCAGCAAAATAATTTAACCCTTATACTTTTAAAATCTTAAAGGTTTTCAAGCTTTTATAAAGCCTGTTAACCAAGAAAAATGTCAAAAATCAACCCCAACTATATAACCATCGAGGAATATAATATTTTTTATCATTAAGTATTATACCAATGATATTTGCACCTAATACCTCAATTGTTTTAATTGTTTTTTGTACTAACTGCTTTTTAGTTTTATTGCATCGAACAACGACCACTAAACCATCAAAGCTTTTAGCCATAAAAAGAGATGTCGAAGATGTTGTTAAAATTGAAGGCGCATCAACAATAATAAAGTCATAGTACTCTTTCAAGTCATCCAATAATTGTGTTACCTTTTTAGAGTCAAAGTTTCTCACACTCAGGTCAGCTGAATTGCCACATGATAAAATATCAAGTTGATTAAGATCAGTCTTATGAATAACCATATCTTGTAATGTCACAGTGCCCGATAAAAGCTCATGAAAACCAGGCTGTTCGTTATTCAATTCGTACCAGCCAGCCAATGCATGTTTATCAGGGTTAGCACTAATAAATAATACTTTATCGAATGATTCACTTGCTAATGCCCTAGCCATGGTAATAGCGGTAGTTGTCTTACCCTCACCTTCAACAGAACTGGTAACCATAATTGTTCGAGGACACTGGCCTTTTTCAGCCGCCAGCATATCGCCCTTCAAATTTACAACTTCATCCAGCAATCTATTTGCATCCAGCTTACCAGAAGCAACTAAATCAAATCGCTCAGATGAATGATTCAACACTAATTCAACACGCTCGGCATCATGCTGTTCCTCAACGGATTCTTCTAGCGTATCAACCTTTTGTTTGTTTACACTGCTTTTTTCAAAAAGCGGACTTTGCTGTTCAAATTCATGTTCAATTAAATTTTCACCATTTAAGATTGATGGTGTACTTTTAATTTCTTGTTTTAATTGTTTAACCTTTTTTATTTTTTGAACAAGCTCAGTAGCTAATGATTCATCTTCTAATGTTATTTGGATGATAAAGTCGACTAAATTATCACGTTCAGTTGTTTTTCTACTGATTTCAGTTTCGTAGCTATCTCTTTTTTCAATGCTTTGCTGAATCGTAACTTGTATAGCATCATGTTCATCTAAAGGTAAATCTTGTAACGCTTCAATAGCACTGTTATCAGTCTTAATAGCCGATGCTATATTTTTTAATTCTGCTTGATCCGCTTCAATAGATTTCTCAATATCACTATATTCAGTCAATTCCCGATCAATCACATTAACTAATCCATCATGTTTTTCTGTTTCCTGCAGAACAAGGACTTCTAAAGGCTCCAGCTCACGCCCAAAATCAAGAAGCATCTTACCCACACTATTCAGCTCATCGGTATCAATTTCTATTTGTGATTTTAAGCCCTCAATATCCAGCGTGGCATTTGAAACATCGTTATTTAAGCCTTTGCAAACTTCAGTTTGTGAGGTGATTTCTAACTGCAAAGATTCAGCAGTTTCTGTATCAAAGATTACCGTCTTTTCAAGTTCATTTAGTTCTGCTTCAGCCTGCTCCACAATTTTAGTAAGGCCAGATTTGTTTAAATCATCAGCTTCGAACTCAGAAACTAAAGCATCCGACTCATCTTGCTCTACATTAACACTATTGACCAAGCCTTCATGCTCAATTGTCTTTGCCTTAAAGTCAGACATTAGCTCATCAAATAACTGAGTATCATTAGAAATATGATCTTCTAGACTTTGCCTTTCTTCTTCGAGTTTTGCTATACCTTCGACCAACTTATCGTGCTTTTTAATTAAAGCAGGTACGTTTATTTTATTACTTTTAGCCGTACTAGAAGACAGCTCTTTCATAAAAACATTATGCTCCTGACTTTTTTTACTGGCCTCCGCCTTCATCTCGCTTAAGCCATTGCTTTGCCCTTCAATTTCTTCCTTCAAGGTATCACAGGGCTCCGTCTCTTCCAAAATAGCAAGCTCTAAGGCATAACGTTCAGACATCAGTTTCGCAGATTTTAGACTAGCTTCCTTGCGTTCAACAATGGCAGTGGAATCATCAAAACCCTCCTGTTTTTTTGTGACTTCTGAAAGTTGCTCTAACAACTGAGCAAGTGTCTCATGCTTATTTCCAAGAGACTTTGTCAGCGCATTAAACTCACTCGTTTTATCCGCAGTGTTTTTTGTTAATAATTCAATCTGTTCATTAAGCCCAACTAACGCCAAAGACAACGCATCTCTTTCGCTTGTTTGCTTGCCAATCAAGGCTGTCAACTCATCAAAAATAGCCGACTGTTTCGAAATATTCTTTTCAAGGGCATCAATAGCCTTGGCCTTTTTTCTAATCACGGCCAGCAATGAATCTAACTGTTCATTTTTTTCAAAAATTGAAGTATTTAACGTCTTATCCTCAATCTTTAATTGCGACAAGTCCTCGGCCAGAGTATCTCGAGCAATAGTCTGTTCAGAAATGGAAGTAGCCAACACTTGTTGTCTATTTCTTTTATTGTCAAAATCACTAATAAAAGAGTCAAGCTCGGCTTTTTTTTCTAAAAAATAAGTTTTCGAATGATCGTTTTGTGTTTGTTTTTCAAGCAGGTCTTCTAAAAACACCTTCTCTTGGGACTTATTCCTCTCAAGAATTTCATTCAGCGCATTAATCTCATTACTTGCATTAACACTAATCCCTTGTAACACTTCAATATTCGTTGTATTCAGTTTAATAGCTTCATTTAGTCTAGCTATATTCGCCTTTTTTTCAGTGATGTCTGCATTAGACTCTAAAGTCTCTATTTGCGTTTTATTATCAGAGATTACTTTAGCTAATTGACCTAGTTCACTATTTTTATTAGTCATCGACTCTGATAAAGCATCATATTCACTCTGCTTTTCACTAATAATTATATTTAGTTTATCGTGACTTTTCTGTTTTTCTTCGACCGATGAAAGTAATTGCTCTCTTTGAGCGTTTTTATCATTAATAGCTGTTTCTATCGCGACAATTTCTAGCTTTTTTTCGGCAATAACTTTACTCAGAGCATCATGCTCCGTTACTTGTATTGCAACATCGGCATCTAACAATACTTTTTCTTCATCCTTCTCAACAATCAATTCCTTTAAATCATTCTGCCTTATTGTTTTTTTTAAAACAACAGACTCAAGGGCATAATAGGTTGCCATTTTTCCAAGCATGATCGACTTCAATGAAGCATCGAGTCTTTCAGTATTTTTTATTGATTCCATTGTCATACAAATTAACCAAAAATTATTGTTGTCTACTATTATTTCGTAAAAAATTTAGTATTAATGTGGGCTAAAGAGCTGTATTTTCAGGCAATAAAGCTCCACACATAATTGCGTTACATGCTAGCATAAACCCCACCCTACAGCAATTTATCTCTTCGCTATTACCTCTCATATTAGGTAACTACCCACCCACCCAATAAAAACAAGAAAACACTTGACAGGTTTTCAAGTCAAAAAATAATTTTTTGTTGAGGCAGAATAAAATTCATTCATAAAGCATGCTGGTAGCACATTGCTAAAGCCAATCAAATCATA
>JBJPGG010000105.1:0-11620 GCA_048595505.1 Methylococcaceae bacterium
GAAAGCATTAACAACAAAATACAAATGGCTAAACGAAGAGCAAGAGGTTTTCGAAATACCAATAACCTGATTAATATGATTTACTTTTTATGTGGAAAATTAAAATTTAATTACCCACTCTATTCAACATAGACCCATAAAGTTCGAGTTCTGGATGGAGGGTTAACACGTTGGTTACAGCTGGGTTATGTCATTGATTGTAAAAAGTCTACACCGGCTAGATTAATCTTTAAGGCACAATACCGTGCCGAATTGTTCTTTGATCTAAAACAGATGGTGTATGCCCAACGCACTAACTCAAAGCAAATTCTTGACGCGCGATCAAAGGATAGCTTTTTAGGTCTGCGTGCTCAAATTAGTTCGGATCTTCACCCAGGCCATATTCCTGCTAGTATTAATGTTCCTTATGCTGGTTTAACCGAGTGTGAGACACAGACTTTATTAAGTAGAACAGAATTGCGTAAATTGTTTGAACAGGCCAGTGTTAATTTGTCGCTACCTATTGTTTCTACCTGCGGTACGGGTGTTTCTGCTGCAGTTTTGGCTTTGGCTTTATATCAATTAGGTCTGACAGAAATACCGATGTATGATGGTTCATGGGCTGAATGGGGAAGACAGGTTGATACGCCAAAATATACAGTGTTTGTGGACCGATAATATGCTTAAAAGACTAATTCCAAAAACAAAATATAAATTTAAACTATATTGTACTTATGTTTTTTTATTTGCATTTATTGTTAATGCTTATGCAGCAGAGGAGATGCCATTAACTATGAAACTAACACCGTGTCCAAATTCCCCAAATTGTGTTTCCAGTCAAAGTAAATCTGCTTTTAGTCAGATTAGTCCATTGTCATATAAAATGTCAGAAATACAGGCAATAGATAAGATAAAAAAAATAATGCTGGAAATGCCCCGAACTACATTGATAAAAGAGACAGATCAATATTTGCACATTGAATATAGAACAGCCATCTTAAAGTTTGTCGATGATGTTGAAATTATTATTAATGATACTGAAAAAGTGATTCACCTTCGTTCAGCTTCTCGACTTGGTTTTTGGGATATAGGCGCCAATAAACGCCGGATTAATGGGATAAAGAAAAAATTCCGGGAATAATCTTAAGTTAGGGTATTCACATATTTTCTGTTGTTCAAATTGTCTTGTATTCCTTTTATTCAAGATATGGAGTTAGAATATTGTAGGGCGGACTTCAGTCCGCTATAACATACAATAATGCTAGCTATAGCGTACCGAAGTCCGCTCTACAATTATTAACCAATAGCCATGTTGTATTTTGTTTAATCACTGCTGGTTAGTGGTGTTATTATACCTACCCAATATCCGATGACGAAATACAGAAAAATACTGGTTAAGTAATATTTATGACAGAAACTGTTAAATCTATCAAGCCTGTTTCCATTGCGGCATATTCTTCAATAAGTGCTTGTGGGTTGGGGAATAAAGCTTTATTTCAGACCTTAACAGAACATAAAAGCAGTCTTGCCAAGTTGAAATTGTTTGAGGTACCTTTTGCAACTTTTGTGGGTGAAATTAAGGGTGAATTACCTGAAATAAGTGCGGAACTAGAGATTTACAACAGTAGAAATTCCAGAGTTGCTTTAGCCGCTTTAAATCATCCTGCTAGTGGCTTAAGGGAAGCTGTAAAAACTGCAAAGACGCGCTACGGTTCTCATAGAGTAGGAGTCATAGTGGGTACCAGTACATCTGGTTTATATGAAACTGAATCGGCATACAGTTTATTGCTGCAACAAGGCGTTATGCCAGATGATTTTAATTTTGTTACTCGGCATGCTTATCAGGCGACTGGCCGTTTTTTACAATTGGAGCTGGGTTTAACGGGGCCTTGTTTTTCTATTTCAACGGCTTGTTCATCAGGTGCTAAAGCAATAGCTGCTGGGCAACGCTTAATTGATAATGATGTTTGTGATGCGGTTTTGGTAGGAGGGGTAGATACCCTGTGCAGATTAACTTTACGTGGATTTAAAAGTCTTGGTTTAGTCGCGGAACTGCCATGCACACCGATGGATAAGGATAGAAAAGGAATTAGTATTGGTGAGGCTGCAGGGCTTATATTGCTGGAAAAGTCATCGCAGGGTGATTCATTGCCTAAATTGCTTGCAGTTGGGGAATCATCAGATGCGCATCATATGAGTACACCGCACCCGGAAGGTAAAGGGGCTGTGTTAGCTATGCAGAGAGCGTTGCAGTTAGCAAGGCTTAAGGCCGAGTCGATAGGCTATTTAAATTTGCATGCGACAGCAACCAAAATTAATGATCAGGTTGAAAGCCTGGCAGTACAACAAGTTTTTTCTGATCAACTGAAATGTAGTGCAACAAAGGGAGTTACGGGCCATACATTGGGTGCTGCCGGAGCTTTGGAAGCAATTATTGCATTATCAGCACTACAACATCAGTTTATTCCAGGGACTTATGGGTTAAGCCATCAGGATGAACAGTGTAATTTGCAAGTTGTAAAAACTCCGCAACTTAACCAAACGCTTGATTATGCTATGAGTAACTCTTTTGGCTTCGGTGGTAATAATGCCAGTATTATCTTTTCGTTATGAATGATGTTTATATAAAAAGTGTGTCAGTGTGTTGTCCTGAGCAAAAAATATTACAGCAGTTTGGTCTTCAGGGTGGCGATGTAGATAAAAGCTTGATTCCTGCTGGAATTAGAAGGCGAACCAGTTTAACTACACGGATGGCAATTACCGCAGCCAAACAGGCCTGTGATAAAGCCGGTGTTGATACGCAATATTTACCCTCAGTCTTTGCATCGTTAGGAGGGGAAATTCAGGTGACTGATGCCTTATGTCGAATGATTCCAGACCCCGATGAGTTGCTATCACCCACTCAGTTTCATAATTCAGTGCATAATACCACTGCAGGTTACTGGGGCATTTTAACCCATTGCCAGGCAGCATCCACAGCCATAGCCGCCGTTGATGATACGCTAGCAATGGGGTTGCTGGAGGCATGGTCACAGTTACAACAAACGGGGGGTGATATTTTGCTGGTTTGTTATGACGAACAATGGCCTCAATATCTAGCGCCACCGATAGGTCAGATTGCCTTTGCCTGTGCTTTTGTACTGAGTACTGATCATGTTGGCAGTCAATTGAGGTGGGCTGTTCCTAAAGTAGAACCTCAAAATGATAACAAAGAAAGTGAGGTCTGGAAAATCCTAGTTAAAAAAGCGCCAGCTGCAGCAGCTATCCCTCTAATTCAGGCTTTTTACAATAAAACACAGAGGGAGTTAATTCCTCTTAATATAAAGGATAATATTTGGTTCACCCAAATTGATACTGATTATAAATGTTAGATAAAAATAGCTATGACATTATTATTGCAGGTGCTGGTCCTGCGGGAACCACTGCAGCAACACTGTTGGTTCAATATGGTTATAAGGTTTTATTAATTGAACAAGGGCAACACCCCAGGTTTCACATAGGTGAATCTATGTTACCGATGACAGATCCCATTATGCAGCGTTTAGGCATGGATTGGGGAACCGGTAATTTAAAAAAAGGCGGCGCTGAGTTTATTGATGAAAAGTCTGGAAAAAAAGTCTATTTTCCATTTCAAGGAAAAAATAGAACATATCAGGTAGATCGGGCAGATTTTGACCAAAGGCTATTTAACAATGCTGTTTTGCAAGGTGTAACAGCGCATCAAAATGAAAAGGTAAGCGCGGTTAATTGCCATATTGGTGGGGTTGAAATAACAACTGAAAAAACGATTTATCAAGGCAAATACTTTATTGATGCAACTGGGCGTAATGCGCTAATGGGTAAGCAAAACAAGTCAATAAACAAGCTTAATAAGCTGGGTAAATATGCTTTATACAAACACTATAAATTGGCAGAAACAGCGGTTACAAAAAAGTTGTTTGAGACAGGTAATATAGAAATAATGATGACGGAAATTGGCTGGATTTGGTGTATTCCATTAACGGGAAATAGGCTTAGTGTTGGTTTGGTGGTACAAAAGCAAAAGCTTAACGAGTTAAAGCAGGATCAGTTGTTTGATTTTTATATTCAGGCATCTTCACGAATGACAGAGCTGTTGTTTGGTGCTGAGAGTCTAACTGATGTGTGTGTGGAAGCTGATTTCAGTTATGTTAATAAGCAACGCTTTGGTTTGCGCTATGCTTGCTGTGGAGATTCTTCTGGTTTTCTGGATCCGGTTTTTTCATCCGGTTTTTTCTTTGCTATTAAAACAGCAGAAGTCGTCGCCGACCAGGTGCATGTTGGGTTTATGGAGCAGCGCTTAGGTGATGCTGAATTGATGTTGAAAACTGATGAAATTTATCAAACAGGATTTCAAACTATGTTTTTAATGATAGAACGTTTTTATTGTTCAAATATAGTACACAATTTGTTTTTTGAGTCGGATAGAGAGCCGCGATTAAAAGATGAAATAGTGGAGCTATTGTCGGGTGATTTGTGGACAGAGACAAATACTTTTCAGCAGGGCTTGTTAAGAGGACGGAATAAACTTAAATTCACTGAATAAAGGAGTCATAAACCCGATTAGTTGTGTATATTATAATTGTTCTTAGAAGTTAGTAAAATAAATGATCAGTATTCCCAAAAAATGTGATGTTTTAGTGATAGGTGGTGGACCTGCTGGAAGCAGTATTGCGACTTATTTGGCACAAGATAACATTGATGTGGTGCTGCTGGAAAAATCAGAATTCCCCCGAAACCAAGTGGGAGAAAGTTTGATTCCACATTTTTGGAAATTTGCTGATTTATTAAGCGTTTCAGAAAAGATAGAACGAGAAGGCTTTGTTGCTAAATCTGGAGGGATTACCGTCTGGAATGAGAATATACACCAGATTAAATTTTCTGAATACGGTTATAAACGCCCTGGATTACATGTCGAGCGAGATATTTTTGATAGGCTGTTACTCGATCATTCTGTGGCTAATGGGGCTAGCATTTTCAATCAGGTTGCAGTTAAAAATGTTGACTTGTCTGATAGCAGTTGGCCAACAGTTTTTTATACTGACAAAAGAGACGGCATGCTTAAAGAGGGGGAGCTACGTTGTCAGTATGTGATAGATGCCAGTGGCCATAGCTCTTTTTTGGCGAATAAAATGGGAACGCGGCAAGCTATTAGTTCAGAATTAAAGTTTTTGTCAATCTGGGGTTATTTTAATAATTCCAATTATGTTTCTGCAGATAGAAAAAGTCACACACAGGATGAATTGAAACAAAGCCCTCCTGTTACTTTTGTGATGTCATATCAAGATGGCTGGATTTGGCATATTGCTTTACGGCATAAAACCAGTGTTGGATTAATTGTTCATACAGACCGAACCCGGGGTATGAACAAGGTCCAGAGAGAACAGTTTTTTAAACAAACCTGCGCGCAAGCACCCTATTTAAAACAGTTGCTAGCATCAGCCACTTTAGTTGATGGGTCTATACAGTACCGCCCTGATTATTCATATTATTCTACTCAGATATGCAGTGGAAATTATTATTGCATTGGTGATTCTGCTGCATTTGTTGATCCGGTATTTTCTCATGGTATACAAAACGCTTTTTATAATGCAACGATAACCGCCTTGGCAGTTAAGGAGTCATTAAAAAACAGTAAAAACAGAGTGCGATACAGTCAATTATGTGAGAGTCGAATGCAACAGTTTTACGGTTTTTCCAGGGCATTATCCTTAGGTGATTTTGGTAGTAATGGTGTTAATAGAAGGCTGGTAAAATCATTAATGAAATCCATGCCACGATTAGAACTGGAATTAATTTTAGTGGCAGCTAAGATGACTAATCGCTCTGATAATTTTATTCAGTTAGCGAAAGAAGCGGGAATATGGGATGGTTTTTCTTTAGCAGCTGAAAATAGTTGGAGTGGAACTGTTTCTGAACTTGATTTTTAAACTACCATCAAAACTCATGTAACTGTTTGATTACTTCATAATAAGCCGAAAGCGCGTGGTTCTCAGGTGTAAATGAGCACTTTCAACGAAGGTATGGAGAAAATTAGAGTTGAGCTAAATAGTGTTACTTTTAAAGCCTTCACCTGTGCCCAGTAGTGCTGCAATAATGTTTTTTTGGATTTCAGATGAGCCTGAAAATAGGCGGCTGGCCATTGCGTCTTGTGCTAATTGATTCAGCGGGTTATCTACAGTCATGCCAGTGCTACCCATAATCTGTATGGCATCTAAGCTGGATTGCAAAAACGCTTCGCTGGCAAATAATTTTGTTTGGGCACTTGCAAGGGTAATACGTTTTTTATTGTCTTTAAGGCGCGCGCATTCATTTACCCATAAGCGTATGCTTTCGAGCCGGACTTTCATCTCAGCAATTTTATGACTGATTGCTTGATGACTGCCAAGATGTACACCATTGATCAGACGTTCCCGACTATAGCGTATTACCTGTTTTAGTTGCCAGTCCATGATGCCAGCAATCCCAGCAAAAATAAAGGCTCTTTCCAGTTCCAGTGCACTCTGGATCATCATGTTACCCGCGCCTGTTTTTCCAAGTTGTCTATCTACTGGAATAACACAATCTTGTAACAGCACATCCCCCATCGTTGCAGTCGTACAACCAGTAACTTGTGGGTTATTACAGAATTTTACACCTGGGTCATCGTTTTTAATAATAAAAGCAGACAGTTTGTCATTAATTTTTGCATAAACGACTAAAATATCAGCAATCGGTGTGTTAGTGATAAAACGTTTATGGCCGTTAATTACAAATCCCGCTTTAGTTTCAGTGGCTACAGTTGCTATGGCATTAACATCAGAGCCTGTATGAGGTTCAGTGATAGCATGGCCACCGATGATGTTGCCTGAAATTAAACCAGCTAACCAAGTTTGTTTCTGCTCAGCACTTCCATAGTTTAGAATGGGGAAAACGGAACCCCAGAGGTGAGCATTAATGGAAAGAATTAATCCGCAATCATTACTGCTTTGCCCTAATGCTTGATGTTTCTCAACCAATTGTTGAAAACCATCCTCAAAACCGCCAAACTCTTTTGTTATGGCATGTTTGAATAATTGTTGTTGGGCACAGAATTGTATTCGTTGTCGGGATGCTTTTATATCACCAGCTACAGGTAAGTGTTGAAATTCATTTGAGGACATCTTATTGGATATTCATTTGTAGGAGCGTCCGTCCTCGGCGCGATTAAAAGCATGTTTTTTTCTTTAATATCAATCGCGCCGAGGACGGACGCTCCTACCCGAATTATTTAAATAGGTGAATAGTTATGTGAATATTACACAAGATTTTAGAATAAACCTAGCTGAACTTGAGCCACTTCTGACATCATTTCTCTACTCCAAGGCGGATCAAGAACGACTTCGACATTAACAGTATTGACCCCGGGTAGGGCACGAATGCTTTTTTCAACATCGCCTTGGATAACCGGGCCCATACCACAACCAGGCGCAGTTAAAGTCATTTTTACGTGTACATCATTGCCTTCTTCTGCTGGTTCTACATTACATATATAGACTAAGCCTAAGTCGACAATATTGACTGGTATCTCAGGGTCATAAACTGTCTTCATCACTTCCCAGCAATTTTTCTCAACAGCAATGGCATCAGTTTCAGAAACTAAGGTGTGTAATTCATGGGGTTCTTTCCCTAAGGCATCTGCGTCAACGCCTGAAATACGAACCATATGCCCATGATCAGTGACCACAGTATAGTTATCGCCCAGAGACTGATGAATAGTGACTTCTTTTCCCTTGCTTAACGTACCGTGGTTCCCGTCGGGGATCATCACGATGTTGACGTCACGACTAAGAATTATTGTTTCTCTTTCAGACATAATATTGATTAAGGTTTAAACGTTTGAGCATCAATGGTTTGGCCGGTAATGCCAAGGCTATCTGAACTAAATAGATAGGTATAAACATCATTTAAACTATCCATTGCAGGTAATAAACCATTATCTTCTGCTGGAAATATTTTTTTATGTAACGGCGAATTTATCGGTCCTGGAACTAAGGTATTGACCCGGATTTTATTCGCTGATTCCAGCTCTTCTGCCAGGATTTTTGAAAAACCTTCCAGAGCTATTTTTGAAACGCCGTATGCACCGCTGTATGCTCTGGGAACTCTAGCCATAGAATCACTGGTGAATACTATGGATGCATGTTCACTTTTTTGTAATACAGGGAGCAATACCCGGCATAATAAAAAAGCCGCGTTCAGATTGACATTTAAAGTATGTCCCCAGTCTTTAGTTTCGTGAATCTCAACAGGGGTATAAGCAGTAAGCTCAACTGCTGAATGCAGTATGCCTTGAAGTGAACCATAAGTCTCATTAAGTTTGACTGCTAATTCTTCATACTGAACCTCTGTTGCACCAGCGAGATCAAAAGGGTACAAAGTTGGGTCTGGTGCTCCAGCATCTACGATAGCATCATAAATTTTTTCTAGTTTTGGAATGCTTTTATCCAATAGGATAATGTGTGCGCCTTGTTTGGCCAAGGCAAGAGCAGCGGTACTACCTAAGCCTCCTCCGGCTCCGGTAATTAAAATAGTGTGATCTTTCAGTGACATGTAGTAGTAATCCAGGAGGTCAAATGTTCTGGGGATTCAATGAGTGCATCAGCACCCCACGAGCTAGGGTTGTCATCAGGCTTAAGATAACCATAAACGGCAGCCAATGTTTTCATGTTGGCATTTTTACCGGCAGCAATATCATGTAGCGCATCACCGATATAAACACATTCTTCGGGTTTAACATTAGCTTGCGCGCAAGCTGTAAGCATAGGTTCTGGATGCGGCTTACTGTTATTAGTGGTATCACCACTTATGATACAGGCAGCTCGACTTGTTAGATTAAATGCAGCAACCAGAGGATTAGTAAATCGTTCTCTTTTATTAGTAACGATGCCCCATTTAAGCCCTAATGATTCAATAGTATTTAATGTCTCAGACATACCTGTAAAGAAGCGACTATGTTCAGCAATATTATGTTGATAACTGTCCAGCATTGTTTCCAGTATTTTTCCTTGCGTGTGTTCATCAGCATCGCTAATGCTCTTGCTGATCATTACAGCTGCGCCATAGGAAATGAAAGGTTTAAGCTTGTCACTATCGATTTCATTAAAACCGTGAGTTAGCAATGCTTTATTCAAACAGGCAATTAAATCAGGCGCTGTATCTACCAAGGTGCCATCTAAATCAAATAAAACACAGGATAAGTTAAAGCCAGATAACATGGGGTTTATTCCGGGCGTTTAAAGGCAGCAATGTAATTGACATCAATGTCTTTACCTAATCTGAAACGCTTGCTAAAAGGGTTGTATTCAATACCTACCATGCCTTGAAGTTCCAATCCAGCTTGTCTGGCTGTTTGGCTTAGTTCAGAAGGTTTAATAAATGTTTTATATTCATGAGTCCCTTTAGGCACCATTTTTAAAACATGCTCAGCAGCAACTATAGCTAATAGATAAGCTTTGGGAACACGATTAAGGGTGGAAAAGAAAACCATACCACCGGGTTTAACCATTTTTGCACAAGAGTCAATAATTGAACCTGGGTCAGGAACATGTTCAAGCATTTCCATACAAGTGATATGATCAAAGCTTTCAGGTTCTTGCTCAGCCAATGCTTCGGCACTGATTTTTTTGTAACTAGCCTTAACGCCTGACTCAAGCCCATGTAGATCTGCAATATCAATTAGATCCTCGCTTAAATCAATTCCAAGAGCATCAGCACCCTTTTTGGCCAAACCTTCAGTTAGAATTCCACCTCCGCAACCCACATCCACTATGCGTTTTCCTTGCAAATCTGCATAATCCTGAATAAACTGAATGCGTAATGGATTAACATCATGCAAAGTTTTGAATTCACCTTGAGGGTCCCACCAGCGCTCAGCTTGTGAACCAAATTTTTCTATTTCGTGTGGATGTACGTTTTCTGCTGCAGTCATAATGTGTAGGTTCTTTGTAAGTCTGTATAGTTTACTATATTACTGGGTTATTCGCTATGAGTTGACAGATCAAAGAATAAATGAATTTTAAGAGAAATTTCTGCAGATGTTTAAACGCTGAAAAGCAATAAAACTAAATCCTTGGCTATTAATGCGTACCTTTACTAGAGCTGTTAAAAGTTGTTCTGAGGAATATTGATCAGTCTCTTTATTTTGTTTTGCACGGCTTTTGTTGATTTACGGCTAATTGCTGGCGAAAACGCTACAAAGAATACACCCTGCCGATTCTTCGGTAGTCGGGGTTTAAAACTATACCCTAGAAAGTCAAAACTGACTATGGTATAGTTTTCCGTATAATTACTGCATTTGCAGTAGGCTGTCTTGGTCTGCTTCGGGGCAGGGTCAATCCACAGTTGTTGAAGTGTTGTTCAAGCTGGATGTTGAGTTATTTAGCTTCTTCCTCACTACTGCAGTGACAGACTATTCAAAACGATGTAACCATTGCTGAGCAAATTCGTTTGCATTCACACCTTCTGGTGTATCAATATACCCTGCATCTAATTTATCCGTTTGTATCGATTTAACCAGGCGATAAAGCTTTTGATACTGCTTTGGAATATTGTTTTGCTCCAAATCACCAATTTGTGGAAATGCCCCTGCCTGTATCATGGTGCCCCCCGAATAATCATAAAAAATAAAATCATCATCCAGCTGTTTACGTAAGGCCACCTTACCTCCCAGTTTTTCCAAAAAAGCATCTGAAAGGATGGTTACCCAATTAATACCTTTGATGCCATCAACACAATAAATAGAGTGAGAATGAGGCATATCAATTTCAAATCCTGGGAAACGACTAATCAACGGGTAAAGCAAAGGTTCTACTCTTCTTGCCGCTCCAAATTCAACGCTACGAATCAGCCCCAGCCCACCATAACCATGATAAGGTGACAAACGTTTACACCAATCATGAACAAACTGTTGAAAAAACCCACTCGACTGATGTTCAAGAAATGCCATCGGAAAGGTGGCCGATAGATAACCAATTCGTTTATAGCTCCGTTTTCTGCCCAGTACAGTTTCTATATTATAGGCGCTAGATTCATCATCAATTTCTGAACCTGATACAATCAGTTCAAAGGGATCATATTCATCCAAGGGTTCAATCATTTCAGCTATAGGCTGGATAGGCGTTTGGCTGAATTTTCTAACCCCAAGTTTTTCACTGCCATAGCGTTTTAGATGGGATTTAAACAATGCCATATATTCCTCAACACATTGCCCTACTGCCAACCGTAGTTTTTTTTCATAGGCATTTTCCAGATAAAGGGTAACCAACATGCCTGCCTGAGCAACAATATGGTTATCTTTATCTTTTATTTTGATTTTATCTAAATCTTTTGGTGTAAAGCTTTGTAATGGAATTTCCATCAAATACACTCCTGCTGAAAATAAAATCGATTAACAAGATTTAGTGGCAAGGAATGGCTTTCTCTATCTACTCAAAACGGTGCAACCATTGCTGAGCAAATTCGTCTGCATTCACACCTTCTGGTGTATCAATATACCCTGCATCTAATTTATCCGTTTGTATCGATTTAACCAGGCGATAAAGCTTTTGATACTGCTTTGGAATATTGTTTTGCTCCAAATCACCAATTTGTGGAAATGCCCCTG
>JBJPGG010000106.1:0-3712 GCA_048595505.1 Methylococcaceae bacterium
ATCTATGGCTACGTGATTTTAGAAAACCATATCCATTGGATAGCACAATCTGAAGAGTTAAATAAAAACGTAGCAAGGTTTAAAGCCTATACAGCAAAGAGGTTGGTCAACTATTTGACCGAAGCAGGGCAGCAGAAAATATTACAGCAGTTTGCATTTTATAAAAAGGCACATAAAAAAGACCGAGAACACCAGGTATGGGAAGAAGGCTCTCATGCGCAATTAATACAAAATGAACAGATGTTAAGGCAAAAGCTGGACTATATACACTTTAACCCCGTTAAGCGAGGGTATGTGGATAAGCCAGAACATTGGCGTTATTCAAGTGCCAAGAATTATCTGGGGGAAGAGGGTTTGATTGATGTTTATTGTAGGTGGTGACATGTTTGACGCTGGAGCGTCAGGACATGTATTCCCACGCACAGCGTGGGAACAAGGGTGGTAGTTCTCGTTCCCACGCTGTCGGTAATTGCTCCTGCATTACTCTATTACGCACCATTCATGGTGTTATGCGTGGGAACGCATTTAAGGACGATCCAGCGTCCCAAAATTTATTTATTTCTCCCGAACAACCCCAGGTAAATTATCCAATTGTTGCTCAAGAAAACTTCCAGTTGACTGCAATTGAGCAACAATCGCATCCATCGCATTAAACTGTTTAAACAGCCGTGCTTCCAGCGTATCCAGCTTATTATCCAAAGCAGTACGTTGTTCATTAAGGTTTTCAATTCGCGTATTGATGCCCTCAGTACGCGTATCAATCAAACTATTAGACTTTAACAAATCACTGATCAAACTATCCAATTGATCTGCAATACCCCTATTAAAAAAAACAGTGCCACGATTACCAGCCGAACCACCGGAAAACTCCAAAATCATTCCCGAAGCATCGCCTATACCCGTTAGTATTGTACCTAAACCCAGTGCTTCCTGAGCGCCGATAGTACCTTTAACATCAGTGCCCTCTGACCCTTTACCAATACTCAGACCAAAAATACTGGCATCTTCAAGGACAGTAATTTCAACGCTGGATTTGGCGCCATATAGGGCGGAAGTAATTTGCAGCTTATCATCAGTAAAATTAACCAAAACACTGGAGCCATTGTTTTTTAGAGAATCACTGGCATTGATCTTGGCTTGAATCTCAGCAGCTAACTCTGCGCCAGTGGCATAAGTTTTACTACTAAGCGTAATATTGCCAGAACCCGCACCATCAATCAGTAAGCTAAGATCATCATTTGTGCTAGTAATTGTTAATGGAAAGCTGGTAATAGCGGCCCCATCCAATACTCCCCGGCTGGCCATTACTTCCAGGTTAACAGCGTAGTTATCGGTCTGAGTATTTTTACTGGACGTAATAAAATTAACTTGAGAATCGGTTGATGTACCATGAGCACTAAAAATCTGTGTCACAAGCTCGCGATTGTCAGACATTACCTTTTCTAATTTACTGGCATCAAAAGAAAGTTTGCCAGTTCTATCTGTAGTAATGCCCACAGTAGCCATAGAAGAGATATTGCCATCAGCACCGATAGAGGACGCACCAATCATTTTCCGTAATTGCGACTCTACACTGCGTACAGCAGAATCACCTAATAAAGGTCCGGCTTGATTGTTTGATGAGTCGTAATTGCTAAGCTGTTTTAAAGTATCAACCAGTTCATTAAACTTACCTACAAATTCAGTAATACCCTCCGTGATTTTACTGTCATTTTTAGCAATGGTAACATTGACCGGCGTGCCTACTTGTGTAGCACCTTTAAGGCTGAGAGTAATGCCGGAAACAGCAGTGCTAACCTCATTAGACGCACTGGTAATGCTTAAGCCATTTAAAGTAAAAGCAGCATCTTTTGCCGCCAAATTCTCTGTCATGTGGCTATCTGCTGCCGCTGCGGGGTCAGGGTCAAACGCTAACTGTGACAAACCGCTATCATCAGTATCGCTGGCATCAGAGGTATCAGCAACTGAAACTTTAAGACCGTTTTCTTTTCCGGTATCATCAGAGGTAAATAATAACTTAAAGCCAGAGCCATCATTAACCAGGCTGGCGGTCACTCCAATGTCGGCCGCATTAACAGCGTCTCTTATTCCTTGTAAACTATTGTCATCGCTGTCAATAGTCACGGTTTTTGAGGCTTTATCACTATTGCTTACAAAAGCGCCGTCAAAATGACCAAACTCAAAAGTTAAAGACCCTGTCCCTACTGGGCTAGTTGACTCGGTAAAGCTTTTAGAACTCATAGAATGCGCTTGCGCAATATTAGTCACTTCAAGTGCATAATTGCCGGGTTTAGCAATACTAGAGCCACTCGCTGTAACAACATCTTCGTCGGAAGACTCAGTTGTTACATCATTAAAGGTACTGGCAAATTTTAATCCTGATAATGAACCTTGAAAAGAAGATAAAGCTGATTTTAATGAACCATAAGCAGACAACTTGGCTTGGAGATCTACTTCTTGTTTATCAAAACGTTTTTCAGCAGGCGCTCGTTCAGCTTCAATAAGATTGCCCACCAAGCCAGGAATATCAATGCCCGAGCCGATACCAGCGGTAGAGATGGAAGCCATATAAGTTACCTCTTTTTCAAATTACTATTTTAAATACACCTGGTTCTCACGCACAGCGTGGGGGGAAGCTAGTACCAACACAAATAGCGGCCATTGCCGCTTAATTTATGCTATTAATGTGAAAGCAATTCCTATGCCGTTACATCATTACGCTTTCGCTCTAATCAATAAAAGCTTACGGTTACTCGAGTCATCATCTAAGCCAAGGTCAAGTTGTTTAGCAATATTTAATGCCTCTTCATTGGGTATTTGTCTAATTAGTTCATCAGTTTCTGCATCTATCACTTTAACAACGGTTTTACCGCTGTTATTATCTATATTGAATTCTAAATTCCGGTTGATAGACTGAACATAAGTGTTTAATTGTTTAACCGCTTCATTTAAGGATTGTTCAGAAGATTCTTTTTCTTCAGTGGATTCCTTGGCTTTATTTGCCTTGGATATGTCTTCTTCTGTGTCCGTTTTTTTTGTTTTTGTGGGGGGTTTGGTTTGAGCAACATTACCCGCTTCGGTTTTTATGTCTTCAGACGGATGATCTACTACCTTCAAACTCGGTTCTACCTGTACAGGCAGCACCGGTTTGTTTTGTATGTTAATAGTTGCAGTCATAATCTCATCTCGCTATAGGTTAAGAGTATCTCTTTCTGGTTCCCACGCTGTGCGTGGTAATTCATGGTAGGACGCTCCAGCGTCCCGAGAGACGGTTGGAGCGTTTCCAAAGCATTCCCATTTGAGTCCATTCAACTTCCTGGTTTAAGCAACATTTACACGTCCATGTGCTTCGGTGTGGGAATGAGAAGGAGAGGGCTCTTGTTAACTACCTTATCCTAATAATGATAGTACACTTTGTGGTAATTGGTTAGCCTGAGCTAACATCGCTGTACCTGCTTGTTGCAGAATCTGGTTTTTAGTCAAATTTGCAGTTTCAGAGGCGAAGTCAGTATCTTGAATACGTCCCCTAGCAGCACTGATGTTCTCAATACTCACTGACAAGTTAGAGATGGTAGAGGTGAAACGGTTTTGAATCGCACCTAAATCAGCTCGGTTACTGTCTATGTTGGCTAAGGCACCGTCAACAATGTCTATTGCTGCATTGGCTCCATCTACTGTTGATATATCCAATGCAGCTACATTTTCTAAGCTG
>JBJPGG010000107.1:0-9988 GCA_048595505.1 Methylococcaceae bacterium
TTTCTGGCAATGGCTTACTGAAAAGAAACCCTTGCCCTAAACTAAAACCATTTTTTATCAACCATTGTAAGTGTACATCCTCGGAAACCCCTTCGCAGATTAAACCCAGATCAAGAGTAGACGCTATATTTTGTATCCCAAGAACAATCTTTGCTTGTTTTTCATTATCAGGTAAATCTTTAATAAACGATCTATCTACTTTAATAACTGAAGCATTAATACGGTGAAGATAGCTCATCGAAGAATAACCTGTGCCAAAATCATCAATTGCAAAACGACAACCCAGTGCAAGCAATTTGTCCATCAGCTTTAATACAGCAATATCTTCGTTTATAAAAAGACTCTCAGTAAGCTCAAGAAGTAAAGAACTTCCCTGCACATTGTTTTCTTTTAGTAATAGCCCTATCTTGTCAGCAAGATTTTTATCCAATAACTGTACCGTTGAAAGATTTACACTGATATATCCTTGCCAGTTATGTTGATGCCTCCATTTACCAAGACAGGTTATAGCCTGTTTTAAAACTTCAAATCCTATTTCATTAATCAACCCAGTTTGTTCTGCTGTCGGTATGAATTTAATCGGCGGAATTAGTTCACCACTCTCATTCTGCATTCTTACCAAAGCTTCAGCACCTCGTAGAGTTGATGTTTTTATATCAACAATAGGTTGGTAATACACAAGAATACCTTGATTTTCCAATGCAAAATGCATTTGATCAACCACCCATTTACGATTATTTATTTGAGCCTCCATATCATCAGCATAGTAATTAATGTGAACATGATTGTTCTGGTTTATTCGGTGCATAGCAAGTTCAGCATTGTGTAAATCCCGCTCAGCATTTTTATCTGAAATACAATACGAAATACCAATACTAAAACTAACATAATGCTGCTGTTTTATCTCTTTAGGAACCTGAAGAGAGTAGAGTAAACTGGCAAGATTTTTTTCAAGAGTTTGACGATCATATTTTCCATCTAATAACAGTGCAAAACTATATTCTCCAACACGAGCCACCAATTCATCACTTTCAGTAAAGTTAATCAATGTTTGAGCAATAATTTGCAAAACCTTATCACCAGTACTTGTATTAGTAGTGTCAAGAAATATATCAAATGCATCCAAACCAACTGAGATCATTATCGACAACGGTTCATTAGTAGAATTAACTTCTTTTTTTACTCGACTCTGCTTGTATAAACTGGAGTTACACAACTCTAAAAAATAGCAGCGTTTGGGCAACTGAGTTAAAACATCATAGTTTTCATGCCAATCGATAAGAGCACGAAGCTCCTTCATTTGAGAAATATCCTGGAAAGTCCACAGATTCATTGTATCTTTTTCAATTCCTTTTTTATAAGGTAAAAGATTAACAATAGAGTCTAGCCATTCTTCATCGGATTTAATTTTTCCTATTGCATTTTTCAAACTATTATTTGTTGCTCGATTAGACTCATCATTTATATCAATCTCGTTTAGATTGTTTACTGCATTTTCACCTATCCAGTTTTTTAGTTGTACTCTATCTTTTATATGTACAAAATCGAACACTTGCTGGCCTATGAGCTTATCGCGAGGTAAACGAAGCACTTCTACGGCAAGGTCGCTCACTGAATAGATGTAATGTTCCATGTCCGCCAAGAAAATAATAGCAGGCGATTCTTTGATGATTGTGTCTTGCCAGTCTGAATAATTACGCGTTAGGTTTTCAATTGTTTCTTTTAGTTGCACACGCATTTTTTTTGAATGATAAAGTGCATAAGCTTGTATCGTAAGGAAGGAAATAATACTTACCATTTGCAGTTCAGCTACAGGAAGTAGAAAACCATATTGATAAGACTCTTTTCCTAACAGATAAATTGCAAAGAGTAATAAGAATAGTATGCCTCCTGAAACCAAGGTGGATGAGATGCCAAACGCAACCAGAACAGCCAAAGACACTCCTATTAACAAAAAGGTTACCCTTGGCAACATGGCTAATTCCTTAGGATAGATTCCGGTTAGTATGGTTTCAACTACGTTCGCAACTAATTCTGCCCCAGGCATTAACTCACCCTGTTGATCTAAAAAACCACGCGCATAGGGTGTTTGTACATAATCATCACTAATGCTCCCTCTGGTACCAATAATCACAACGCGATCTTTAAGTGCTTGAACTTTTGGGTTTTTGAGCGCATTGGGCTCCAGCAGTTCAGACATGGAAAGACTGGGAATTGTGTTAGGTGGGCCAAGATAACCTATAGCGTGTTGACGATTATTGACTGGTATTGTCATACCTCCTAGAGGCCTTGCCTCAGAATAAGGTGACATACCCATAGCATGCATGGCGATCAGGCTGGCAAAATTCCAACGAGGCATACTACCTATATTTCTTTCCATGGGATCCACAATAGGCGTCCAATATCGAATAATGCCATCGGCATCAGGTGTGAATCTAGCTATACCTATATAGGTAACCAAATCCTGCTCAGGTAAAGAAAGTGCATATTCCTGGTGTGGCAAAACATATACTGTTTCGCCTTGTTCATCAATACTCATATATGCAGGTAGTATGACCTTCCCAGTGTTTAGCTCTTCAAGCAGGTGTTGATTATAAACACGTGCTTCGTTTACTTTTTCACCATAATTTTCTCTGATCCAATCACTAGGATTAAACAACAACAACATATCTAGCCCTGTGATACGAGCCCCTGCTAGACGAAGCGTCGTTAATGTCTGAGCAATTTGCGGTGTCCAAAAGGCTAAGGGTTGATGTGGGTATTGTGCACTGGTTTTTTCATCGATATAGACAATACTAACATGCTTAGCTTGACGTGTAGCAGCTTGCTGAGTCCAATTATCCCGATAAAAAGAGGACGCAAGACTAAGTACCTGACACTGATAAGCAAGTTCAGCCATCAAAATACAAGAGAACAATAATAATGCTATTAACCAATATTTAATCACGTGTTTATTTGCAAAAGAGGAACTTTCCTCTGTCGTTGGCAGAAAATGATTGGAGGTGATCATTTTTTTATCTTTTTTCATCTAAGTGCATTCCTAATGGGTTGGCATACAAGATTTCTTATCTTTGGCTAAACTACCTTCCCAAACATTAGAGTCTGTATTTTTAAGGTTAAACTCATCAGGATAGGTATTAGTATAGGGCATAACAGTTTTCATTAATAACCTGTGTCTTGGTGATGTTGGCATAGGCTGCTTTTGCGTACGATTAACTAATGAAGATACTTTTTCAGAAGAATTACAGACCGAATCAATCAATGGGTGCAACTGTACCAACTGATTATCAGGCGGGGTAATTTTCTGGCTGGAATTATCTGGCGAAGCACTGATATTAATCTCACCCTGAATACCGCTAGGCGAGGCCGCCTGGATCACATTCAATCCTGTTTGATAGGGGATACGTTTCTGCCCGCCGATAATCAGTGCTGAATTTTCTGCAAACAGGTACTCAGTATTAATATTGATCGTACCGCCCTGGCCGCCAATGGCCTCGGTATTTGCCTGAATAAAGCCTCCGCGCATGATTAACCCAAGTCCGGTGATATCAATATTGCCACCATCACCAGTCGCACCACTTGATGATGTAGTGAAAATACCGTTATTCATGATCAGTTCATTCATATTAATGGTGATATCGCCCCCCGAACCGCTGCCCGTTGCATCAGTACTGATCAAACCCTGGTCCGATAGAGTAATACGTCCGGCATCAATATCTATCTGCCCGGCGGGCAGCGCATTACTACTACTTGCACTGATCCGTGCCTTATCTTCAACAGACAGGTTCTCAGCTTGAATAGAAATTTTGTTAACTTGAGTGTTTGTACTACTAATGGGGTTAGTCTGAAATTGATCAACAGTGATTCCGGTCAGCTCCCCTGAGATTGACAATTGTTCAACATCATGAATATTGATAATGCCCGCTTGCCCGACATCTAGCCCATCAAATCCACTGCCGGATGTAAAGTCAGTTGCACTTGAACTTATCTTCGCTTCTCTGCCATTCTGGTTTGTTTGTAAGGTTAAAACAGGGGTGCTAATATCGATGGAACCCGCATTGCCAGAACCGACAGTTGCGGTACTAATAGTACCTCCATCCAATAACACGCTATCAGTTGCACGGATTGTCAGTGATCCTGCATTACCACTTCCTGTTAGCACTGCTGGATTTCCACTACCAAAGACAACAGAACCAATAAAAACCTGACTGGAAGCTGAAGTCGGTATTATGTTATCGGACAAAACAAGCGAACCAGTGACTATGTCAATGTTGCCCGCATTACCTTCGCCAAGGGTTTGGCTATTTATACTAGGACCCATCAAATAATTTTGACTGCTTAGGTTTATAGTATCAGCAATAATCGATATATCGCCTGCATTGCCCTTACCCAGAAAAGTATTCGTGACGATTGATGCCTGATCTTTTAAATTAATTGAGCCAGCATTGATCAAGATGGCTCCACCGTCACCATCCTGAGTCGTTTGGGTGTTGATTAAACCACCATTCTCTAAATTAATAGTATCCGACTCTATTTCTATATTTCCAGTATCACCCGTAGAAGAGTCTGCTCTTAAAAGGATTTGTCCTCCACCTTGTATCTCTAAACTAGATGTCTTAATTTTGACGTTGCCACCATTACCGCTACCATCGGTTGTGGAATAAATAACACCCCCGTCTTGAAAAATGCTATCCGCTTGTATATTGACATCACCTGCTTGCCGAGTGGAAAATGTTTGTGTCGAGATCGATGATCGATCAGTTATTGTGACCCCATCAGACTGAAGGTGAATTGCTTTAGCCTGAATATTTAGATCGCCCGCATCACCGTTGGATGAGTGGGTGCGAGAACGAATAAAACTTTTATCTCGCACATCAATATCATTCGCTTGTAGATTTATATTGCCCGCATTACCAGAAGCAGCGCCACTACTAAAAGTAAGTAACTGAGCCGTCTCTTCAAGGCTGATACTATTGGTTTCTATATTAATATCACCACCATTAGCGTCAGCAGTAAACACAAAGGTAAAAACCTGACCTCCTGTCACCTCTATAGCATTAGTTTTAAGATTTAGGTTGCCTCCATTAGCACTCGAACTACTAAACGAAGCGAGCTGACTACCATTCAAAACATCTAAGTCATTGGATTGAATATTTAGATCAGCAGCATCTTGAGTCGATGTTGTGACAGAAAAGAACGCACTCCTTTGATCCATTAGAAACGTATCAGCATCAACATTGATCAGTGCCGACCGCCCCAGATTCGATGTTTCATGTTTGACAACAGAGCCTTGTAACAAGGCAATCGTCCCGTTGGCCTGCAACTGAACCGATGACACATCACTAGCCTCACTATTCAAAACAGTGATATCGGAGTTTTGTAGGCTGATATCACCGGCGCGAAATGCTAAACTAGCGTTACCTAGGCTTGCCGTAGTACTATCCTTTTCAATCGTTACAGTTGAATCGCCCAGCGTCAGCTGACCCGTTTCTACCAAGTTACCTTGCACAGCATTAACAGCAAACTGTCCGGTCGCCGTCCCCATCGCGGAAATATCCAGTCGACTGCCATCTGTCTCTATATTAGCCGCATTAATACTGATGTCGCCACCACTCAGTGTTAATGGAGCATCCGGCCCGGCCTGTAGTATGGCCATCATCGCATTAATAGTAATATCCCCAGCCGTACTACTGACAAAACCAAAAGACTCGGGGGCCGCCATAGTTAAGATACTAGCGCCTGAAAGTTTGCTATTAAAAATATTGCCATCCGCAAAACGTAGTTCATCAGCCGTACTTACATGCAAGGCGGCAGGGACATCAACCACCGCATCCGCACCAAACACAACACCATTAGGATTAATAAAATAAAAATCCGCCGTGCCGACCTGCGAACGCAACAAACCGTTAATAGTGGAAATACCACTCCCCGTCACGCGACTCACCACATTACTGATATCTGCCGCACCGGTGAAGGTTGCTGATTCACCACTATTAATATTAAAGTCTGAAAAGCTATGAAATAAATTATTTCCAGTGCGTGTCCCCAATATTTCAGGCACAGTGAAATTAGGCCCACTCAGGTTTTGTACAGCACCGACAGAGCCGTCCGTTGTGATATCGGCTTGCACGGTTAAGCTTGTTGCTAGTAATAACACAACCCAAAAAACTGAGGAGTTATGTAGACACTTTCTGTTTTTCATAGAAAACCTCACACTTACAACCAGTTACCAATCAATGTCATGGAACCCCAATAAAATGGGTGCGAAAAACGCTTCTCCTTCATCAGCGCCAACTGTGCTTGCTGCAAAGCCTTAGCACGACTAGTATCAGGCTGTAATAAAAAATGGTAAAAACTGGGCAACATCGTTTTAGCTGCTTCATCAGAAAGCGGCCACAGGGTGCCGAGCACACTGCGAGCGCGTAAACGAATGGCTAATCCGGCAAAACCCAAAGGAGATTGGTCATCTCCAACGGCTGTCTGACAAGCACTAAATGTCAGCAATTCAATAGGTTTATTAAAATGGTCAACAGAACCTAAGGCTTGTTCCAGCTTCGTCATATCCAGCTTATTGTCATGAGTTAAAATAAAACTGTCTTGATAGTTCTCACCCAAAAAAGCATGTGAAGCAATATGAATAATCGAAAAAACCTGTTCGCTCATCGCATTAATAAATGAATCTGTACTAAAGGTTTCATTAAATAATAATTTACCACCCATCATCTGATGCAGTTCTTTAGCTTCTTCCTCTGCCCCAGGCAAAGCTAAGCTCATCTTCAGCATATCTTCAACAACACCTCTTTGTACAATGCTTGTCAATACCTCATCTAAATCTCTGCTAGCTAGTAACGGTGTATTGGTTAAGTATAAATCATCAACTTCAGCAGGTGGAGCGTCATCAACTTGGTTAATAAGCGCGGGGATTTGTGCTATAGAATCTCCTGGAATAGAAAGCCCAGCAATCAAGGTATTCGGGAGGGTATCTGTATCAAATGACTTTGGGTCAAAAAGAGAAATACCCGGACTAATGGCAATGGCATAGCGGGAAATTAAAAAGTCTTTCCCGCTCCAAAGAGCAGGAAAGGATAAAAGTCGTAAGCGACCGGAGGGTATAATCACTAACGTTTTTATATTCGCTTGTTCAAGTATCGGCTCTACTGATTGAATAAGCCATTCATAAAGTTGTTGAGATGCATCCAGTGGATATTCCATGCGCTCTGCATCCAGAAAATCAGGCTGTGACCTCTGCGCTTGAATCACTTCATCCATCTTCGCTTGTAAGTCGCCTGAATTAATGCTTATTCTACGTCGTTCCATACGCCCTTTAATACTGACTAATAGCTCCAGACGATCTTTGAGGATGATGGGATAGAGTATCGCTGACTCTTGATCCAATTCATCAATACTTTCAGTATGACTACTAACACAATGTCCTTGTAAATAATCTTCAAGTTCTATTCTCTGCATTTCCTCCATAGTGTTGCGAGCTTCTATTAACAACGATTGCTGAATTATTGGATCATTCGTCTTTTCAAACTTTCTTAACAAAACATCGGTAAGATCTAGACTTAAATTCCTTCTTATAGACAATTCATATTGAAGAAAACTGGATTGACTATTTTTTATAGCTAACTGGTAGGCCTCAATAGCACCTTCTATGTCTCCATTACTTGCTCTTTCAGAACCTAGACGTCTTGCCCAACGCGATAGGCCAGGTACACCTGACTGTAAACCACTAGACACCGCTTTTAACGCAAATTCATGCGCTTTTTTATGCTCCCCTTTCTGAGCATAAAACTCTGCCTGCAATCCATAACTGTGCGAGATAAGCTGAGGGTCGTTACAACGTTTTGCTCCCAACAAGGAACGTTCAAGGTTTTTCCTGCCCAAAGTCAATAACTCATTTTTTTTGTCTGAGTTTATATGCTCAGGTAAGAGAGATTTTCTATTAGGTTGAGCCTCAAATTTATTATTGTTCAATATTTCCAATACATTTTCAGCCATCATTAGGTCAGCTGCGACTTGTTGATTTAAATCGTCTATTTTTTCAATTGTAGAATTGGCTATCACCAAGTGTTTTAAATTTTCTGGCTCTGTTTTTGCGAGTGCCAACCGAGCCCTGACTTGCAATCCCGGCAAATCAAGCGCTTCCGCATATTCCAGAACGCTAGTATAGTATTGCCGTGCTGTAATAAAGTCCCCTTGTTTTTCAATTGTTTCTGCAAGCAATAATTTACTGGCAGCTATCATTGATAAATCCTGCTCTTTCTCGGCAATCGCTAATGACTGATAGACTAGTTTCAACGTTTTCGACCAACGTTCCTGATGAAAGTATATTTGAGCAAGGCCAAGTGAAGCACGGGAAAGAAAGGAAGGGGGAACATTAGAGGATGTTGAAATATTACGATAGCTTGCTACAGCTAACTCCCATGATCCGGTAAGATATTGAGCGTGGCCAAGTAACAAATATAGTTTATGTATTTCTTGATTCTTTATACTTTTAGCATACTCTTCTTTAAGCTCAGATCTTTTAGATAATTCAATTTTTGTATTTTTTATTGCCTGATAATAATTTCCTTGAACAATTAAGTTTTCAATCTTGCGTAAGACCTCTTCCGTATCAGTTTTGCTAGCAGCAATGCCCCCAATGAAATAAAAGCCAAGTAATAAGAGACAAGATAAAGAAAATAGTTTCGGGCTATAGTTATCACTTACTCTCCAATTACTATTTTTTATATTATTCATCTTTGATAACATCTCATTTTTATATTTCTAATAAGGCTAGTTACATTTGGAATAACAAGTAGCACTAGTACGTTCTAGTCAAAAGTAATCATCCGTATATCTACAAATGCCAATTCAAGTGGAAATACAGACCTCTATCCTGTAAGGAATGATCACCTGTCCGCCCATTTAAAGCTTTAGCCCATGACATATTTATTTGAAATCTATCTTCATATTTCCACCTTAGACCAATACCAATAGCCGTTAGGTCTTCCTTTTTATGGAGTTTTTTATAATTCCATGCTAAACCTGCATCCAAGAAGATGTTCGGGCTGAATTCTCCATATTGATCATTACCTTTCATCTGATAACTAAGCTCTGCTGTTGCTGATACCCCTTGGTCTCTGACCAGGCTATTTAATCGATAAGCACGTAAATTAGCACCTCCTAAAGAAAAACGCTCAGCAGGTAACAATGGTGAATCGGCAAGTTGAAAACGCCCTCTTATCAGCAACGAAACATCTTGTTCCCCAAATTGATGCAAATAACTGAATGCACTTCTCCAGCTTAAAAAGCTAGAATCAGGACGTGCCGAACTACTATGGTCAGTTGCATTAAAAGCTTTAAGACCAACAGAGACTATTGAGGTAGCAGATAAAGCAGAGCGATTATTTCGTTTGGAATAATTCTGGGTAAAGCGTAATGCACTAATTTTACTGCGTCCGTTTTCTTCGCCTGGAGAAAATGAAAAGGGTTGTCCTAATAAAGAGTTCTCGGTTTCGCTTAAGCTAAAACCAATACCTAATGTCCAAGGGGTGTAACCTAAAGGTTGCCAGTAACTTACGTCGAAACGACTTGATTTACTGGAAATATCTATCCTATCAAAAGGTTTCTCAACAATATCACTTTCACCTTTCATATAACCAAGTTCGATATAAGCCAGGTGATATCCTATAGGTACTCTGTAGTTGACCTTTCCCTGCCCCCCTCCTTCAGAGCCTGTTAGCTCCAGAAGAAGTCGATCACCTAAACCTAATGGAGTATGAATGATAGCTCTAGATTTTCCGCGCAACTCACCGGTATTAACTGAACCTTGATTGTCGAAACCAAAGTCTATCTGGTATGGCTTGGAACGTGTAATTAACATATTCAGTTTAGCTTGACCAAGAGCATCACCGGGCTCAAGATTAGCATCAACCTTTTCAATCATCGGGTCATCTAATAATGTTTGTATTCTTTCACGTAAATGGTGAATGTTAAAAAT
>JBJPGG010000108.1:0-4047 GCA_048595505.1 Methylococcaceae bacterium
CCCGGAGGAATATTTATCCAGGGTCCAATCGTCAATATCAACAATGGGGGAGCACCTACTGCAGGTGCCGGCAGTAACCCTAAACAGGCAACGCCACCCAGAATAGCATCCGAAGCAGATGATGCCACCCCAGGCTGGAAAGCAGAGTCGCCTGCACCGGTTGAAGTGGAAGTGCCTGTGATTGGGGAAGATTTGGACGTGGTTAGGAAAGATAAAACCACTTTAAGTAACATTGCAAATAACAAACTAACAAATACTAGAAAAATGGAAGTACTGGTTCTTACTAGTGCTAAAAACCCCGTAGCTAATGTAGAAGTAACTGTTAGTTTTGAAGACAACTCAATACAAACCAAAGCAACGGATAAAGAAGGTGTTGTAAAATTTGAAAATACACCTTTAGGTATATCTGGTTTAGCAACGATTGAAGATGAAGAAGACCTAATTGCCAAAAGTTTTGCTGCCAATATACTGGCAGCCACAAAAAATAAAAAAATTGATCTCATGCTCCAATATCTACAAAGTGCAGTAGATTATTCAGCGATTAAATCAGCATATCAAGAAAATTATGGAAAAGATGTTGGAACAGATATTAAACAAGCCTTTAGTGCGGATGAACAAACTAATGTCATAAGCTTTTTGCTTAAACAGGCAAAGTTGGTAAGTCCTGATGATGGGCAAGAAACTACAGTGGGGAGGGTAATATCATGATAAACCCAACCTTCAAAATCGTTTCACACCCTGACTTTGAGTGTATTAGTCCCAAAGCTATCGTTACTTACGAAGCGCAGCCAGACAAAAAACTCAGTGACAATGAGCTGGCAGCGATTAAATTTGAGTGGTCCTGTTTTAATGACCCTTCCACACTGACATGGCTTACACCTAAAATTTTCAATGGTCCTGACACACGACTATGGGAAAATGCACAATGGGATAATCCAGGGAAACATACCATATTATGTGACATAACCTATGCAGATGGTAAAAAATTACAGCTTCATCACAAACAATGGGTAGACACTGCAAGTAATATACTAAGAAGAGAGTTTGACGCTGATGCCAACAATAATCAAGCAGGACCATTTCAAGTACTTAAAAATAGAGAAGTATATAATCAGACTTTATTAAATATTGCGAAAAAAAGTCCCCCACCCGCTAATAAACAAGAGGCACACGATAAACTTGTTGAGAAAAACAGAGAATATATTGGTCATTTAAAATACAACCTAGAAGGGCTTGAGGGTCTTCCTGGAATCGCTGTAGATGCTTGGCATATGGATCGAACGCGATCAGCAAGAACCACATTATCTCTGTGGCTAGTCAAAATACCTAATAAAATTAGATCAACATGGCGACTGGTAGATTGGACAAACCCAGCTTATAAATATACAACAGGGGTCTACGATGCTAGTGGAGACACAGATGAGCAAGCAATTAGACATGTTATTTCCAAATGGGATTCAGAAAACCGTTATCCAGACGGAATTATTCGATACGAATTTGATATTCTTAGCATAAAACATAAAATAGAAGGTGAATTTGAAAGTGATGGACAATCATCTTGGGATGAAGTCTCAACCTGGTTAGACTATGTTGCCCTAGGTGGAGCTGTTGTGGCGGGAGTTGCCACCCTGATTGCACCTGTACCAGGCTCAAGAGTTGTCTCTGCTGCTATTTGGACATCCATATTCACCAGTACAGCCGCCGCCACTATTAATATTGCACAACGGCATGACGAAGGCTTTGGAAACTGGAAAGATGATGCTTTTGATGGACTCTCCATTATCGGTAACATATTTGCAGCAGGAACCGCATGGAAAATAGGCACCAAGATAACCTCAGCCTCAAAGCTTGGGGCAAATATGAACAAAGCCTTTTTAATCGGTCAAGTATCAACTGATGGCCTGCAAGGTATTTTACTTGGCACACAACATATGGGTGCGTATAACAACATTATGCAAGACCCTAGCCTATCACCTGATGAGCGGCTAAAAAAACTAATGGAGTTATTTCGCTCGGCAGCACTAGCTGGTACACTCACTTATATTTCAATTAAAGGTGCGACGGGAGACATCAATAACCTAAATAACAACAAAACATTACTAAGTAAGGCCGATATAGAAAATCCTCAAATAGTTGTTGATTTAGAGAAAAAGGTCTCTTCAGTACCGATAGGAGAGAACCAGAAAAAAGTTAATGTAACAGTAGAAATGGAACCCAAACAAAAAACAGTTGGTTTCTATGCTGGCAGAAAAAGGGTTGAAGGAGAGGATTTTTTTAAAGAAGTAGAAATAGTCGATTCAAATGGAAAGCCTGTGGGTGAATTTGATGAAATAGATTTAAATGAACGGGTTTTTTATGAAGATAAATCTGCTAAAGGTTTAGACCGTGTAAACCCAAGAACCGGTTTACCAGCACAAACAGCTCAGCAATTTACAGATAAGCAACTGCTACAAAAAACACGAAATCGTATTAATAACCTGCAAAATAGTACTGCAGACACACGAGCTACAAGTGCTGGCACACAAAATGTGCCTTCTTTAGAACAAATAAAAGATATCAAACATTTTGTATTTCGGCTTGAAGGTGATACACCAGCATTAAGAGAGGCTGTTAAAAACAGTTTGGAAACTTTAAGGCTTGAATTTCCTAATTATAAATTTGATGTAATTTTTGGAGGCAAACAGTAATGTCTATTATAGCAATAGTTCAAGATGCTAAAACAGAAGAAGAAAAACTATTTAATATCCCTATTTCAACTGAAAAATTCTTTAAGGAAGTTTGGTTACCTTTAGCTAAAGATCTTGATCTTCAATGGATTCCTGTTTTTCAGACAGGTATTGAAATTTTGAAGGAGGATCTGCCAAATATATTTTCTGAACTAGATAAATTAGAAGAACTAGCAAAGAGGACGCTTAATAAAGAACAATTTTCTCAGATACACACAAGATTAAACTTAATTAGGGATAATCTACCAGATGGATTTATAAGAGATGGAGCTGTAATTTATATTGGATAGTACGATAGGGTGAAAAATGGAGTCAAAATTAAAGTGTTATTGATAGGTACAGGACTAAATTGATATGAATGAAAAATTTTTAATGATACCTCTTTATAAATTATATTACATAGATAATATAAATGACTTTTCTGGATTTACCAAAGAAGATTTAAAATGTTTAAAAATAGAATATGATGAATCAGTACTAATAGGAATTGTTAGGTCAGTTAGATGGGCAACTCAGCATCCAGATTATGATTTTTCATCTTTACTTCCTGATCTAAAGCAAAGTAATGATGAAATTTTCAAATACCTTTGTGACCTAGATAGCTCCTTGAAGACAGTTTTCAACTTTGAAAGTCAGATAGAGTTAGCAATTAATAGTATTTAATTCATGAGCGTTCCTATTAAAGCATAAGGTTGCATAACAAGGGGTCGGAGTTTAATGCCGCTACCAGTGGTGAATCAAGTGATTGAATAATAAAAGATTTCATATGAATTAAAGTTAAGCTTTGGGAGTCTAGGGTCAGTTCTGGAAACCGGGGTCAGTTCTAACATTACAACATTATTGGGGTTCTTATTTCTTCACTGCCCATCATACAGTGTCCTTGAAAATTCAGTCTTAACGGACTAGTCATGTGTTTGGTAATAGCATAATGTTGTAATGTCAGAACTGATGCGATGTCCCGTTTAACAAAATAAAACAGTCAGAAAGGATTGACCCTACGGGCAAGAAACTACTGCCCTCACTAAACCATCTGGGTAAAGCCGCTATGGTCTATGCCGATTATGATGAGCAATGGCCTTTGGTAGGACAAATGGGTTTATACCAAGGGCGTATCATTGGCCCCAAAACCGTTAAAGCCTATCAAACCCAATTATCCAACCATTTCTTGCCTGAATTAGATGCGGGTGTGGTTGAGTATATTAATGCATCACCAAAAGCCAGTAATGAAAAATTAATGGCATTGCGGGTGTATCGGATGATTGAAGATAAGGCGAATCGTCGTAACAAGATAGTCACCGACTGGATGGCTAATCTATGGCAG
>JBJPGG010000109.1:0-10128 GCA_048595505.1 Methylococcaceae bacterium
CGCTCCGTTAAGGCTACCTCACTGACTTGACGGCTGTCGGTATAAAATTTTAGCCTCCCTCGCATGCTATTTTGACTTGGCTTCAGCTTGTTCCCTGTCGCCTACCGCGGACTAAAAATCATCACTCCGCTACCGCTCTGTTTCTCTGATTTTAAGCGGTAGAATAACAAAGCTATATTAAATTAACAATGCTCATATTCAAGGGTTTGCTTATAACTTTTATCTACTCTGTTGGCACATTCAAGCAGACCCTCACCTGTGGGTATTAATTCAAGCTGGTGACTTTTTCTTTGATATAAAGGTTCTCCAACATAATCATGCAGTAATTTTATTTGCCCTGAAACGGCAGGTTGCCCCAAATTCAAAAATTCAGCAGTTTTGGTAATACTTTTCCTGATTAGAAAAAATCTTCCACCAGGTTCTGAAAACCCCTTTAAAACCTGGTTTCAGAGGAATAACCGTAAAGTTCTTAATCAAAGCTTAAAGTAAAATTCAACTGAATTCATAGCCTAGGCCTCTCTTTTAGATATTTTAGTCGGAAGTCCATACCTCATTTCACTCATGGAAAATACTTTGGCTGACGATCCTTGCTAATCAGGAAAAGTTATGATATGAGGCGAGCCGATGGCGCGCCTGATTTATTTCTCTCAACTCTGGTTTCTGCGCTTCGTTCGTATGCAACTGACAGCAGCTTCTATTAATCTTGAACAGGTTCTAAGGAATATAACATCATTAGAAATGGAATATTGCATTACAATAAACCGATAAATTTAAATAGTCCTATTCTAGATTACCTTGCTATGGAAAACTCACCAATAAAACCTGATAATTTTTTTAAAACTGCCTGTTATTTTGAAGGGTCACTTATTTTTGTGGCTGTTGTTTTAGGATGGATAGCAGACATCAATCCATTTGAAAATATTCATTTTTCTGAAAATGCGATTGTCTATGGCTTATTTGGAACATTACCCTTATTTCTTGTTTTTTTAGCCATGGAACAGATGCCACATGCATCTGTAAAAAAAATAAGACAGCTCTTAATTGAAACCTTAGGGCCCAGCATGCATCGGTATAATTGGGCTGATCTGTTTATTCTTGCTGCTATTGCCGGTGTTTCAGAGGAGATATTGTTTCGTGGTGTGATTCAGCCATGGATGGAGAATTCATGGGGTATGGCTGCTGGATTAATTGGCAGTAACATTATCTTTGGATTAGTACATGCGGTGACACCTTTATATGCGGTACTTGCCATGAGTGTCGGGATATATCTTGGTTTGTGTTTGGATTATGGTGGTGAGAGAAACCTGTTAACGCCTATTGTTATTCATGCGGTATATGACTTTTTAGCATTTATGGTTATTATGAATACATATCGGAGATCATTAGGTAAAAATGAATAAAGTACCCATACTCAGGGACAATCTGAATAGCTACATATTTTTATACTTATTTCAGGGAATATAATGTCGGAATATAAACAATTAAAGTCTGATTTAACACCGCATTGGGTCATTGCCGGTATGATGCTGTGTATGCTTATTGCTTATAATATAGTTTGTCATACAGTCGGAGTAGAGATACAAATTAAAATGGCTGAGGAACAGCGTATCTTTGTTAGAACAGTATTTTACTTTGTCGCAATTATTATGTTTCCGGTGGTGAGTTTATTGAGACATATTTTACTTCGGCTCAATCAAACAATGCCGGGCGATAATCCTGCTAAAAATCGCTATTTAGTAACCATAATCGTTACTATGTCAGCTATTGAAATAGTTAGCGTTTTTGGTTTTATCATGTTTGTTTTTGGGGACGGATATAACACACTTTATATTTTTAGTGTCTTAGGTGCATTAGGTATTTTTTTGCACAGACCACAAGAAGAAGAATATAAACAAATTATTGAGGCAT
Source organism: Methylococcaceae bacterium (assembly GCA_048595505.1). Taxonomy (GTDB): domain Bacteria; phylum Pseudomonadota; class Gammaproteobacteria; order Methylococcales; family Methylomonadaceae; genus QPIN01. The sequence continues at coordinate 1,909 of JBJPGG010000109.1, forward strand.
TAAAACAACAGCGTGCATGAGTTAATTGCCAAAACAGACTTATGTGTGCAATGTGGCTTATGTCTGGCTCATTGTCCTACCTATGGCAAAACACAAAATGAAAATGAATCTCCACGAGGACGGTTATCGTTAATTCAGGCCTGGGCTAATGGCGATTTACCGGGTTCTAAAAAATTAAAAGCACATATTGATAACTGTTTACTTTGCCGCTCATGTGAAAAAGTTTGTCCTGCCCTAGTTCCTTATGGGGAAATAGTTGATGAATTTAGAAATGCGACTCAAGGTAATAACAAAATGGCTATGGATCTAACGCTATTAAAAAAAATAGCGCATCATAAAAAATTCAATCATATTGCCCGTAGAATTTTAAACAGCTACCAATCATCTGGGATTCAGGAAATTATTCAGTTTTTAAAAATATCTAAATTATTCAAACTGGATAAAATTGAACGTTTAATCAACAATAAACAAAATCCAGCTCCTCAGGTGATAGATGATTATTACCCAGCAGTTACTATAGAAAAAGGGGATGTGGGGTTGTTTGTTGGATGTATGGGGTCATTGTTAGACCAGGAAACAATTCATTCAGCAATAAAACTATTAACCTTAGCTGGTTTCAATGTTCACATTCCTGATAGCCAGACCTGTTGTGGCGCACTCGATTTACACAGCGGGGATAAATCAAAATCAACCCAACTTGAACATATTAATCAACAGGTTTTTGCAACAAAGGAATGGATCGCTATTATTAGCATAGCCAGTGGCTGTGGCAGTCAGTTAAAAGATTATGACAATAAAGAATTCGCAGATAAAACCGTTGATATCAGCCAATTTCTGCTAGATCAGAAAATAATATTTAATTCAGTGTTGCCTGATAATTCTATGGTTGTAGTACATACCCCCTGCTCTTTAAAAAACAGTATGCAACAAGAACAAGGGGCATTAACTTTAGTCAAACAAATTCCGGATATCAAAATAAAGGTAATATCACAAACGATCCAATGTTGTGGCTCAGCAGGGAGTTATATGTTGCAACATCCGAAAATGGCTGAATTATTAGTGGATGACTTAATCAATGAACTGATTTCGTACAAACCGATACCAAACTATTGTGTGACTTCTAATATCGGTTGCGTCTTGCATATTAGGGCAAGATGTCGAGAACGGAATATTGAGTTAGAGGTTATTCATCCGGTTACTTTATTGGCCAAGAAATTAGCGTAGAGCCCTCTACCCTGCTTCGATCACTTCAAAATCATGGGTAATCTCAACAGACTTTCCTAACATGATAGAAGCAGAACAATATTTCTCTGCAGATAATTTTACTGCACGCTCAACGACAGATGGTTTTAAGTTTTTGCCTGTTACTTTAAAATGTAAATGTATTTTGCTAAAAACACTGGGTACAGTGTTGACACGTTCTGCTGTTATTTCAGCGATGCAATTTGTCACCTCATTGCGCCCTTTTTGTAAAATATCCATAACATCAAAAGAAGAGCATCCGCCCACACCTAATAAAATCATTTCCATAGGACGAATGCCAATATTTCGTCCACCATGGTCTGGAGGGCCATCCATGACTACTGTATGGCCACTACCACTTTCTCCTAAAAAAGTTCTGCCATCAACCCATTTAACGGTTACTTCCATAATAGTTTCTCATTTGTAATAAAATAATCTTACAATTTTACAACGAGATTACAGTTAATATTGATTTTTTCATAATAATGCGGCAATCTACCACTCTTAAAGTAGACATTTAGTTAAACAGGGTAAGTTGACATGACATTGATTAAACCAAGTAATCTTCACCAGGAAGCATTAGATAGTTTTTTGCATCTCTGCCATACTAGAAGCTATCCATCAAAAGCGATTATTATTCGTCCTGGGGATGTAGGTGATAAATTATTATTTATAATTGAAGGTTCAGTAAGCATAACTGTTGAAGACGAAGAAGGCCATGAACTGATTTTGGCCTATTTAAATAAGAATGATTTTATTGGCGAAATTGGTATTTTCAAAGGATCTGAAACTAGAACTGTTACAGTAAAAACACGTACTAAATGTCAACTAGCTGAAATTTCCTACGATAGACTCAAGCAGGCATTAAAAAAAGATTTGCTCGAATTTGCACCTGATATTTTGTACATGTTGGGTGAACAACTTTCCACCCGTTTGTTGATTACCAGTCGTAAATATCAAGACCTTGCCTTTATGGATGTTGAAGGTCGTATTGCTCGTACCCTGCTTGGGTTATGCAAAGAACCCGATGCCATTACGCATCCTGATGGTATGCAGCTTAAAATTACACGACAGGAAATAAGTCGTATTGTCGGGTGTTCCAGAGAAATGGCAGGAAGAGTATTAAAAGAGCTGGTTGATAAGGGTTTGATTTCAGCACATGGAAAAACTATTGTAGTTTTTGGAACACGATAAATAATTAATAGAAAATAATTTTTTATGAGCAATATTTTGCTCGTGTTTACTGGAGGCACAATTGGTTCCACTGCAATAAATGGAACGATTAACACCTCTAGTAAGCAGGGATATAAATTAATTAATTTATTTGAACAGGCCTGTGCAGATGGAATTAAATATAATTTTAAAACTATCCAGCCTGTTCAACTATTAAGTGAAAACCTGTTTCCATCTGTTTGGGAAATTCTCATTACTGCTATTGAAGCAGAAAATATTTCCCAATTTGATGGCATTATTATTACTCATGGCACGGACACATTAGCGTTTACAGCCGCGGCATTAAGTTTTTACTTTAATACAATCACTATACCAATATTATTGGTTTCCAGTGATTTTCCATTAGATCATCCGCAGGCAAATGGCCTGAGTCACTTTATTTGCGCGCTTGAATTTATAACACAAAGACAGGAATCTGGTGTTTTTGTTCCCTATAAAAATCACAATTCAGCGACTTTAATACATTTGGGTACTCGTCTCTCTTCTTGTTTACAACTCAGTAGTGATTTTATCAGTGTGCAATCTAAAGCTTATTTAGGTTTTGAGAATAATACTTTTTATCAACAAAATGCAATAAGCCCAACAGAGTGTATAAAGACAGAGTTAACAGCAAAATACTCTACTGGTGTTTTACTCATTAAGCCTTATCCTGGTCTGGATTATTCGCATTTTAAGTTGGATCAAGTCGATGCGGTTATACATGATCTTTATCATTCAGGTACAGCCTGTTCAACAGAGGAATGGGGGAGAAATCATTCTTTACTACAGTTTATTCAAAAGTGTAAGGAGCATAAAATAGAGCTGTATATGGCTCCGGCTGTAAAAAATGCTGAAGCTTATGAAAGTACACGATCATTAATAGAACTAGGCGCTAAAATGATTTGGAATATGTCATTAGAATCTGCCTATGTAAAGTTGTTACTAGTTTATGGAAATTATAGTAATACAGATTTAATCAATCGGTTATTAGAACAAAATATTGCTAATGAAATCATAAGCAGTTGAATAACATTTGAGTTGTTATACAGTCATTGCTATTTCATGTGCATCTAGAAAAAGGGCAGTTGTAGTGTTTAATTTTTCATCTATACTCAGATCATAACGTTTAAACATTAAAAAAGCCAAATAACTATAGAAATCGAAATTGGCTATAAAATACAAAAGCTTTATTTTCCGGAGAAGAAAATGTTGACAGCACCAGCAACCGCGTTAATGAATCAGTTTAGTTGTTCTAAAAAAATGTTGTTAATTTCTATTGCATTTATAACACCGCTGGTCATTACAATGTATTTGTTGGTAAGTGAACAAATGATTGCAATTAAGTTTGCTAATACTGAAAAGTTAGGCATTGAATATATAGTACCTGTTCGACAGCTAATTCAGCATTTACCAGAACATAGAGGAATGACTAATGCGTATTTGTCGGGTAATGATAGTTTTAAATCAAAAATCCTTGCTAAAAGAACACAAATTACCGCTGATATCAGTAATATTGATCAGATAGATCAACGTCTTGGAAGCCAGTTTGGCACTACTACACAATGGAATAATATTAAAGCGAGTTGGAGTCGATTACAATCAGACGCTTTTAATGGACCGGTAAAGGATGTATTTAGCAGACATACGCAGTTGATTGCTGAAGTATTGGACTTGGTTAAACAGGTAAGTGATAATTCTAATTTAACTTTAGACTCGGAATTAGACAGCTTTTATATAAAAGAAGCGATTGTTACATTATTGCCCCAAGTTGTAGAAAATCTTGGCCAGGCAAGAGGTATGTCTTCTGGGCTTGCAGCAAGACAAGCCATTTCACGGACAGAAAGTATTAAACTGACATCATTAGTCTCAACAGTACAGAAAAATATTAATGCATTGAAGCGAGGCATGCAGGTATTGGGACAATCAAATGTAGAGTTATCTAACAAAATTGGTTCAGATGTTAACCAAACTATCTCAGGTTCAGAAAGTTATTTACAATTTCTTAAAACTGAAATTCTTAATGCTGATTTAATTAGTGTTGAATCGGCAGCAGTTTTTTCAAAAGGGACTAAAACGATAAAGGCCAATTTTAAGATTTTGGATAAACTTGCGCCTGAATTAAACACCTTGTTAGAACAGAGAGTGGAAGGGCTATATAGCAAAATGATCTTGCTTTTATCGATAGTCACAGCGGTGACTTTATTAGCAATCTATTTATTTGCAGGATTTTATCAGTCGTTTGAATCAGCGATTGCTCAATTAAAAAAGACTGCTGGATCACTAGCATCGGGGAATTTAACACAGCGTGTTAAGTTGGACAATAAAGATGAATTTGGAGAGCTGGCATACTCTTTTAATGCTATGGCCGATCAATTTTCTGATGTTATAAGACAGCTGGAATTATCAATTGATACATTAGCATCGTCTGCAGAAGAAATGTCCATGACGAGTAAAGAAACAAATCAGGGTGTTCAGCAGCAGCAAGAGCAAATTGAACAAATTGCTACTGCAATGACTGAAATGGCTGCTACGGTACAAGAAGTGGCAAAACATGCAAGTGAAACGGCTGCTGCGACACAAGGGGCGCATAAATCAGCATTACAAGGACAGGAAACTGTTGAGCATACGACAGTCGTTATTAAGGCCTTATCTGAAGAAATTGATGTCGCAACGACAGTGGTTCAGGAATTAGCAGAAGATGGTGATAAAATTGGTAGCGTGTTAGGTGTTATTCAAAGTATTGCAGAGCAGACGAATTTACTTGCATTGAATGCTGCTATTGAAGCGGCGCGAGCGGGTGAAAATGGACGTGGTTTTGCAGTGGTTGCCGATGAAGTTAGAACTTTAGCAAGTCGAACACAAGAGTCTACAGAAGAAATTCATAAAATGATTGATCGTTTACAAACAGGAACAGCAAAAGCAGTAGACGTCATGTTAGAAGGAAAAAAACGTTCAGAAAGTACCGTGACAGAAACAGATAAAGAAAACCAATTACTACAAGAAATAGCTTCATCTGTGGTAAATATTGATGATATGGCCACACATATAGCCAGTGCGTCAGAAGAACAAGCCGCTGTTGCTGAAGAAATGAGTAGGAATATTAGTAATATCAGCCATGTCACCGAGCAGTCTGCACAGAGTTCAATACAAATTAGTCAAGGTAGTGAGGAATTAGCAAAACTAGCCTCTGACTTACAGGTTCTTATTAGCCGTTTTAAAGTTTAGCGGGGCAAAAAGACCAGCAAGATTGGATGATTTTTTTCCAGTTTCCTCTTAGTAAGGCAGCAGGTGAAATTAGCCTTCACCTGCTGTTTATCTGCAATTAATTGATCAGAAAGTCCCGCATCATTCCCATATCCTCATGCTCAAGGTTGTGGCAGTGATACATAAACATACCCTTAAAATCATTAAACGGTTTAAGAAAGGTTACCCTTTCCCCCGGCATGACCAGTATGGTATCTTTCCAGCCACTATCAACCAATCCTTCGGCAACAGTTGCATGAGAATGTTGGTGACGGGTATTAACTTCGCGCTTTATAACCTGAAACTGCTCACCGTGTAAATGCATGGGGTGGGGCATAGCCATACCGTGTCCACCTTTATAACCATTATCAAATTGCATCAACTGCAAACTATTAACTGGAATCACCTCATCTGGACGGATATCGTTCATTTTATAAGATCGACCGTTTAATAAAGCAGACATATGGCGCATTGATAATGTAATCGTTCTTGGGCCATTAGCATTGGCTGCATCGCGCAAACGAAGCGCTTTAATTGGAGTTAAACGCTTTGGTAATGGATCGTTAGATTTAGCTTTTTTAACGACTTTAACGTTTAGTACCGGGTAATCCCCACCTGCAGGTAATGATCCACCAGACATCATGCCTCCCATACCACGGCGGCCTCCCCCCATCATTCCTCCTCTCCCCATACCACCCATCATGCCACCATGCATAGAAGCACCTTCAAAAGGGATACTACGAAGAGTCAGTTCTGTACCAATGGGTTTATTACTAAAATCAACCCATAATTCTCGTCTTTCTGCAGGTGCTAACATTACATAAGGCATTGTTTCCGGCTTTTCTATCAACCCACCATCAGTAGCGATGACCGTGACAGGTGAACCATCATCCCAGGCGAGTTTATAAATTCGGGAATTGGAGCCGTTTAATAACCGTAATCGATAAGATCTATTTTCTACTGGTAATACGAAATCTGGTTGACCGTTAATCATTATTTGGTCACCCAAAAAACCTTGCATTCGTTGCATCATATGATTGCTATATTGAAGCTGATTTTTGCTGTCAAAACTGCGATCTTGGATAACCAGTGGAATATCATATTGTCCTTTGGGTAAAGCTAATGCCTGTTCTTGTTCATCATTGACTATAATTAGACCCGCTAAACCGGAATAGACTTGTTTGGCTGTTACACTATGAGTGTGAGCATGGTACCAATAGGTTCCTGCTCGATTAAGAATTTCAAATTCATAAACGAATGTTTCACCATGGTTTATTGCATACATCGGATTACCATCCATTTTGGATGGCACATGCAGGCCATGCCAATGTAGAATTGATTCTGCAGGTAGATTGTTTTTTAGATAAATCCTGACTTTTTGACCTGTTTTTAAATGTAGAGTTGGTGCTAGATATGTTCCTGGTAAATTTTTAACGCTTTGTGCTGAACCTTTTAGAACTTTACCAAAAACTTTCCAAACCCGAGTTTTGGGTCCCTTAAAAATAGGAATATCAATGACTTCTTGTTTCAGCTCAATTTCAACATCTGGGTGAAAATTTGCCGAAGCTTTATTGATAACTCTTGAGCTGGCAGCACGAATGAATGTAGGATAGGTTGCCGCTACCGCAGCAGAAATACCGGCATATTTAATAAAAGTACGGCGTTGGGGATTGATCTTGTTATTCATGGCACACCTCACGGACTTGAATAGGTTCTAATTAATATTAGTTTATTAGAGAACTATGATATATAAAGGTTCAAATTATGGCAAGCTATTCTTTAACACGGCTAAAAAGAAACCACTGCTTATGATTTGTAGAGCAGACTTCAGTCCGCTATAGCCCCCTATGTCAACATACCTGTCGCCTATAAAATTCAATTTTAGGAGACAGAAATGGCCAAATTTAGCCAAGAATTTAAAGTACAATCTGTAGAAAAAGCATTATCCAGAGATCCTGATCAGACACTTAAAGATATTGCTGATAATTTAAGCGTTGGCTATTCAACCCTTCAAAAATGGATCCGGTTAGCCAAAAATAATAACCTGGAAAATTTATCCCCTTTTATGTCAAAAGAAAAAAGCCCACAGAATTGGACTCAAAAGGAACGCCTTGAAGTCATCTTGGACTGTCACGGCATGAGTGAAGAAACAATGAGTTCTTATTGCCGTGAGCATGGGATTTACCCACACCATATAAAGGAATGGAAGACAGAATTTGGAAAGGCAAGCCACTCATCTGGAACGGTATCTAAGCAGGAACAAAAGAAACTAAAACAAGAAGTTAAACGTTTGCAAAAAGAACTTAACCGTAAAGATAAAGCTCTATCTGAAACCGCAGCCTTGTTGGTATTATCAAAAAAGTGCCAAGCGATCTGGGGGGAAAAGGGGGTGTGCGGCCGAGCAAGGTCGATAATTCCAGCGGGTGAAAGTCCCGCTCTGGCAAGGTAGGTCAACCACCAGATAGCAAACATCGGGCAGGCGGAGGTAACTCCAAATGTTAAGCACGATGGGCGCAAGCGAAC
>JBJPGG010000110.1:0-20665 GCA_048595505.1 Methylococcaceae bacterium
TCGCTTGCGCCCATCGTGCTTAACATTTGGAGTTACCTCCGCCTGCCCGATGTTTGCTATCTGGTGGTTGACCTACCTTGCCAGAGCGGGACTTTCACCCGCTGGAATTATCGACCTTGCTCGGCCGCACACCCCTTGAACTCGGGATAAATAACTGGATACTTTCTATAGCAATAAAGCAGGTTGAATTCGCACCGCGTCATTCAACCTGCATATATTCATTTTTTAAAAAAGGATTAATCTTTTTCTGGTGAATGTAACATTTCAGGTAAAGATTTAGGGCCTTTTAGTTCTGGATGAAGTTTTCTATCAGACAATACGATTGCGACATGCATCCATGTTAAAGAAATTGCCACGATAATAAACAACAGCATAAAACAACTAGTCCATACGCCTATCAAGTCATTCATCAAGCCAAAACAAATAGGAAGAATAAATCCACCTAATCCACCTATTAATCCAACCAAACCACCTACTGAGCCAACATGGTCAGGATAATAGACTGGAATATGTTTATATACAGCAGCCTTACCTAAAGACATAGAAAAGCCAAGCATAATAGTTAGTATAACAAAAGGCACTAAACCAATAGCAATGGTAAAGTCGATAGGACCTTTTATGCCATGGACAGTATAATCCGTAGCTGGATATGACATAAAAAACAAACAAGCTAAACTACAAATAAATGTCACATACATTACTTTTCTGGCACCAATTTTGTCAGACATCCATCCTCCTAATGCTCTAAACACACTACCTGGTAATGCGTAAGCAGCTGCCAGCATTCCTGCTGTTTGAATTTCAAGTCCATAGACTCCCATGTAGTAACGTGGTAGCCATAGAGCAAGTGCAACGTAACCACCAAAAACAAAGAAATAATAGGTAGCAAAGCGCCAAACTCGCAAATGTTTTAATGGCTCCATTTGCATGAGAGCAGGTTTAACTTTTTCCCCTCGTTGTTTTCTCGTTTTTGTTACCGGGTCTTCTTCCGTGGTAAACCAAAAAATAATTGCCATAATAAATAGCACTACGGCATAAATTTTGGCAACATTTTCCCAGCCGTATGCGACCAGTAAAAAGGGTGCGCCAAAGTTGGTGATTGCTGCACCTACGTTACCCATCCCGAAAATACCTAAGGCTGTTCCTTGTCTTTCACTTTCATACCAGCGAGAAACATAGGCGATGCCTACTGCGAAAGAGCCACCGGCTAAACCGACACCTAAGGCAGCAACTAAGAACATTTCGTAGGTAGATACAGTAGATAATAACCAGGCTGCAATTGATGTGGTAATCATTACGCAAAAGTAAACGATACGACCACCAAATTGATCTGTCCAGATACCTAGGAATATACGACTTAAAGAGCCTGTTAATATGGGAGTCGCAACCAGTAAACCAAATTGACTGTCACTAAGTCCCAGGTTTTGTTTGATTTTAATCCCAATAATGGAAAAAATTGTCCAGACAGCAAAACATACAGTAAAGGCTATGGTGCTTATAGCTAGGCTTTTTGTTTGTTGGCCGCTACTGATGCCATCAAGTTCGTGCATGAGTATATCCTCTTAATATTAAAAATTGTTTCATACAAAGGCGCAAGTACAGTCTTATCAACTCTTGTTCCTTAGTGTAGTATTACATTTATAGTAGTCTATCGATACAATGATGGATAGACTATGGAGCAGAAATAATTATCAGATATGGTCTTAAGATAAAATAATATGTCTATTTGCATACCACATCTTGATTGCTAGAAGTGAGGCTAGCCTTACGGCCTAATTACAAGTTTACCTGTGTTTTTGTAAATAGACATGTAAAACAATGAAAGGTGAATAGTTTATTTCGTGTTATTAGTGTCCTTTGTGACTTTGTTCTGCAGTTTCTTCTGAGTGATCTGAATCTCCAGAATAAAGTGAGTCATCTTGTTGCCCGCTTACATTTAAAATGCCCCAAGCTCCTCTATCAATACGAGCTAAGGCATGATCAACTAAAACATAGTTTCCGGGGTAATCCACTTGAAATTCAACTACACTAGCGCCTCCAGCAGGAACCAGTGTGGTTTGTATGTTGTTTAATGGACTACTAAGAGAGGCTTCAGGATAAACACGGTCAAAAATTTCACCGATAATATGGAATGAAGAAATTTTTGTTACGCCAGCATTGCCGATAAAAAGTCGAATTTTATCGCCTACTTTTGCATTTAATTGTCCTTTATTTACTAAGGCTCCTGTGCGTCCATTAAAAACTATATATTCAGGACGTTCATCCAGCATTTTTCGGCTATTAAATTTTTGAAATCCTTTTTTCCCCATTCTTCCTTGCGTATAGAGTTCACCCTGCATGAGATAAAATTCATGGTCGGCTTTAGCAAGGCCTTGGCTTGGTTCTACCAAGATTAGGCCGTACATACCATTAGCTATATGTGTTGCAGGGTTTCCTGCTGCGCAATGGTAAACAAATAAGCCAGGTGTAGTCGCTTTAAATTTTAAAGTTTTTGTTTCCCCCGGTTTAACTTCGGTCACTGCTTTTCCACCACCAGGGCCAGTAACAGCATGTAAATCTATCGCATGGCTGTGGCTACTTTTTTTATTATTTTGTAGGGATAGTTCTACTGAATCACCTTGCCGTACTCTTAAAAAAGGGCCCGGGACTGTATTATTGAATGTCCAATAATGATACGAAATGTTAGCAGCAATATCAGAAATAACTTCTGTGGCTTCGAGGTTGATGTGGACTGTTTTACTTCGATTTCTATTTAATGGCTTTGGTAAGTCAGAAGCAGGTTTGCTAATATCTTTAATCTTATTAAAGTCTGAAGGGTTAATGTCCATCTTATGTAGATAATGATCACCTGGTCCAAAATTAACCATTGATTTTGAGGCGTGGTGTTTATTGTTTTCGTTCGCTTGAGTGGCTTGCGTGGCTAATAAAAAAGTGACAAGAATGAGGGTAAGGATAAGGGTGGTTGCTGGTATAAATTTAGATTTGATCACACTGAACTCCTACTAATTTAGTAGGCTTATTATACCTTGATTTGTGTATGGTTATAAAGTTAAAAAGCTTAGGCTTCTGCAGGAAAACCACCTTTGAGCATTAGATTCTATGCTGAATTGTCAATTCAAAGTCGGATGGACCTGCAGTGATAAACATGAGTGAGTTATTACGCCATAGGTAAAGAGTTATACTTCGTGCTGTTAACAATATAATGCTTTGGTTATACCGCTTGTAAGTGCCTAATTTCTGACATTTTTTCTCCAGCCTGTTTTAATTGCTCTGGTGTAAGAACTTTCTTTATTTGAGGTGCAAAGTCTTCGTCTTCTCGAGTAAGATGATCTCTTAATATTTTTTCAAACCCTATGGTTAAGTGTAAGAAGTGATCAAAGTTTGTAATTAGTTCCGGTTTACTTATTCGAGTTGATATTGCAGCCCATGACTCCTCAATCTCTTCGTGATCCATGATTAAGCGCTCAATCATGCCTATGATTAGGCTAGATTGATCAACTAATAAAGGAAAAAGAGCCTCTTCTTCATCTTTGTGATGTAAGTTCGTAGCATGTGAATAATGACAATACATAGCCATACATTGGTTGGCCAACTGTTCTGTCATGCCTTGTTTTTTTATTTCTTTTGCTAATTCGACTAATTGAACGCCTCTTGTCAGGAAGTCTTGGTGATAATCAGTTATTACTTGTAAACCACTAGAGAAATCAGTGGCAGGGTCGATAAATTTAAATTCCATAAGTTATTAGTCTTTCTCTCTCACTTTAAGTGGTGTTATATTTTAAACTGTTCTACTAAGCCTTGTAGTTCTATGGCTAGTTTGTTTAGTCCTATAGCCGCATCTGATGCTTCTAGTGCTGCCGATGTAGTTTGTTGGCCTAATTCTGAAATACTTGTTACGTTTCTATTAATTTCTTCAGCAGTGGTGTTTTGTTGTTCTGCAGCATTTGCAATTTGGCTACTCATATTATTGATGCGTTCCACTGCAGTGGATATGGCTGATAAGGAGAGGCCGGCCTGTGTTGCCTGGTCAACAACGGACTGAGCTTCTTTACGACTCGTATTCATAACATCGACTGCTTTTTGTGAACCAGTTTGAAGCTTTTCTATGACTTGGTTAATTTCAGCAGTTGATTCCTGTGTACGCCCTGCCAAGGTACGGACTTCATCTGCAACGACTGCAAAGCCACGACCTTGCTCACCTGCTCGGGCTGCTTCAATAGCAGCATTTAAAGCCAGTAGGTTTGTTTGTTCGGCGATGCCCTTGATCACATCTAATACTTGACCAATATTTTCACTGTCCTCTTCTAATTGGTGTATTACATCGGCAGTATTGTCGATTTGTCCTGCTAAATGATGTATAGCGTGGATGGACCCATCTACGATATTGCGTCCTGCTGTTGTCTCTGTATTGGCTTCTTGAGCGGCTTGAGATGTGCCAGCAATATGGTTTGTTACCTGTTGAGCTGTATCACTCATTGCATTCATGGCAGAGGCGACCATTTCTGTCTGTGATTGTTGTTGAAAGATATTCTGATTTGTATGCTCTGTGGTCGCTAAAAGTTGCTCAGATGAGCTACTGATTTGCAATGCTGATTGATGAACGTGTCTGACTGTCGTTAATAGATTACTATTCATTTCGTTAACAGCCTGGGCTAATTCAGTGAGCTCATCATTACCCGATAGAACAAGTGGGGGAGTTGTTAAGTCACCGTTTGAAATAGTATGTGCATGAGCAACTACTTGTTTTAGTGGCGTGATTATTAACTTAGCGATAAAGAGTGAGACAAAGATGCCTATTGCTACTATGACAAAGAAACCAATAATTAAGACTAATTTAACTAAAGAAAGATTGTCGGAGAGTTGTGCTTGGTCTGCTATTGATAAACGTTGTTGAGATGAGCGCATTTGTTGCACAATGCGCATAATATTAGCCGCTTTTGGAGCGGCTTTACTACCTAGCCAATAGTTTGCTAAATTCCAGTCCTTGGCACTACGTATTTTGAACATTTTTTCTGGTAATGGAGCAAACTCAGATCGTAAGTTTTTATAGGTATTCCATGCTTGTAATTGTTTGCTGCTGAATAAAGCAGTCATATTAGATATTTGTTGGTAGCGAGTTTCGTTGAGTTTCCATTTTGTCTGAAATTTATCAACAAACTGTGTGTCACCAGAAAGTAAGTATGCACGTATATTAGTGAGACCAATAGCAAAAGAACCTCGGCTATCCGCTAGTAACTTCAGCAATTGTAATTTTTCTTGTGTAGCGATCTGATTGGATTGATCATCAATGATGCTAGAAATTGATTCTAGTATTTTTGTAGCCCGAGGTGCAGCTTCAGACAAAAGAATTTTTAATGCAGGGTTGTTTTCAGGGGTATGAGAAATATCTTCTATTTGTTGTTGGGCAATGCGGAATTCTGTTATTAATGTCTTTATTTTTTGCAACGATTGAATGTTGTTGGGGTCTGTCCAGTTTAGCGCGAAACCATCCATTTCAGTGAGTGCATTGTTGATTAACTTCCAGCCAGCCTGGCGCTCAGCTTTAAATTTTTCTTCTTTGATTGGGGTGTCGCCCAAAAGCATATATCCACGTAGTCCAGCCAAGGACAGGTGAATACCATCTTCAAGTCGCATGCCGGCCATTTCAGTCGGAAGACGGAGTTTGATTAGTCGTTTTTCAATCGTATCTACATGACTTAGTTTGATGTAGTTAAGGGTTGAGATTAGAGCGACTGACAAAAGTATAATGCCAAAACCAGCAAATAATTTGTATTTAACAGAAAAGTTCATTAATTAATTTCCTAGATTATAACTAAAAACACAAGTTGGTTAGCGGCTTCGCCCTTCGTATCTTTAATTACAAAAGAGGATTTGGTAGAAAGCGTCCCTTCCCATGTGCAACATGGGAAGGGACTAGATTTAATTACCTTTGCTTAACAAATTTAGTGCGTACAATTTGATAAGGTCTAAACATATAACCTAAAGGCATACTCCAGACATGAACCAAACGACTAAAAGGAAACAAAAAGAACACCGACATACCTAAAAACAAATGTAGTTTGTAAATAAAACCAACATCACTAAGCATAGACGCATCTGCATTAAGTGATAGGGTTGCTTGTGCCCATTCTGCTAAAGCAATCATTGCTGAGGTATCACCACTAAAAGCATGATAGATAGAGACTGGGATGGTTAGTAAACCAATTGCCAAAGTGACTAATATCCAGTTAAGAATAAACAGGTCCATAAAACTACTGTTTGCCCTTACTCTTGGATGATACATCCGGCGTTTCCATAGAATTACACCCCCCATCATGCATAAAGAACCAAATGCGGCACCTGCAGAAATAGCAACAATCTGGTGCATCATGTCAGAGACACCCATTGCTAAAAACCAGGCGTGTGGAGTTACTAGGCCGGCAAAATGACCCATAAATAGAGCTAAAACACCGATATGAAAAAGAATGCTGCCCTTTTGCAGCTGTTCTTTTTCAAAGATCTGGCTGGAATCAGCTTTCCAGGTGTATTGTTCCCGGTCAAAACGAATCAAACTGCCCACAAAAAATGTAGTCAGGGCGATATAGGGATAAATCCCAAAGAGTAAATTTGTTAAGTTCATAATGAGTCCTATGCAGCAATATCTGCGACGAGTCCATGACGTTCCACCATTCTGACCAATGGAGCGTATGGGCTTTCATTTTTTTCAAGATTACTGGCGATGATATCTGCTGCCTGTGATGTTTGTTGTAAAAATGCCTGGGCACTTGCAACATCATCCATAGTAGAGACATATTCCAGAATCAAGGGTAGATAATCCGGTAATTCACCATCACTGATCTCAAAACCAGTAGATTTATAAAGTTCTGCCAATTCAATTAGGGCAGGGCCTCTATCTCGGTCTTGTTCATCAAATAAGTGATAGGTCAGGTAGAGTGAATTTTCAGCCGTCATATCAAAGTTGTTTACATACTCTGCTTGAAATTTAGTTAAATCTAAGCCGGATGCCCAGTGTGTAAATCCCGATAATATTTTTTTATCTTCATCCGCTACATTCGGTAATTCAGCAATGAGTTGATTTATATCATCCCAATGGGTGACCAAATCTTTAGTCGGATATTCCAGCAGAATGGAAAGTACTTTATAGACTTGGGTCATGCTTTCTCCCCGTCAGAGCGTTTAGCTGCAGGGTGATAGCGTACAAATTCCAAATTGTCAGCAGTTTTTGTTTTTTTGTCAGGAAATAGCGAAGCATTAGGGCTGATACTGCAACCATCGTTACCAAAGCTAAAACCATTTTGCCCTTGAAAGCTGTGAAAATCTTCCTGACGTAATTCTTCATGGCTGGTTGGAATCACAAAACGATCTTCATAATTGGCAATTGCCATATAACGATACATGTCATTGACTTGATCTTCGCTTAAGCCGACTTCTTCCAATACCGCTAAATCTGTTTTACCTTCAACATTTTTAGAGCGATAAAAACTACGCATGGCAATCATACGTTTTAGAGCAGCTACGATAGGTTTCTCATCGCCAGCAGTAAACATATTTGCCAAATATTTCATTGGCAAACGCAGTGTTTCTATACTTGGAATTGCACCATCAGACATGGTTGATAGATTGCCTTGATCAATCTGTGATTGCACGGGGGATAGAGGAGGAATATACCAAACCATGGGCATAGTCCGGAACTCAGGGTGTAGAGGGAAGGCCACTTTCCAATCGACAATTAATTTATAAATCGGAGATTTTCGTGCGGCATCCATCCATGACTCTGGAATGCCATCTTCTTTGGCTTGTTTAATGACTTCAGGGTCATTAGGGTCTAGAAATATATCAAGTTGTGCCTGATATAAATCCTGATCATTTTCTACAGACGCAAGTTCTTCAATTCTATCAGCATCATAAAGCATGACGCCATTGTAACGAATACGACCGACACAAGATTCCGAACAAACCGTGGGTAAACCAGATTCTACCCGGGGGTAACAACCTGTACATTTCTCGGCTTTACCTGATTCCCAGTTATAAAACATTTTTTTGTATGGGCAGGCACTAATACACATACGCCAGCTACGACATTTGTCTTGATCAACCAAAACAATACCATCTTCTTCGCGTTTATAGATAGAACCAGAAGGACAAGCCGCAACACAGGCAGGGTTAACACAATGGTTACACATGCGAGGCAAATACATCATGAATGTTTGCTCAAACTCTCCATAAATCTGCTTTTCCATGTCGCTAAAGTTAACATCTACACTACGATGTTTAAACTTACCACCTAGGTCATCTTCCCAGTTTGGCCCCCACTCGATTTTTTCCATGCGAGTGCCATCAATTAAAGACCGGGGTCTTGCCGTAGGCGTTGCTTCGACTAGTTCGCTATTTTGAAGTGTGGCATAATCATAGGTGAAGGGTTCGTAATAATCATCAATCGTCGGCATATTCGGATTCATGAAGATATTTTTTAGAATGTTACGACGACTGCCTGATTTTAACTGCAGCTTGCCTTTTTCCAGAACCCAGCCACCATTCCATTGTTCCTGGTCTTCCCAGTTTTTTGGATAACCAACCCCGGGTTTAGTCTCAACATTATTAAACCAGGCGTATTCCATACCTTTTCGGTTAGTCCAGACGTTTTTACAGGTCACTGAACAGGTGTGGCAACCGATACATTTATCGAGATTCATCACCAGTGAAAAATTTGCTCTAACTTTCATCGTTTATTTCTCCGACTCATCTGTGCATGTATAAGGTGCTTGTGGTACGCCCTCAGGATTCAATTGTTTTTCTTTTGCAGCCGTTAATGGCTCTTCTAACCACTGAATGTCCTGGTCTTCTATTTTATGCAAGATGACATATTCATCACGTTGTGAACCGATAGTTCCATAATAGTTAAATCCATAACTTAACTGCGCATAGCCACCAATCATATGGGTTGGTTTAACCGTAATTCGGGTGACACTATTCAATATGCCACCACGTTTACCTGTGGTATTGGAACCTGGGACATTGATATTTTTTTCTTGAGCGTGATACATCATGGCCATACCATCAGGAATACGTTGACTAACAACAGCTCGGGTAATAGTCGCACCATTAATATTTAATGCTTCCACCCAATCGTTATCTTCAATACCTACTTTTTCAGCATCCGTTTCAGAAATCCATAGATGAGGTCCGCCACGAGATAGCGTCAACATGCGCAAATTATCTTGATAAGTACTATGGATGCCCCATTTACTATGTGGCGTAATCCAGTTCAGTTTTAAATGTGGTTTATCACCTACTTTCTTCATCATTTCAGCGGTTGATAGCATGTCAACAGCTGGTTTGTAGGTACAGAAAGCCTCACCAAAATCACGCATCCATTGATGATCTTGATAGAATTGTGCGCGCCCCGTTAAAGTACGGAAAGGAATATGCTCATGGATATTGGTATAACAGGCGTTATAACTAACTTTTTCCGACTCAATACCACTCCAGGTGGGTGCGGTAATAATCTTACGAGGTTGTGCTTTAATGTCACGGAAAGTGATTTTGTCATCTTCGCGCGGTAGTGCCAGGTGAGTATGATCTACACCTGTTTTACCGCTTAAAGCCTTCCATGATTTAACAGCTACTTCACCATTGGTTTCTGGGGCAAGGGCAAGAATAGTTTCACAAACACTAATATCATCTTCCAACGAAGGCATGCCTTTAGAGATACCTTCATCCTTGATGGTGTAATTTATCGCTTTTAAGTGTTCATATTCTTTTTCAGTATTCCAATCAATACCTTTGATGTTGTTACCTTGTTTAGGTAACAAAGGTCCTAAAGCGGTATATTTTTTATAAGTATTGGCAAAATCACGTTCAACGACTTTTATTACCGGCATGGTTTTACCTGGAATAGGTTCACACTCACCACGTTTCCAATCTTTAACATCCATTGCTTGAGCAAGCTCGGCAGGGGTGTCATGAAGAAGTGGTAAAGCCACCAAATCTTTTTGTTTATCCAAATGATTCTCTGATAACTCTGAGAATGTTTTAGCTAATGTTTTAAAGATTTGCCAATCAGAACGCGACTCCCAACCAGGATCAACAGCTTGCGTTAATGGATGGATGAATGGGTGCATGTCCGTGGTATTTAAATCATTTTTCTCATACCAGGTTGCAGTCGGTAAAACGATATCAGAATAAGCGCCCGTTGAATTCAAACGGAAGTTAATATCAACCATTAAATCAAGTTTGGCAATCGGTGCGTCTTTATGCCATTTTATTTCCTGACCTTCCGCTTCAGGAAGTACATCTTGCATCACGCCGTTTTGTGCACCTAATAAATGTTTAAGAAAGTATTCATGACCTTTTGCACTACTGCCAATTAAGTTGGCACGCCAGACAAATAAATTACGAGGATGGTTTTCTGGTGCATCAATATCTTCAGCAGCAAATTGAATATCACCTGATTTAAGTTGGTTTACTAAATAATCAGCGACACCTTTCTCATCAGTAGCACCTGCAGCTTCAGCATCTTTAACAATATCCAATGGGTTCTTGTTAAAGTGAGGAGAAGATGGCAACCAACCCAAGCGTTGCGAGACTACATTGTAATCAGCCAGGTTATGGCCTTTATAATTAGCTTGGGCAGTAGCCGCTAGCAAGCCGTCAGCTTCAATTTTTTCATAACGCCATTGGTCGGTATGGAAATAGAAATAAGTGGTGCCATTCATGTGACGGGGGGGCTTTTGCCAATCTAGAGCAAAAGCAACCGGTGCCCAGCCAGCTTGGGGGCGGAGTTTTTCCTGTCCCACATAATGACACCAGCCACCACCACTTTGACCGATACAGCCACACATGTGTAGCAAGTTCATAATGGCACGGTAATGCATGTCATTGTGATACCAGTGGTTTAAACCAGCACCGAGAATAACCATGGATTTACCCATAGTTTTAGAGGCATTATCAGCAAATTCTCTACCACTGCGGATAATATCTGCTTGTTTTACACCTGTAATTTTTTCTGCCCAGGCCGGTGTGTTTGGAATGCTAGCATCATCATAGCCACTGGCAATATCTCCACCTAAACCTCGGTCAAGACCATATTGAGCCAGCTGCAGATCAAATACTGTAGTGACTAGGCATTCTTTACCGTTAAGAGTAACTTTCTTAACGGGTACATTACGACGCATAGGCACATCAACACCTGATTGAAAATCAGGCATTAATACTTCAACGACATCGTCTTTATCAAAAATCAGACTGAGGCTAGGTTTGGTGTTTCTACGGCCTTTTTTAGATACTAAATTCCATTTGCCTTCTTCACCCCAGCGGAAGCCAATGCTGCCGTTAGGTGCGATGATATCCCCTGTTTTCTCATCAATAACGACTGTTTTCCAGTCAGGGTTATTTTCTTCACCTAATGAATTATCAAAATCGGCAGCACGAACGAAACGGCCATTGACATAAGAGCCTTCATGTTCATCCAGCATGACCAGCATGGGCATGTCAGTATAGGTGCGTGCGTATTCTTCAAAGTAAGCATCTTGCGTATCAATGAAAAACTCTTTTAAAGCAACATGTCCCATGGCTAAAAAGATTGCAGCATCAGTGCCTTGTTTAGCTGGCATCCATAAATCGGCAAATTTAACGTATTCTGCGTAATCAGGAGAGATGGCAACTATCTTTGTACCTTTATAACGAACTTCTGAATAGAAATGCGCATCAGGGGTACGTGTCATCGGTAAGTTTGAACCAGCAACAACGATATAAGTTGAGTTATACCAATCAGCCGATTCAGGTACGTCAGTCTGTTCGCCCCAGGTTTGTGGAGATGCGGGTGGCAAATCACAGTACCAATCATAAAACGATAAGCAAGCACCGCCGATTAGAGAGAGATAACGACTTCCAGCAGCATAACTAATCATTGACATGGCTGGAATAGGGGAAAAGCCAGCTATTCTGTCAGGTCCATGTGCTTTTATAGTATAAATATTGGACGCGGCAATAATTTCTGAAACTTCTTCCCAATCAACTCTAACGAATCCACCTAAGCCGCGAACAGCCGTATATTTTTTACGCTTTTCAGGGTCTTCCTGAATTGCTGCCCAAGCTTCAACGGGGTCTTTACCTGAATCACGTTCTTCTCTATATAGTGAAACTAAACGCTCACGAATAAGAGGGTGCTTAACTCTTAATGGGCTGTATAAATACCAGGAGAAACTTGCACCACGTGGACAGCCACGAGGTTCATGATTTGGCATATCAGGACGCGTACGCGGATAATCAGTGGCTTGCATTTCAAATGCAACCAAACCGTTTTTAACATGGATGTTCCATGAACAACTACCAGTACAATTTACTCCGTGAGTAGATCGCACAACTTTATCAAAACGCCAACGGTTACGGTAACCATCTTCCCATTGGCGATCTTCATTAGTAACTATGCCATGACCACCGGAAAAGGTGGACTGGACTTTTTTGAAAAAGCTAAGACGGTCTAAAAAATGACTCATCGATTTTTCTCCTGAATATTAAATTAAATCTATAATTAGTCAGTTACGATAATCTACACATAATTGTGTGGAATTGATAAGCGTAAAAGCTATAGATTGGTGCAAAGCAAGTTGCTTAAGCACCAATTTAGATGTCTATTGAATGGATTGCGGGTAAATTCGCGCCCATTCATCTAAAAAATTATTTTTAGCATTTAGTGTGCCAAAAATACTTTTTAGTTATGGGTTGTAGAACTCGCCATCTTTGCGCAAATAAAACCACCAGTTTATCATAATGCAAACTACATAAAAGGAGGCAAAACCCATTAGCGCTACTTCTGGGGTGGTCGCTTTGATTTGTTCACCAAATACTTTGGGAATATAGAAGGCACCATATGCAGCTACAGCTGATGTCCAGCCAAGTACTGGGCCAACTTGTTCTTTAGGGAATACCTGAGAAATGGTTCTGAAAGTTGAGCCATTACCAATGCCTGTTGCGGCGAATAAAATCAAAAATAAAATCAAGAAGGGGATGAAAAATTCTTCTGGAGTTGCAGAGTTATAGGCGGCTTTCATGTAATAAGCAACGCCACCAGCACTTAAAACCATAATAAATGAACAAATATGAGTTACCCAAGCGCCTCCAAATTTATCAGCAATTAAACCGCCTACAGGACGAATTAAAGCACCAATAAATGCACCTGTCCAAGCATACATTAATGCACTGGGGCCATTAGGATTAGGAATATCATGATTCATAACACCATCAACTAGTACGTGCTGATAACCAAAAATAACTTTTATGGCTAATGGGAAGCATGCAGCAAAACCAATGAAAGAACCAAACGTCATGGTATAGATAATACTCATCACCCAAGTATGTTTATTATCAAAAATTTGATATTGACGACCTAAGCTTTCACCTATTTGTCCAGGAATGATCTTTAACAAAGAAACTGTAAGAGCAATAACAATAAATAAGGCTATTTCTTTAGGAACCTTAAAGCCAGAGCCATGAACGGATTCTGGTAGCATTAGCCATAAGCCAAAGATTGCACTAACAAAGCTGATTAGTAGCATAAAGCTAATCATGCTGAAACTGACGGCTGGACTTCTGACGATTGGAGAAACATGTTCTGTACGGATATTATTCATTCCAAACCAAGTGAAAAATGCCAGAGGAACAAGAAATAACAACCAGATAAACCCGGCATTTTGTAGATAAGTTTCTGAACCTGCAGGAATCTTACCTATTAATGTTCCTGAAGTAGCCTCAAGAATCATAGATTCTCCGCCCATTGCACCAAACAAACCAAATGTCATAGACAGAGGGATGAGGATTTGCATGGTAGTAACACCAAAGTTACCCAAGCCTGCATTTAAACCTAAAGCTAAGCCTTGTACTTTTTTCGGGAAGAAAAAACTGATGTTAGACATGGAAGAAGCAAAGTTACCACCACCAAATCCTGAAAGTAAGGCTAATACCTGAAATACCCAAAACGGTGTATTCTTATCCTGTAATGCAATCCCTGCACCTAGGGCAGGGATTATTAATAGGAGGGTAGTAAAGAAAATGGTGTTGCGACCACCGCATAAGCGGATAAAGAAACTACTAGGAATGCGTAAGGTAGCGCCAGTTAAACCAGCAATTGCCATTAAAGTAAATAATTGAGATTTTTCATAAGGAAAGCCTAAATTTAGCATTTGTACCGTTATGATTCCCCAGTATAACCAAACAGCAAAGCCGTTTAATAAACTGGGAATAGAAATCCATAGGTTACGATTCGCTATTTTTTTGCCTTCTGACTCCCAAAACTCTTCGTTTTCGACATCCCATTTTTGTAGATCGGACATATAAGATTTTCCCCTTAAGAGATTGATAAATTCTGGTACAAATTATACGCTTATTATGCGCTAATTACCCTGAAAAATACGTTGTTTATTGCTTTATTGTAAAAAATATTTGTGACATGAGAATCATTTTTATTAGCGGTTTCTATAAGTGACAATTTAGGCTCATAAATAGAGTGGTATTATTAGCAATTTTTTGGTTTATTATGGATAAAGCCGGTGGTCAATGAATGATGAAACAATAGGTGACCCTAAAAATGGAATTGCACTCGGCACTATTTAGGCACAAATATCCGATGACTGGGAATGTCCAGATTATGGTGTAGCAAACGAGATGTTTAGTGAATTTGAATAGCTTGTCTTTTATTATTTTAATTAAGGGCGTTGCCTATGAATAAACCTTAGTAAATTATGGTTTAATAGGCGCTAGATATTGTATTTCTAATAGTCTGAAATACTGATGGATTATCGTTATATTTAGCCGGTGAGTGAGTAAGTAATGAATATAGGCCTATTATTAAAATATTTTACAATTGACCCAGTTAATTTAAGTATTAAAGCAAAACTGCTTTCTCTTATTGCCTGTTTTTGTTCAATTTTTTTCATTGCATTACTTACTAAAGTTGTTTCACCCTGGCCTGACTATCCTATAATTGTCGCTTCAATGGGGGCATCAGCCATTATTCTTTTTTTTATTCCAGGTAGTCCTTTAGCGCAACCGTGGCCTTTTGCTGGAGGCCAGGTTGTGTCTGCAGTTGTGGGTGTTACTTGTGCATTGAATATTGTAGAGACCTCAACTGCAGCAGCCACTGCGGTTGGTGCTTCAATCATTATGATGCTATTAATGCGGTGTTTACACCCCCCCGCTGCTGCAACTAGCCTGGCACCGATAATGAGCGGGGAGTCTATTACTTCCTTGGGGTATTCATTTGTATTTGTTCCTGTTGCAGTTAATGTTGCCTGCATGCTATTTCTGGCTGTTATTATTAACCGATGGGTGATGAATAGAAGTTATCCTAGTCCAATCCCTATTAAAAAAGAACTGTCTCAGCGACATAGTGTTATAGCACCTAATCATCATGTTGGTTTTTCAGAACAGGATCTTTCTCAAGCGCTTAAGCAAAGTGATGTGTTTATTGATATGACACATGCACAGCTGAGCCATTTATTATCAGAGGCAGAGCTTAACGCTTTTAAACGTATTAAAGGAAATGTTTTATGTGCTGATATTATGATTAAAGATGTCTCTGTTGTAGAATTTGGGACTGAAGTAGAGCACGCCTGGGTAATTATGCGCAATAAAAAGCTTAAAGCGATGCCAGTGATTGATCGTGCTAACCGAGTGATTGGTATCATCACCTGGAATGATTTTTTTAAATTCATTGATTTAAATGCTTACGAAAGTTTTCAGGATAAATTTCGTAGCTTTATTAGGCGTACTGCTGATGTCAATGCAAATAAGCCAGAAGCCGTAGGACTGATTATGACCAGTTCTGTTATCACCCTACCTGAAACCACACATATATCAGACCTTGTTGCATTAATGTCTATACATGGACACAGGCAAATTCCTATAGTCAATGATAAGCAGCGTCTCGTTGGAATGGTTTATCAGGCAAATTTAATTGCAGCACTTTATAATGAACATCTGTCATGTGAACGTTGAGAGTTTTATGTATGGAAAATAAAAATGTATTAGATGCAGGTGATATTCCACAAGTCGCCATGGATGCAATGAATGATGTGCATCGGAATGAATTAAACATCGTTAATGAGCTTAATGCCGCTATTTTTGCAAATGACCCAGAGAAGGTAACTCAGCTGTGTGATAGCTGGCTGGAACATACTCAAGTGCATTTTGATAGAGAAAATTCTATGATGGAAACTTATGGCTTTCCTGCGTATCATTGCCACCATGGTGAGCATGTTGAGGCCATACAAGGCCTGGAATCTATATTAAATACTTGGAAAAAAGATAATGATCTACTAGGATTGGCTGAGTATGTTAGAAATATATGGCCTAAGTGGTATGTTAATCATATTTCTACTATGGATGTAGTGACGTCTGCTTTTATCAAGCAAAGTATTGAGAATGGGTGAGCCTGCTGGTATTTGGTTTTGGCTCACAACAATCTGTTAGTAACAGTTTATTTAGCAGATATCTTTGATTCTGATTGCTGATTTTGTTGTTGTGTGATTAAATCAGCCGAACATTACATTGCTTGCCATAATGAGTGTGGCATGTCAGTATTCGTGTTAGATTTTGTGGTACCGCCTCACTACAAAATTTAGTTTACATAATTATAAATGAGGTGACATTTTGGAGAATTTTATATGAATAGTCTTACCGCGCTTTCTTTAAGCATAGGTGTTTTGGCTGGGGCAGCTGTATTTATGGCTGTAGGGCCATTGGCGGGTGTTTTTTTAATATGGGCGTCAACAATTTCGTGGGCAGCTTATTTTGCTCTAGGTGGCAATGACGAGGCTGCAAAAAACACTGCAATTTGTAGTATTTTTGGAGTAGCTATGGCTTGGTATGCTGCAGTTCAGTTGACTAACATTCCACCTGATGCTGCGCTAGGCTTTCCATTGATGGCTGGGATTGTTGTTTGTATTTCTGTGGTTGTGTCATGTCTTGCTGCAAATTTACCTGTACTTGCATGTATTCCTGCAACAGTACTAGGTTATTCAGCTACTTTTGCTTATGTTTTACAAACACCTAACATTCTTACTCCTGATGTTCTATTGAGCGTTACTTGGGAAAATCCTTTGCTTATTATTTCCTGTTCATTACTTATTGGCGTTGGTTTGGGTATAGCCTCAGGAAAATTGGCTGCTAAGTGGACTACAATAGAAGGTTAAGTGGTTTTTGCTGTAAGCAAGCTGGATAAGAAAGCCTAAGGATATTCGTATTGAGTAGACTAAAGGTCTGCTCTACATTATTTAGTGTAGAGCAGACCTTGGCTTCTGGTCGTGGTTAAAGCGTGTTAGCTTTAATGTTTG
Source organism: Methylococcaceae bacterium (assembly GCA_048595505.1). Classification (GTDB taxonomy): domain Bacteria; phylum Pseudomonadota; class Gammaproteobacteria; order Methylococcales; family Methylomonadaceae; genus QPIN01. The sequence goes on from JBJPGG010000110.1 coordinate 17,331, forward strand.
CCGTAATGAGATTCAATATAGTGTTCTACTAAATTCCTGAAATTCTTCAGCAATTCGGTCACCCTTTAAAGTAACTGTTTCACCTGGTTCCCACGCACAGCCGGGGAAAGAGAGGAACAAATCACAACCTGTAGGGCGGACTTCAGTCCGCCATAGCGAGTATCATTGCAAACGATAACAGACCGAAGCCCGCCCACAACAGTCTAGAAAAATCATCAGTTGACAAAACACAAAAACCAGTCTAACGTATAAAAAAACAAAAAAAGCCAATCCTGATTTTAATCAGGCGCGGAAAATCACGGGTTCTTGAATTAAAAAAGAATAGCCGGACTGCCGAAAATGACATCGTTAATGTCGTACAGGGGTTCGGCTTTTTTTTGCCTGGCAAAAATAGCAAGACTGGACTGACCGGAAAACGTACAACTATCAGAGGCTAGGCTGATGAATAAAAATAACAACACCCCATTTAGTTTCTTCTCAATGCTATGCTTTTTGTGTTTGTTAAGCCCAGCCCTACTGGCCAAGACAAATGCAGTTGAATCAGAAATGCAGCAACAACACATTCTGTCGGGTGAAACCCCGCAAGGCATTACGACTGAACAATGGGGCGGTATTCAAAAGCAGTTAACCGCGGCTAAATACCGTGCTTCTGCAGATGAAAACGGTGGTTACCGTTCAGCTAACCCGGCACAAGGCTGGCTCATCCAGTATGCCGCAGATGGCCAACCACACTGACTCCGCGGAATAAAAACACCACGGCTTTTCATCTGGGGATGAAGTTGAGCGCCATCGGTTATCAAACCCTGCAAGTATTGCACAGCCCACAAAAGATCAGCCAGCAGGATGATACCGTCAGTTATCAATGGAATGAGACTCTGCGTGAGCGATGGATTAATTCAGAGCAGCAACTGGAACAATGGTTTGATATCGCGCACAGACCTGAAGGGCCAAGCGAGGGATTTCCTTTAACCGTGCAAATCACCCTGGATAGTGAGCTAAAAATCAGCCAACAAGGCAATGGCCTAAGCTTTACCGGTGTACAAGGCACACAAATCACCTACAACAAACTTAAAGTCTGGGATAGTACTGGCCGGGAACTCCCCGCCCGTATGCAACTGGTAGCTAATACCTTGAACTTGCTAGTTGATGATAGCAACGCGCGTTACCCCGTCACCATAGATCCTATCGTGAGCATGCCCAGTGTTCAACAGCAGGCTTATTTGAAAGCTTCCAGTACGAGGAGTTATGACTTTTTTGGCTATTCTGTAGCCATTTCCGGTGACACACTGGTGGTGGGGGCTAAATGGGAAGACAGTGATAGCACAGGAGTGGATGGCAATCAGAATAATCGTTTAGCACTTGAATCTGGGGCAGCTTATGTTTTTACCCGCAGCGGCACAAGCTGGACGCAGCAAGCTTATTTGAAAGCTTCCAATACGGGGGGGTTCGACTGGTTTGGCTATTCTGTAGCCATTTCCGGTGACACACTGGTGGTGGGGGCTCGCCTTGAAAGTAGTGATAGCACAGGAGTGGATGGTGATCAAAACAATAATTTAGCATCTTGGTCCGGGGCAGCTTATGTTTTTACCCGTAGTGGCACAAACTGGACGCAGCAGGCTTATTTGAAAGCCTCCAATACGGATGCGGGTGGTCGATTTGGCGAGTCTGTAGCCATTTCCGGTGACACACTGGTGGTGGGGGCTTACTATGAAAGCCCAGGAGTGGATGTTGATCCGAGCAATGGTTTAGAAGAAGATTCCGGAGCAGCTTATGTTTTTACCCGTAGTGGCACAAGCTGGACGCAGCAGGCTTATTTGAAAGCCTCCAATACGAGTAAGTATGACTACTTTGGCTATTCTGTAGCCATTTCCGGTGATACACTGGTGGTAGGGGCTTACGGTGATGCCAGTGATAGAACAGGAGTGGATGGTGATCAGAACAATAGTTTAGTAGAAGCTTCCGGGGCAGCTTATGTTTTTACCCGCAGTGGCACAAACTGGACGCAGCAGGCTTATTTGAAAGCCTCCAATACGAGTGGGCATGACCTATTTGGTCGGTCTGTAGCCATTTCCGGTGACACACTGGTAGTAGGAGCTGACGGTGAAGCCAGTGATAGCACCGGAGTGAATGGTGATCAGAACAATGATTTAGCAGGTATTTCTGGGGCCGCTTATGTTTTTACCCGCAGTGGCACAAGCTGGACACAGCAGGCTTATTTGAAAGCCTCCAACACGGGTGCTGGTGACTTCTTTGGCGAGTCTGTAGCCATTTCCGGTGACACACTGGTGGTGTGGCTCGCTGGGAAGACAGTGATAGCACGGGAGTGGATGGTGATCAGAACAATGATTTAACAGAAAGATCCGGGGCAGCTTATGTTTTTAAACTGATACAACACAACCTGACAGTAAACAACACCGGCACCGGAAGTGGCAATGTCAGCAGTAGCCCGGCTGGAATTAATTGTGGTTCGGATTGTTCAGCGCTTTATAACTTAAACACAGAGGTTACCTTAACCGCTCTGGCAGCAGCTGGTTCTGAATTTACCGGATGGTCAGGCGCAGGCTGTCGTGGTACAGATACTTGTGATATAACCCTGGATGCTGCGAAAACAGTGACCGCCAATTTTGATCTGGATATTGCGGTTGCAGTTGAAACCCTATGGATTCCAATAGAATCCGGAGCAGATGATGCTGAAGAAAATGTCACTTCAGGCGGTATATCACTGACCAGTAGCGATTTAGAACTGACTCAAGATGGATCAAAACAGCAAAAAGCAGGATTACGCTTTATCTTAGATATTCCAGCAGGGGCCACTATTTTAAGTGCAGCCATTCAATTCACAGCAGATGAAGCGCATTCAAAATTCACTACCCTGTCAGTGTCTGCTGAAGCAACCCCTAATGCAGTCCATTTCAGCAATACAAAATTCGATATTAGTCATCGCACCTTAGTCAGTAAAACGGTGGTATGGGAACCGTTACCCTGGACCGCAATCGGTGAAGCCGGCCCCGATCAACAAACCCCTGATCTATCCTCAATTGTTCAGGCCGTGGTTAACCAGGGCGCGTGGGCGCCGGGCAATGCTATTGCCTTCATTATTTCAGGCCAGGGTAAGCGGGTAGCAGAGTCTTATAATGGCACTGCCGCCCCTGAACTGCATGTGGAATATTCAACCGTAGCCTCAGTACCGAATGCAGTCACGGCGAAACCGTTTAATATTAAATACAGTTATAAAACAACAGTATAAATAAATTACTGGACATAACCCTCTTTTCCAGATACACTTTATTCTGAAATTTTGTGTCTCGAGAAACTTTAAATTGAATCTTCAGGAA
>JBJPGG010000111.1:0-10221 GCA_048595505.1 Methylococcaceae bacterium
TATTATTTACAAATAATGTATACAGCTTGCCAACGCGGACGGCTAGATCATTTTTATCAAAAACAATGAGGTATTTGGCTTGTAAAAAATCATCCTCCAAGCCCTTTTCAAAAGGGTCATTAATCCCCTGAGAACCGTAGAAACTGTCTTGTTTATTATTTTTTGCCAGCAGCTCGGATAAGCCAGTTATATCATGTGCAAAATGACCATGACCTTCTTCAAGTATGCTACGTATTCTGCCTTTTGCGAAGATTGTCCCTTCAATATAGGGAATATCAGCTTTTGTAATTTCATCGGGGCGTTTAATTTCCATATCAGGCTTTTAATTTTTTTGAACAATGATTATATTCTGGTTTTTTTGTACGGATAATAAACCTTTTATCGAGAACCAAGCATTAAATTCGGATAGTCAACTGGGTCTCGAACCCATATTTTCAAGAAAGAGTCAGCCTATTATGAATATTAGCATTAATCAACCATAAATAAATATTGGTCTTGATACATATAGAGTATTTTTGGGTTAATCGATGCAGGTTGTTTGAATTATTCATTCAACTGAACCTCTATCATGGGTATTTCCCATTGTGCGACTTTACAGCGCGATTGATACTGCTCTTCACTGTCGGATTGAAAACGGGTAATCATGACAATTATGTTGGCGGATTTAATATGATCTAATTGGCCCTGCCATTGCTGCTGAGATTTTTTTGAAAGAACGGCAATAATTAGTTTATCTTTTTGTATTACAATCTTGCCATTTTGCTGACTTATTTTTACTTCTGAGCCAACAGTAAGTGTGGTTAATGCTTGATGAATAGGATGTTGTTTAGAAAAACTTCCTGCATAACTCAGGTCAAAATCTTTTAATCCCAATATTGCGTACTCAGTCTGTATTAAATGGGCTAAGTCGGTTTGTTTAATTTCATTGTCTCTTGTTAATAAAAAATCTCCCTGCATTATTTGTAGATAAGGGTTGTTCAAATCCTGCCTTTGTAGCAGGCACAGAGTTTCCTTGGCGCGGGTCATGGCAACATAAAACAGACGACACTGTTCTTCAGTTTTTGCAGCAGACCAACCACCATCCAGAATAAAGATATGACTAAACTCCATGCCTTTAACAGAATGAATAGTGCTGAGAAAAACACCTTGCCCCAAACGACTGTCACGGCGCTGCTCTGCTAGGGATTCGTATAGATATTCCAAAAGTTGTTGTTTGCTGGTTGTAGCATTATCAGTTTCTGTTTGCCATTGCTGTAATAATAATTGAAGTTGTTTTAACCAGATGTTTTGCTGTTGTCTGTGTAAATAATCCAACCAGTCGCTAGCTTTACACAAAGAATCCGTACTTTGCTTTATTGCATTGAGTAAACTCAGGTTTTCCCGAATGCGAAATGCTGGGGGCTGACTTTGTTTAGGTAAGGCTAGACTTAGCGGTATAGCTTCGGCCTCCAGGTAAGCTCTGACAGGGTTTAGTAAACGCCATTCTGTGCTCAAAATGGCACATTGTGACCAGTCCAGACTATTATCTAATTGACGTAAGCGTAGTAGCTCCTGCACCAGCCTTTTTGCTTGATGCATTTCATCGTAACAGCTTATTATCTGTACTCGGCCTTTTGCCAATGGGTCTAGTTTTTCCCAGCGCCCACCTGCTGCTAATCCTTTACGGCCTTGATTAACTCGAATGGGATGCTGTTGTTTCATCCGGTCCTGATTGGTTTGTATTAGTTGATTTGCAGCATCAATAATATGCGTACTGGAACGGTAGTTTTCTACCAGATAATGTTTTCTGGCCTGGTAGTCCTGTTCAAATTGACGAATAAAACCGACATTGGCTCCGCGAAACTGATAGATATTCTGGTCATCATCGCCTACTGCCATAATGCTTAATTTGCTATCTTCGTCCTGGTTTCGTCCAGTCAATGCAGAAATCAACTGGTATTGTAATGCATCAATATCCTGGTATTCGTCGACTAATATAAATCGATAACCCGCTAATAACCGGTCCCGCATTTCATCACTATCAACATTCATACAATTTTGTTTGCCCGTTAATAGATCAATTGCCTGTTTGATCATGTTTTGAAACGCCAGTTCTGAACTGTTTTCATCTGAGTTTTCCATGCTGCTAAGTGCATGGCCAGACAAACGCAGACTTAGGCCGTGATAAGTCTGAATTGTTACTGCTTTTGCAGTGCTTCCTATGAGTTCAATTAATCGCTGCCTTAGTTCTGTGGCAGCATTTCGGTTAAAACACAAGATCAGAATACTGTGGGCAGGGACTTGTTTTACTCGTATTAAATAAGCACAACGGTGAATGATTACCCGTGTTTTTCCAGAGCCCGGTCCGGCCAAAATCAAACTGTTATCATCTTCATGGCTGGCAACCAGTGCTTGCTGCAAAGGGTTTTGTAAGTCGCTGACTATGCGCTGGAAAGACTGTTGACTGGTGGCTCGTTCTAGTATTTCCTTGCGACCTTTAAAATAGCGTTTTACAAACTCGGTTTTATCCTGAGAAAAATAGGCTAAAACAAAAGCCAGTGCATGGCCAATTTTCTCCAGTCCCATGCGCGCGTATTCATTCATGACATGGACTTGAAAAGTGCGTTCATTGTAATGTTGTGACAAGGGTTCATAATCGCCTTTGTTATAGCGTCGTCCTTTAGACTCCGGTAAAACTTGAATGGTCATGGCTTGTCTGAATACCGCCAGACCTTTTTGCAGGGTGATTATTTTTTGTTCATGTAGAAAGTTCAGGCCTCTTTCCACCGCAGCTAATGGATCTTTTACTACAGAATACATCTCTATATCCTGTTTTAATGCGTCCAGTAAATCTTCAATTGAAAACTCAACTAATAAATCAGCGCCTGCTTTGGTATCAGCCGGAATTTTTTGTAAAATGGCATTCAGTGATATTTGAGCCACTGTTTGTCTACGCTGTACTGTTTCAGATAAGGCTTTCCAGCCGCGGTTAAGTTTTATACGGTATTGATCTTGTGATGCATGCCGAATGAATAGACTGCCTTTACTTGCAGCTAGGCCTTGGCCGTCTTTACTCATGGACACTAATAATAAACGCAATATTTCGGGGTTACAGTCTTTAAAGTCTAAATCCAATAAATGTTGATTGATATGCCTTAAGGATAAAGTCTGCCAGTCTTCAGTGCCTGCATCAGGTGCTTGTTCCTGTAATACTTTAATCAACGTGCGCTCTAACTGACACACCTGTTCTAATAGTGGTAAGGAAGCATTGCTTACTTTATGACGTACAAAAGCGGTTAATAGCAGGTTTTTCTGGATAATACCTGCTTGAGACATGTCGTATAAAGTTCGAATGACTCGTTGGCTAGCCGTCTCATTTTGTTTTTGTGGCTGTTCTTCGACAAATTCACCTAACTGAGCTAACTCATCAGCACTAAAGCCTTCATCACTATCAGCATTAAACAAAACATCTAATATGGCTAACCAACGTTTTTGTTGTCGCTCTGATAAAGCCAGTTTGGCAATTTTTTGTTGGGCTTCATCCCTATTTTTTACTAAAGGGCGGCCTTGAAACACCTGGGTTTTATTTTCATTGCGTTCAATAAATCCAGCTCTTTCCAACCAAGACACAGCCGTAATGACTTTGGTCCCGGCATTATAATCATCTGCTTCAAAGCTGGTTTCAACGCTCTCATCTTGTAATAATTCACCTGTGGTAATGACTACATTGCCATAACGATCCTTACGAGTTTTTCGTAACCCTCTGAGAATTTGTGAAATATCACGTTGATTTAGTTGAGAAGAAGCTGACAAGCTAAACTGGGTATCAATATCATTTTCATCAAACAGTAAAATACATTCAGCTTGTTGCTGATCTCTGCCTGCCCTTCCCGCTTCCTGTAAATAATTCTCCAGTGAACCAGGAATATCAGCATGAATGACCAGTCGAACATCTTCTTTATCTATGCCCATGCCAAAAGCATTGGTTGCAGTGATGACCCGGGTATGACTACTGATAAAGTTTTCTTGTATATGCTTTTTCTCAGCTGAATTTTTGCCGGCATGAAATGCTTCAACCTGCCAGTTTTGTAGTTGTAGAAACTCGGCAATGTCTTCAGTTTGACTGCGCTTGGCACAATAGATTATCGCACTGCCTGAGGCATTTTTGTCTAAACGCTCATTTAACAACATATTAATACGTGAGTATTTGTCAACGCTGTTAACTATCTGTACTTCAAATTGCAGATTATTACGTTCTACACCACCCTCAAAGACGATTAATTCTTGGCCTAAGTTGGCTCTAAAATAATCAATAATTTCGTCTTTAACATCCTGTTTTGCAGTTGCAGTAAAACATTGTACAGGTGGTAATAAGGCCTGCTGTTTATCAGCAAATTGTTTAATAAAACGTGCGACATATAAATAATCAGGTCTGAAATCATGGCCCCATTTTGATAAACAATGGGCTTCATCAAATATCCAGCAACCAATTTCTCTATGCTCGATGGCCTTTTGGAAACTTGAATTACGCAGTTGTTCTGGTGATACATAAAGCAGGGCAATATCACCAAGTTGTATTGCTTTTAAAATCTCGCCACGTTCGGGGGCAGTTAACATGCCATTTAATGCGGCAGCACTGGGAGCTCCGGTTTTATTACGCAAGTTATCAACCTGATCTTTCATCAGTGCTTGTAACGGAGAAATAATAATGCTCAGCACACCACGTCTTTGATAACGCACCAGCGCGGGTAATTGATAGCATAAGGATTTGCCTCCTCCCGTTGGTAAAACTGCAAACAGGGGTGAATCACTCATACCTGCTTGAACAATACTTTGCTGTAAACTACCGCCGTCAGAATTTTCGGGTTGTGGTCTGAAAGCAGAAAAACCAAAATAGCGTTGTAATTGAGTGATAGGGTTATGTGTTTGCTGGCAATAGTGACAGTCAGGTGATTGACAAGAAATATCACGCAATTGTCGCAATACTGGTACAACATCATGAAATTGATGTTGTACCCAGGGAGGTAAAACCGAGTTGCCTCCAGCTATTCGTAACCAGGCTAAGCAATAAGCTAAGGCAGGCCTTATTTCTGGATTGGGTAAATAAGATAGAATTACTTTGTTGAAAGCGGTTTTACAAACGCTGTCTCGTGTTAATTGTTTTAGTAAATCAAATACAGCACCTGCCTTTAATTGCTCAGCACCCATTGCTAACAACACCTGTTGCAGTCCAATAAAACGGCTGTTTTCAGAAAATGCGTAATAATAAAATGATAACAGTGAGGCTTCGGCTTGTTGACTTTGTAGTGCCAGCCATTGATCTTGAAGCAATGACAAAGCTAGTTTTGCATCGGCTAAAGGGTCATTCAGACTGTCACGCAGTAACTTGTAGCCTTTAATCAGTCGATGGTAGGGGTTTTCTGGGAAAGCAAGGGGTGATAAAAATAAGGTATCGATCACTGGCTTATCAAATATTGCCAGTTGTGGATTGATTGCATGGCATAGCGGTAAGTCATGCAGGATAATATTATGGCCTAGTAAATACTGAGCATCTTTAGCAAAGGTATCAAAATCTTTCAGTACTTGCTGAATGTTAAAGGGGGATTGCCGTTGAAATGTTTGATTTTGAAATACAGCGCCTATAGCAAAAATATCACCGTTTTCATTACTTTCCAGATCTAGGCTGCAGAGTTTATTTTGAAATTCTTCCCATTCCATTGAAATTAGTACTAGGCATAATGTTTTTATAGCAGAGTAACATAAAGTGATGCCTGTTAGAACTAGTACAAGATTTAGTGAGCCCTTGACAGCGGTTGCTAACGGTTTTGAATAGATTCTTTTAGGGGGTAGTAGTGATTAGCTTCTAAGTATTCTCAGCTGGAATTTCATCTTCAAGCAGTTCTCCTGAGACAGGTTGTTCTGGGGCCGGCTCTTCAATAGGCGTGGTTAGAGCCGACTCAACTAGTTGCGCCAGTTCAGGTTGAGGATATAAAAAATCAACAATTAAAACCGGAATTAGAAACAAAATCATCACACCGACAGGGTTAAAGCCGGGATTAACAATATCTGCTATCCAAAAGGCGCCCATACTGCCAAATATCATTACTACAGGGTTAGGTAGTTTTATTTTCTTCATAGCTGGGCTATCGGCATCATCCAAATATTCTTAAATTTAAAAAGCTAGAATCGAGTTAGATTTAAAATTAACCCATAGAGGGTCACCTATAGAAAGGTTTAGTTGTTTGAGAGCCTGAGGCGTAATTAAAACTTGAAATAGTTCTCCTGCTAAAACACCGACTCTTATTTTTCCTGATTCATCAGCAATGACAGTGACTTTACCCGGGTATTGATTTCTCATGCTGGAAATAAGGGGTTCTCTTGATAATACAATTTCATTGGGGTCAATGGACACATGTCGATATTCTTCTGTATTATTTGTTAGCAAGATTTGAATTTTTCCAGTGTTAAATATTAGATTATCACTACAGCCATGAAACAGGTTGATTAATGGGCTATTGACTAATTCTCCTTTAACTAAAGAAATTACATTATCAGCAATGGCGATGCCTTGTAAGCGATTATGTGTGCTGAATATTAAGGTTTTATTGTGTTCCTTGATGTAATGTTGAATAAATTGTTCTAATAATAGTTCGCTATTGTGGTCTAGATAGCTAAAGGGTTCGTCCATTAATAAAACATCTGGGTTAGTGATGATGGCTCTAGCTAAGGCAACTTTCTGCTGTTCGCCGCCCGATAATGTTTTAGCTGTTTGTTGACTAAGGTGCAATATATTCAGCTTCTCTAGGGCAGAATGTATTTGTTCTGCACGGTTGTTTTTTATGTTATGAAATTTCAGCGTTAAATTAAGGTTGTCTGCTACCGTCCCTCTAAGCATGTAGGGCTTTTGTGGTAGAAAAGAAATACGTTTAATAATGTTGGGTATTGTTTGTTGATTCGCTGTTTCAGAGAAAAAATTAATTTGCCCCTGTTGTTGTTTTTGTAGGAATGCCAGCAAGTTAAGCAGTGTACTTTTGCCACAACCATTTGGGCCAATCAATGCTGTGATTTTATTAGCCTGGATATTTAATTCTGCTACTGATAATGCCAGAGTTTTGTGGTAGGTAAAGGTGATGTTTTTGAGCTGATATGCATTTGTCATTGCAAATTTACCTTAGTTGGATTCGCTCTGTGGAATTCAACTAACTGACGAAACTGTCGAGGATCTTTAACTAAAGTTAGCTCTCCTTTCCTTGGATTTAGTTGATGATCAAGTCGTGATATCCAAAAGCGTAAAGCGGTAAGTCTCAGAAATACGGGTAAGTGTTTTATTTCTTCATCACTGATGATTCTCACTTTTTGGTATCCCGCTAAAAGTGCATTTAGTTTTTGTTGGTTAATCGAGTTTGTAATGATGCACCAATCGTTACATGTAACAGCTATATCAAATAAAAAATAGTCTGTACATGCATTGTAAAAATCTACAATTCCGCTGATACGCTCTCGTTCAAACAAAACATTGTCTTTAAATAAGTCGGCATGAATTACCCCTTGCGGTAAATCAGGAAAAACATAAGTTGATTGAAAGTTTAACTCAGAATTAAGTAGGGTAATGTCATCTTTTGCTAATTGTGATTTGATTTTGTGAAAAACTGATTGATAGCCTGCCAGGTTTTTTTGGTTTTGTTTGTTGAAATTTAATTGTTTACTACACATGTGTAGTTTTGCCAGGTATTCCCCAATTTCACGGCATTGAATAATTGACGGCTGATCAATGGACCGGCCTGGTAAGCGATTAAATAGTGCGGCTGGTTTTCCATTAAAACAGCTAAACAGTTTATTTCGTCTACAAGCTTGAGGTTTAGGAGAGGGAAAATCATTTAGCGAAAGATTAGTCAGTAACAACAAATACGCCGGGAGCTGTTTAGCAGTTAGTGATTCATAAATAGTTAATATAAATTCACCTTGTGTTGTGGTGATGTTGTAATTTGTATTTTCTATTCCTGCTTTAATTCCAGAAAAGTTGATTAATTTTCCTATTGGATAAAGCGATAATAATGTTTCAAGCTGTTGTTGATTGATACGGGTGTAAACTGACATGTACTGAATAATTATTTTTATGGCTATTTAATTTAATATTTATTGAATTTTATATGTTATCAGAGATAAAAATCAACTCGATATAAATTCCGCATCCGTGAGTGTGCGAAGTATAGTTCTTGTCGCTGTAAACAAAAAAACCGGTGATAACATCAGTTACCACCGGTTCTGTTGTAATGACTAGGTCATAAATATAGTGATCATATTCTCCACATTATTGTGGTATTTATGAGCTTCATATTTTCTTACTTGTCATCTTCATCGTCTTCTCCTTCTTCTCTTTCCTTGCTATCTCCTTGATCATCAGGAGTGTCGCCTTCAGGGGCTGAGATGTGGTTATCAGTGTAATCATCATGATCACAACCGCTTACCTCAAAAGTCTTTGTAACAACTCTTTCAGCAGTAAGGGTGATAGAACAAGGTACTTCATCAGGTTGCATTGCTATCCACTCTATGCTTCTGCCTTCACAATTTGGAGCAGCCGAGAATATTACGTTACCGTTTGCATCACTACCTGTATATGCAGTATGTCTATAAAGCCTACTGCATGTACGACCAGCTTGATCGTAACGAAGTTTGTGATTAAAAGGTCTGGCTTTTAGTTTACCGTACAGTCGCTTAGTTTCGTGATCGTATTCAAACGTTGCTTTGAAGAAAAAATCATTTTCATCTTCTGGCTCGGCAGGTAGAACTGTAATGTTGAACTTCTGAAAGTCGTTCAACACACCAGCTGTAGCCGCTACCATTGCATCGAATGATCCTGGAGTAGTAGCTGTACCATTAATGCTGCCGGTACCGCCATCTTTCATCATCATAAACTCACCCAATCCAGAAGAACTCAGTGAAATCATGTCACCATCTGCATCTTCTGCATTCAGATGAATGTATAGATCTTCACCAACTGTTAATGTGGTGTTAGGAATCAGCTCTAGTACTGGGGCCGAATCACCTGCAGGAGGTATAGGAAGAGGGCAACCATTGTTTGATTCAGGACCTGTGTCATCAATACACTCATCGATATCATCATGTACACCATCATTATCTGTATCAGCAGGAGTAGGTGCTGGTGCTGGTTCAGGTTCAGCTAAAGGACAACCGTTGTTATCAGCAGGACCGACTTCGTCAATACACTCATCGACATCATCATTTACGCCATCATTATCTGTATCAACAGGTGCTGGAGGTAAAGGACAACCGTTGTTAGATGCAGGACCAACTTCGTTGATACACTCATCATTATCATCAATTACGCGATCGCCGTCTGTATCAACAGGAGCAGGTGCTTCGCAGAAAAAGTTCAGGTTGTCTTTTTTCCAGGCGGATTTTCCTTCACCAGAACCACCGTCCTCACCTAAGTCACCGCCATCGTCATCGTGGCAGAGTAGGCAGTCGCCTGCTTGGTATGGTGCTTTTGGTTCAAAGCCTGCGTCTTCGCAAGCTATATTTAATTTTTTACCAATGCTATTAAAAGCCATTGCTTCATTGACATTTAAACCTAGTGCAATTATTGTTGCAGTGAGGCTTAGTGTCACTCGTTTGAATCTTATTCGTTTCATTAAGTTCTCCTATTGACTATGCCGTGATGATCAGTTCTCAAATGGGCGTCACGGCAGAGTTGGTAGTTTCGAAAATTAATATCCCATTGTTTAAAGGCTGATTAAATTTTTTCAGCGTAGGGATTAAAAATAAAGTGCTACAGTTAGCAAAAGTAAGAAAAAGCAACAACTGTGCCATTTGTTGGGTGGAGATTCTAAGTTATTATTATTACAGAGATTTGAAATCTTTTGTGTGTTTTTATAATAACTAAATATTTAGATTGATTACAGAATGTCCCTACTACCCGACATAGATTTAGTTGGGAGAATAGTGCTGACTGCATCAGAATTGCAGTTAAAATACTTGAATTTTATACTTTATTTACCTAAGCCTATGAAATATTGTCTGTTTAATGATGTTTTCAGGTAAGTTTAGTAGAGTCTAGTGTTTGTCGTGTAGCACAGACATAATAGGCCTAAAATATAAATGGTTTTTAAAAGTACTAGTAATAATAGTATTTGCAGGGATGTCGTTAAATCGTGATTATTTAAGTTTTTCAGGCTTGAACTTAAAAAACTGACCACAGTGTGGGGAAAACTGAGGGGTTTT
>JBJPGG010000112.1:0-18005 GCA_048595505.1 Methylococcaceae bacterium
ATGGTTTTTAACGCCATGTGGACAGAAAAATGGTGCTTTGCGTCTGTGTTTGGCGAATTTTGAAATGGCTAGTACGCAGTCTGAGTCAACATTTTGTGGGCCTCGCTCAGCTTTATGCTTTTCCGTTCAGGCACTACTTAAGATCTTTTTCGTAAACTAGTAAAGTATAAAATAATAATCCAAAGCGAAGCTTATTAAAAGCTAAGGTGATTCTTTAATAGAATAGTTGATAGTAATTTGGGAAAAATAAAAAAATTATTGTTGACATTGTTGTGTGCCAATGATAAAAACAGACAAGGGTTGGGTGTTAAACAATCTTCTTTAGAATAAGCACATTACCGATTAATTATTAAAACATTTTTTGTTTCATTATGTGGCTACACATTGATAAGCAGAAAAATTATATGTGGTAATTTAAATGATTGATGAAATTGATTTTCGCTTAAAAGAATGGATTGCTACTGTCATTGATAGTAATTTTCAGGTTTCATTTGAACATCCAGGAAAAATAGACAATCAACCAACGGTTTCTATCTACTTATATAATTTGAGTAATTCACTGCCTACTTCAGTTGCTAGAGAAATACCTTTCCAAATAAATTTATCGTATTTGTTGACAGTTCAGTCAGAAAATCATTTGGAAGCCCATCAAATGCTAGGGGAATTATTGTTTTCTGCGAAAGAACAGACTGACTTTGAAGTTGAATTTCCTTCTTTGCCAGCAGACTACTGGCAATCGTTCGGAACTGTCCCTCTTCCGTATTTTATAATTCGATTAATATTAGTTAAAGCAAGAAAATCAGTACAAGCGCCTACAATTGTTGAACCTCCTCGAGTTGATATTGGTACCTTAATCAGTATTGATGGGGTTGTTTTAGGGGCTGATAATATACCTGTTTCAGCCGCTAAAATAACTGAAGAACGTACAAAAATAATTTCTTATACCGATAGAAATGGTTGTTTTTCAATTGCAACTGATTCGGCAAGCCGGAAGAAATTTGATTGTAAAGTTGATGTTAAAGGCAAACAATTTAGAGTTTCTATTCCAATTCAAAAGACGAAAAACAAACCTATCACGATTCACCTTGACACTATAGAGGTTTAAAATGCCAAATTATCTAGCACCAGGAACATACGTTGAAGAAGTACCTTCCGAGAATAAGCCTATAGGGATGGTTGGAACCAGTTTAGCTGCCTTTATAGGTTTAGGACCGGCAATAGATAAAAATGTTAACCAGGCGATTGCTTGTAATAATTGGTCTGAGTTTTGTAAAAGTTTTGTTGTTGAAGAGAGTAAAAGTACAGACTTGAGTAATGCTGTCTATAGTTTTTTTAATAATGGGGGTAGTCGCTGTTATGTTGTTAATATTGGGACAAATGGAACGATAGCAGGTGATGAACGAGAGCGGAGTGGATTATGTGCCTTTGAAATATTAGATGAAATAGCCATTGTAGTGGGACCTGGATACATCGATGCAGCGTCTCAAGATGCTTTGATTTCTCATTGTGAAAAATTAGGTGATAGGGTCGCTGTACTGGATGCACCTGAACAGGTTACTAATATTGATAACTTAAAAGCAATAAACACCATTTCTAATAATTCAGGGGAAGCCAAAGAGGGTGAGGTAAAAAAACCTGCTTCATCCACTAAAAACCAAGGTTTTAGGCCTCGTAATTCCGATGATGGTTATGCTGCTTTTTATTTTCCCTGGTTTATAGGAAGAGATCCTTTACAGGCAAACACTATTGTTAATATTCCTCCTTCTGGTGCCATAGCCGGTATTTATGCTAGAACCGATGCTACTCGAGGTGTTCATAAAGCTCCAGCAAACGAAATAATTAGAGGGGCGTTAGGCTTAACTTACAATACCTCAAAAGCTGAACATGGCGGTTTGAATAAGCTGGGTGTTAATGTAATTCGTTCATTTCATGATGGAATTCGTGTTTTTGGGGCAAGAACACTCGCCGCTGAGTCAAGTGAATGGCGTTACGTTTCTGTCCGTAGAACCTGTAATATGATTAAAGAATCAATTGAGGAAGGAACTCGATGGGCTGTATTTCAAAACAATGATTACCACACTTGGCAAAATATAAAACGAGATATTCATGCATTTTTAATGCGAGTTTGGAGAGATGGTGGGCTTATGGGGGCAACACCTGAGCAGGCTTTCTATGTGAAGTGTGATGCTGAAACCAATCCTGCTGAAAACAGAGATGCTGGCATGTTAGTAACAGAAATTGGTATTTGCCCTGTTAAACCAGCTGAGTTCGTGGTATTTCGCATTGGGCAAAAATCTGATGAAACAGAAACAACTGTATAGTAAGGAGTTTACAAATGGCTGAAGTAATAGATTATTACAGATCGTATCATTTTCTACTTGATTGTGGTGGTGAGGTTATCGGTGGTTTTACTACAATTGAACTACCTGAAGTTTCTATTGAAACCATTCCCTTTCGTGAAGGCGGGGGAAGTCCATCTGTTCGTAAACTGGTTGGTAAAACAGATTATGGTGATGTGTTTTTAAAATTTGGACTTACAAATTCGACTCAGATGTGGGACTGGCTAATGACAGCAGTTAATGGGAATGTCGAGAGAAAAAATGTTTCTATTATTCTGAAAGATAAGGAAGGTAAAGAGGAAGTTACTCGCTGGAATCTTGATAATGCCTGGCCATGTAAATGGAAAGGTGCTCAACTGGATGCGATGGCAAATGAAGTTGCGATCGAAAGTTTATCATTAGCGCATGAAGGAATCACGCGTGCATGATAAGTTAGTTCATCGCTTTCTAATGAACGTTGCTCAATCCTTAGTTAAATATGCTAACGGCATAGAAGCCTATTTGAGTAGGGATTATGTGTTTGAAGAAGAGTTGGATACTAATGATTTAAGAAATGCTCCACCGGCTCATTGGATAGAAAAAGTTAGACAGGGTGCCCCTCACTTACTTGATCAAATTGAATATACTGATGATTCGGAGTTATATTCTTTTAAAATTAATAAGCAGATTGCTGAAGATTTAATACCCCCTTCACACTTAGTCGATAAAACGTCACTTGGAGATGAACCAGATTCTTTTTTTCATCAAGTTAAAGAACCTGATATTCAATATAAAGCTGAAGCTCCAGAGCATCAATTATTTAAATTAAAGAAAAAAAACATACAACCACAGCCATACATTTTTAAAAAGATAACAAAAGCTGTTGGGTTATTAGACACACAGAATGAGTATACCTCTGAGGTTAGTTTACAGCCAAAAATCAGAACAAAAGAAAACTTACAGCTATCAGATTCAAAGTCTAACGAGAATATAGCTAGAGAATTCTTTAATGCTAGTAATAAAATTACTGAGGAAGCTGAAACGGAATTAACAAGGCCTTTTGTTTCACTAAAAACACCTATTAGATGTATTGAAAAAATATTTAAAAGCACAGTTAAAAATAACACAACAAATTTTCATAATCGTAATGATGGTCGACTTAACAAGATAAAGCAGAAGGCTACGGAAACGAGAACAGTGCAACAGCATGGGTCAGGATCATGTGAAGATGATTTATTGAATAACAAAAAGACAGCTCATTTGTATCCAAAATCCATATTGCAGCATAAAGCAATTAAATTTACCCAACGCAATGGTGTAAATGAAACAAAGGTCGAAAGCAGTAAGCAAGAGTGTTTTGCTAATGACAAGGTACAAAACCCCTTGCTTTCAGATTTGTTGCAACCACCAAAAACCATTTCAAAAAAAAAGAAGTCTGTTTTATCAGGTAGTCGCAAGATACAAGAACCGACAAACAAATCGGGTGATATCAAAATTACTCAGCCAGTAGAAATCAACAATGATTCATATTTAAAATTCACTCCTAAAAATAGTAGCCACAAAACAAGAGTTCCATCATCACGTTCTGTTGATTGGTCTAGTGTCATGAATGAAACAACAGATTTAATAAATCAGGATCGATGGCCACACCTATTAAAGCAAGAACAGGTTTTATTATCAGAAACTCGACATCAGCATTTCGATTTTTGGCGAATACAGAAACAAGCTGAGTCTAAATTTCTGAGTGATCAAGAACAAAGAGGTAGACTTTGGAACGCGTAACTTTTCTGGTTGAGGAAACAAATGACCGGTTGAGCTGTATGCTTAACCCAGAAACGGTAGTGATGAAACGGTGTTCTGGGGTGCGTCCACGAGAGTCATTAAGTGGCTTGATTAGTTCTAATAACAAAGGTGATAATCCATTGATGTTCACTGGTGCTGGACATACAGCTATTGAATTAGACTTGGTTTTTGATATCTCTATAGGTGGATCATCAATTGTGACAGAGGATGTTCGAGAGCTAACTAAACCTATTTGGAACCTGACTGAAAATCATCAACGTGCTGATCGTTTGTACCGTCCCGCTTTATGTCGTTTTTTATGGGGAAAAAGCTGGAATATTCCGGGAGTAATATCATCGGTCGCAGAAAAATTAGAATCATTCTCTGCGGAAGGTGTTCCTAGACGTAGTTGGATGCGGCTAGAGATGATACGAATGATTGAACAACCTCGATCTGAACTTGATGATAACGATCTTTGGTCAGGCGGGGCGGGTCAGACTGGTCAGTCATTTTTGGGCGATTTTAATGCGCCTGAGATTGAAATACCCAGTATCGATTCACAATTTAATGATACTAATTCAATTGCAGATACTCTGGAAAATTCATTTGAACGAATAGACCTTAAAGCTGATCGTCTTAAAGGTGACTCAAGTAGTTGGCGCGAAATTTCAACAGAATTTAATATAGATAATCCTTTAGAATGGGTAAAAAGCCAATTAGAAGGACAAATTGATTCATTAGACGACTCTGAGGATGTTACAGAATGAGTGTTATTTCTGTTGTCCCTCATGTGGAAATTAAGATTGATGGCATAGAACTTTCTTCTGAAATTGTTCAAACTATACAGACTATTCAGGTAAAACAAATTTTGTCTGCTCCTAGTCAATGTGAAATACAAATCCCTGAAGCACATCAACAATTCCTCACTGAAGTACATACAAAAGTAGGTGGCTTAATACAGATAAAAATAGAGAATTATGATAAACCTTTGTTTTATGGTCAAATTACTGCCGTTGACTTGGTTTATGATGCATCTGTTAGCCCTTTAGTTTTAATACGAGCATATGATCTGCTACATCAATTACGTAAACGTCAGCCAATTCGCACTCATGTACAAGTTAACATGTTTCAACTTGCTGAAGATTTGACACAGGACTTAGGGATTAAAATACAAGGAGGAGAGACGACTCCACGAACATCCAGATTATTTCAATTCAAGCAATCAGATTTACATCTTTTACATGAGTTTGGTGAAAAATACGGACATTACTTTTTTTTAAATGAGAATAGCTTGC
The DNA here is from genome assembly GCA_048595505.1 of Methylococcaceae bacterium. Taxonomy (GTDB): domain Bacteria; phylum Pseudomonadota; class Gammaproteobacteria; order Methylococcales; family Methylomonadaceae; genus QPIN01. The sequence continues at coordinate 5,396 of JBJPGG010000112.1, forward strand.
AAATTACGTCTCTTGAAGGAATTAGAGTTAATGAATCTTTAACACTGGGTGAAAACTTATTGGAAGCCCGGTTTTCTATTAATGCAGAAACAACGACAACATCAGTGGTGGCAACAGGCTGGGATATGCAGCGTACTACTCCCCATATGAGTACTGCACAAGAGTCTGACATTGAAGTTAATAATGAAATTCGTATTAAGCCCGGCGATTTTGCTACAGACGGCCAACGGACATTAGTCGATCATAATGTCCAGAATGAAAATCAAGCAGAATTGATTGCTCAAAAAGAACTAGACAGACATAAAGTACAACAAATAACTTTATGGGGGGTTGCGGAAGGAAATCCTGTTTTAACACCAGGCGCTAGCATTCTTATTTCGGGTGTTGCAACCGTACTGGAAGGGCGATATGTGTTGACGGAAGTGACTCATACAATTGATCCCGTTAAAGGTTTTATTTCAGAAATTAAGACCAATCCACCGATCATTGAGAAAACAAATTATAATAAAAATTCAACGATAGGTATAGTCTCACAAGTGGATGACCCTGATAGTTTGGCTCGAGTTAAAGTCACTTTACCTACCTATAATGATATAGAAACTGAGTGGCTTGAGGTCATCTTGCCTGGCGCTGGCAGCAACAAAGGCCAGCTTATTCTTCCAGATGTTGGTGACAATGTATTACTTCTTATGATTAACGGAGAACCCGCGCAATCAGTCGTACTGGGTGGACTGTTCGGTGAAAAAGACTTACCAACTCCGTCGGTAATTGAAGGTGGCAGCGTTAAACGGTATGTCACTCAAACTGCGGGAGAACAACGAATTTTTCTAGATGATGCTGAAGTATCCATTAATATTGAAACCCAAACTGGACATAACATCTGTCTAAAACCAGAAAGTATCAGTATTACTCATGATAATGGTAGTTTTATGACTATTGCAGATAATAATATGAGTATTCATTCTGAAACCAATTTGGAAATTGAAGCGCCGGGACGTTCAATTGTTTTTCGTGGTAGAAAAATTGATTTTGAGGAAGCATAATGCAGTGGCTTACAGAAAATGCAATTTTGGTTTGTGCTCATGAAGCTGGAATAGTAATAAATACAACCTCACAAAATTTCGTGAGAATTAAAAACCGGCGTGTGTTGATAAAAAATAACCCAGAAAATAGAACTATTGTTGGTTGCCCTAATGTTGGCCCTTCGATTAAGCCGTGCTTAAAAACCTTAATCGCAACTCAAGGGTATTCTTCTTTTATTCGTATCAATGGTCGAAGTGTCTGTTTATCATCGATTAGCGGTATAACTGATGGTACACCTCCTGGTACGGTGAAATACAAAGTCAATAGTCCCGGTCAACGGCTTGTTTCGGAGGTCTGATGAAATATCAAACTATTAATAGCTGGCAGTTTATACATCCGGATTTTGATGATTTAGGCTCTGGTTCCGGTATACAGATCGCACCGAATGGTAAAGTAGCGATGGTCAATCAAAAAGCTGCCATCCGCCAGTCTATCCTACTATTAATTTCTACTATGCCAGGTGAAAGAGTCATGCGACCTCAATATGGTTGTAATCTACAACAATTGGTTTTTATGTTGAATGATGCAACAACCCACGGTCTTGCTATCCATTATGTTAGGTCGGCTCTTGAACAATGGGAGCCACGTATCGATATTCTATATTTAGATGCTGAGGTGAGTAGAGATGATTCAAGTATTATGAACATTATTCTTGAATATCGAATTCGGCATCTTCATCAAACTGACCAACTGGGGATTGCTTATCATCTTATGGGAGCTGAAATTTAATGACCATACAACCGCCTAATCTAGATGATCGTACCTTTGCAGATTTAGTTGAAGAAGCTAAACGTCTGATCAGGCAGCAATGTCCTGAGTGGAATGATCTTTCACCTGGTGACCCAGGTATTGTATTGTTGGAAGCTTTTGCATTTTTGACTGAAACCATGATTTTTCGGTTGAATAGAATTCCTGAAAAAGCATATATAGAGTTTTTAAGGCTGATTGGAGTAAAACTGACGCCACCGTCTGCAGCAAGAGTGAAACTGGAATTCAGTGTTAGCAAGCCGCAAACACATGCAATTGAAATCCCTTCCAAAACACGTATTACAGTTGCTAACAGTGCTTCTGGGAGTGATGCTCCTGTTTTTACTGTCGCTGAGACAGCTATTATCCCTGCTGGGTCTAGCAGTGTTCAAACTTATGCATATCATTGTAATTACCATGAAGCTGAACGTATCGGTGTTGGTTCAGGATTACCCGGGCTTACGCTGAAAGTAAGTCGCCCCCCAATCATTGCACCTACGACAGATAAATTATCTTTAATAGTCGGAATCGAGATGTCCGATGATGAACAAAAAACACAATCGGCAGCAATTAAGCACAATAATAAAACATACCGTATTTGGCGAGAAGTTGCTAATTTCACTGATTTGGGCCGTAATAAATTTGTTTATACGGCGGACAGACAAGCAGGTACCATTACTTTTGCGCCATCATTGCGAAATCTAGATGAAGATGGACTGATTCAAGAAAACCCAGAATCAATGGCGGAAATACCACATGCTAATAGTGAGGTTTGTGTCTGGTACCGACAAGGAGGTGGCTCACAAGGAAATGTTTCGATTAATACATTGACTGTAATGAAAGATACTATTTCGGGTGTCTCAGTGATTAACCCTGAACCTGCTAGTGGAGGTAGAAATAGTGAGTCTTTGCAAAATGCATTAAATAGGGGGCCGCAAACTTTACATTCTTTAAGCCGTGCAGTGACTGCTAGGGATTTTGAGTTACTTGCAATTCAATGTTCAGGTGCAGTTAACCGTGCTAAAGCATCTACACAGGCAAACCTGTGGACTCATGCAACCCCTGGCACTGTAGAAATTTCCTTGGTTCCTGAAATAAATGTTAAGTCTGATCAACTGCATACAATTACTGCTGAGATGCTGCAAGCACTTCAAATAGATTCTGTTCGCAACCAAATATTAGATGCGCTTGAAAGTCGAAGACCATTAGGAACTCATTGTGTCGTCAACTGGGCTAATTATAAAAAAGTCAGTATAAAAGCACGGGTAGTTATTCAACGTGAAGAAGATGCTAATCATGTTAAACAACGTGTTTTAAAAGAACTTTATAGTCACATTTGCCCTGTTAATTTATCTTTACAAACAAAATTACCCTGGCCATTTGGACAAACATTAAAAGCATGGGATGTTTATAAAATTATAGGTTCAGAACCTGCTGTTTTGTCTGTAGAAGCAATGCAAATGATTGTGGACGATGTCCCCGAAAAAAGAGTAAAGAATATTTGTTCTGACTCATTTCAACCGGATACCTGGTATACAGGGTGTGATGAAAGAGTCTTTAGATCAACTAATAACGGTTACAGCTGGGAATTAATGTCATCTTTTGAAAATGAAAAAATTGAAATGATTAAGTCTTTTCCAGTAAAAGCATGTAGTACTATTCAGCATTCTGGCTTGCTGGCGGTGATAACTCAAGATGCCAAGAAGATTTCATCTATTCATATTTCTAAAAATTGTGGACAAACTTGGATAACGGTACAAAAAATTCAATTTCCCATTGAAGACTTTACCTGGCTTGATCGTGATGGACTTCCTTTTATCATATTGGCGACAGAAAACGGAATATATGAAATGAATGTTGAGGATGGTGCTGTTCCTATCCCTCTACTTATTGATTCTAATTTCCCAAAATTGGGCTTTCGGGCTATTGTCGTATCAGCATCTAGTGAAGGGAAAACCTTTGTTGCAGTTGCTAGTTATGATAATAAAGGTATCTATTTATCGTCAGAAGGCGGTCAGCCTAATAGCTTTAAAAATATTGGACTCGCAGGCGAGTTAATTGAAGTTCTTGCGGTTCAACACAGAGGTCCTCATCGTTATCTATGGGCTGGTGTGGGTGCACCTGGGTCGGATGGAAAAGGATGCTTCCGCTGGACGTTATCTGATGAACCAGGTAACTCTAATGACTGGAAATCGTATTTTAAAAACTGGAAAGCAGGTAGCTGCAAATCATTGACCTTTAATGGATCAATCGTATTAGCGGCTTCATATCGATTAGGTGTACTTAGACTGGATTCTGATGAAAGTAATCCAGCTTGGGAAACGCTTAATGCTTCTGAATGTGGTCTTCCATTAAGAGATGTTGGTAAATTAGAGACTGTTGACGTTGTTAGTGCCAATGAAAATGCGAATATCATTATGGCTTGTGGTGCAACGGGTATATATCGTAGTGCTGATGTTGGATTGCAGTACTCAAAATGTTCCTATAAAGAGTTTAACGACGAAGTTAGAATTCCTTCGAATTGGCTGCTTTACTCAGGTGTTCATGAAATAGAAATCATTAGTGAAAATGAAACATCAAGAAATTAAGCAATTATTACCAGAAGTTTTTCAGAGAACTGATCACCAGGGCTCTCCTTTATATGGCTTATTAAAAGTCATGGAAGCTCAGACTGAACCAGCTGAACAGATTTTACAACAAATCCCGGATTATTTTAATCCGTATATAACGCCCGAAAAGTATCTCCCTTTTTTGGCTAGCTGGGTCGATTTAGACCGTTTTTTCCCATCATTTAAGAACCAAGCTTTGGCTGACAATAGTGCTCTTCAGACACTAGGGTACGGGCGTTTACGCGAATTAATTGTAGCTGCCCCTCAACTGTCAAAATTGAGAGGTACAGCTGCAGGGTTACAATTATTTCTGGAAACAGCTTGTGGAGAGAAAGGGTTTAAAATTGATGAAAATATGATGTCTGAGAATGGCGATATAATCCCTTTCTTTATTCAGGTAACTGCTCCTGAAACTGCAGAACAGCATAGTATATTGATTGAAAGAATTATTGAGCAGGAAAAACCTGCATACGTTACTTATAAGTTAGCATTTAGTCCTCAAGAAAGGAAATAATAATAATGGTCAAAATAGTTGAAATAACACAACTTTCAAATACTGTAACCTGTGATGAAAATGGGAAAACTACGATTCAGTTTAACATAACGAATATCAGTTCTTCCTCGCTAAGAGTGGGAGCTAGAATTATTTGCAAAGAACCAGCACAAAAATCCTGGTTTACATTGGATGGGTCTTCAGAAAAGAAAATTGATATTAAGGCAACTGATCAGTTTTCTGTCAGTGTATCTGCAGAAAATGCATCAGCAGGGGATTATAAAGTAAGTCTTATGGTTTACAGTGTAGAAAACCCCGATGAAGAATATACAGAAAGTGGGGCTGTTACGATAAAAATCCCTAGTTCTGAAGAACCACCACCGCCTCCATCAGGGTTTCCTAAATGGCTTATATGGGTGTTGGTTGGTATTGTGATTCTTTCTATGTTGGGGGGCTTTGGGTACTGGATAGCGAAACAGATGGGAGATAAAACTGACCCACAACCTTCTGGTATTGTCGCGATAGTCCCTGATGTAACAGGTGAGTTAGTTGCAAGTGCTGTAACGAAACTTGAAGGTATGGATTTTAATTCAGTTGAAACTGAGTCTCGGTTTGATAATTCTAGTCCGGAAAATACTGTATTGGAGCAAACTCCAGAAGCGAATACACGAGTTGACCCTAGTAAAACAGACGTATTATTGATAATTGCAAATTCTATGGCAGAGATGCCTGATATTCTGGATAAGACATTTGACGGCGCAAGTAATCAACTTAAAAACAAAGGTTTTAAGTTGATCAAAAAGGAATCCAGGTTTTTTAATGGTAAACCACCAGGTACTGTTTTAGAGCAATCTCCAGAACCGGGTGTCAAGGTAAGTATTACCGAACCAGTTACCTTGACTGTTGCTAGTGCAGGAATAAAGGTGCCCAGTGTTGTAAATAAATCTCTTAGTTCTGCACTTACAATTCTACAACGCTCAAAATTAAACCTTGGCGACCTTAAAATACAAGCCAATACAAGATTGAAGAAGGATATTGTTATTAGTCAAGACCCTGCTCCAGGAAAAAATGTTAAAGAAAAAACAGAAATAAAACTTGTAGTATCAACTAAAGCAGTAAAAACTCAATTGGGAAGACCTGTTTTATTCAATCAATTTCATATGAATATGATTAAGCAATCTGGAATTCAGGTTAATAAAAAATTAATCCGTCAACTGGCACCAGCCGAATAAGATAATTCATCGGTATAGATAAAGGATAACGTTGCCCTTTTATAAAGGTCGTCATACTTTTAGTACATCCTATGACGATCTTGTTTGGGTTTGAAATTGACAAATTATTTCAACTAAAAATAAGGTTGCTTTACCTTTTATCAGAAATTTTACCTTAATAGGGCACTGATTGAGAGAATTATCAAGTAAGAGAACCGGCATATTACTTATAACCTAGCGTTTAGTCTTTAATAATAGGAGAAGATTGATGGTCAAAATAGTTGAAATAACACAAACGTCAAACACAATAACATGTGATGAAAATGGGCAAGCAATAATCCTGTTTAACATAACTAACATCAGTTCTTCCTCGTTAAGAGTGGGAGCTAGAATTATTACTAAAGAACCAGCACAACAGTCTTGGTTTACCTTGGATGGCACAGCAGAAAAACAAATTGATATTCAAGCAACTGATCAGTTTTCTGTCAGTGTATCGGCAGAAAATGCATCAGAAGGGGATTTTAAAGTAAGCCTTATGGTTTACAGTGTCGAGAATCCTGACGAAGAATATACAGAAAGCGGGACAATTACCGTGAAAATCCCAAGTTCAGATGATCCTTCCCCTCCAGCATCGGGTTTCCCCAAATGGATTATATGGTTGCTGGTTGGTCTAGTGATTGCTTCATTGCTGGGAGTTATTGGGTATATGGTAGTAACTAATGGTAATAATAATGAACCACCAATTACTAATACTTTGGCAATGGTTCCTGATGTAACAGGAAAAACACTAGAAGATGCTACAGCAGAACTTGAAAGTATGGAGTTTACTGATATAGAAATACAATCCAGGTTCGATGCATCAAAAGCTAAAGATACGGTATTAGAACAAACACCTGAAGCAAAATCAAAACAAGACCCCAGTAAAACAGTCGTAGTATTAACTTTGGCGAATTCCATTACAACTATGCCAGATATAAAGGATATGACCTTGCAAGGTGCAACAGATAAACTTCGTGAAAAAGGGTTTAATACTATTAACGAAGAGCTAAAATTTGACGCATCAAAACCAGCTGGCACTGTGTTAGGCCAATCGCCAGAAGCAGATGCAAGTGTTAGTTCTAGTGAGACAGTAGTTACTCTAACTGTTGCTGATGCGGGACAGGAGGTTCCGGATCTAAATGGAAAAAGTTTATCGGATGCAGTACAAAAGCTACAGGAAATTGGTCTGGGAGTGGGAGTAGTAACATCAAAAGCCAACAAAAATAAATTACAAGATACGATTTTTCTTCAAGTTCCCGCATCGAAAAAATTTGTGGAAAAGGGTTCGACAGTGGCTCTTACAATTGCAGATCCAGGTAAAACAAAAACAACTGCGCCAGTTTTAACTTTCCCTGCAATTCCTATCAAGCCGGTAGTAGTAAAATGCTCACAAGCAGTGCAAGGAAAAGTTGCTTGGGATTATAAGAATAATAAGCGTTGGGCTGCAAGCAATATTAAGCGACTATGTAAAGGGGCCGAAAATTCGGTTGAGCCAGCAAAATGTTTCAATCGTGTCATGCATGGTGGGATTAATTGGGGTGGTGGAACAAAGTGGCAATGGGCAAATGTTATTAATCTATGCGAAGGCTCCAAAAATGCTACTTCCACAATTCGCTGTTTTCAAGGCCTAATCAAAAGAAGAGTTCCTTGGAAGACTGCAATTCAAAAGTGTAGTTAGCTTGTTATTTTGTGTAAATACTAAGAAGACTTTATTGATGTAAATATATGTAATATTGATTAGCAAAGAAATGAATGATTTGCTGGGTGTTTCAGGTAAGGGATGACCTGTTCTTCCATCTTTCAATATCTAAGGATATTAATTAGTTGATTGTTTAAGAAAATATTTTACTATTAGAAGAAACAAGCTCTAATAAAGTTATTTCCATTTTCCCTTAACTTAATATTGAAATGTTTTTTGGTTTTTAACAATGACAAGGATGGGTTTTTTGGGGTAAAAAATATGGGGATAATTGTAGGTTTAGCCGGTCTCATTTCTGCACTTATTTTTGGCATAGCAACTGCCTGTATTGTATGGAGTAAGACAAAAACAAAAAAATGGTGGTTCATTAGAGTAGTTATTGGATTTATCATTGGAGCAATAGTTGGTTTATTGATAGGAGGAGGTTTGGGTTGGTTATATATATCGAGTGTGATGTAACTTTTTTTAACTTTCATGCTTCTCAATTTGATTAATAAATAAAAGCTGATATGTCAAAAAAAATTATTGTAGTTTTACTCAATATTCTACTTGTTGCTTGTACTACAAGTTCAAAAAACCCGGATGGTTTTTTAATGGTCGATTGTCTTTTGCCCGGTGATGTTAAACATTTGGGTGAAGCGGCTATTTATATAACGGCTAGAAAAGCAATACAAGCAACAGTTTCTGACTGTGCTGGTTGGGGAGGGGAGTATTCACCTCCTAGTCGTCCCAATCTAGCACAAGCATTACAATTTTGGTTGCCTGCAGCTGAAGGTGGTGATCAGGATGCACAGAATCATATTGCCGAACTTTATGAAAAAGGTCTGGATTTAACGCCGGACTATCAAAGAGCAGCCATTTGGTACTTACAAGCTGCCAGACAAGGTCATTCACAAGCACAAATTAATTTGGGTAATCTCTATGCCAGGGGTTTGGGCGTTTCAAAAAACAAAGCTACTGCCGATCAATGGTATAAAAAAGCAGCTGGATTGACTCAAACTGGTTTGCCTTATGCGACTGTTATGAATAATCAGTCATCCACACAAAGTGATGAACAATTATTGTTACATAATGCTTTGCAGCAAAGTCAGCTTGAATCAAGTGAATTAAAGAAGCGGCTCAAGCAAGCTCAGCAGCAGTTACAACAAGCACAGCACGAAATAGATAAGTCTGAAACACTGATAGCACAAAGCCAATTAAAACTTAGTAGTAACGCAGCTCAACTTAGCCAACAGGAACAACAACAACTACATTCTGTTATTGCTAATCAACAGCAAGTTATTAATAAGCAAAGCAGTAATTTGCAGTCCATAGAGAGTCAATACCAAAACACTGAAACCCGGTTGACTACGCAATTGGCACAAACAAAAAGGCGGGCTGAAATACTTGCAGATGATTTGCAACGCCATCAGACTAAATCAAATCAAATGGCGAGTAAGTTGCTGCTAGTACAAGCACAATTGGCAAAAACTGAGCAACAATTATTACAAAAGCAACAGCCAGATACCCGAATCAATGAGTTACTCGAGAAAAAACAAACATTGGCTACTGAAATTAATCGTTTGCAAAAGCAAGTAACCAATGAAATTAGTGCTGAAAAACCAAGTATAGAAATTATTGACCCCTCCGTTGTGGTGACTAGCAATCAATCCATTGCTGCACTTAGCACTAGCGTTTCCGAACGAGAGATTGTGGGGAAAATTGCTAAACCTAAAGCACTGTTGTCATTATCAGTTAATGATCAAAACGTTAAGGTTAACCCGCAAGGTGTTTTTCGGTCAATGGTTAACTTGTCCAGCCCAAAAACGCAGGTAAAAATAGTTGCTATTAGTCAGCAAGGTGTTAAATCTAAGTTGGATTTTACTATTTCTACCCAATCAACCATTGCAGATACTAATCATGAAAACTGGCGTAACCTTAACTTTGGCCAATATCATGCCTTAATTATTGGTAATCAAAGTTATCAAAAAATACAGTCTTTGAATACGCCCGCCCATGATATTAAAGTTATTAATTCTATTTTACAAAATAAATATGGATTTAAAACTACTGTTTTACTGGATAAAAACCGAGATGAAATTTTAACAGCTTTGCATGAATTAAAAGTATCACTTTCTGAAAACGATAATTTATTGATTTATTATGCCGGACATGGTGAATATGATCGGATCAATATGCGTGGACACTGGTTACCTAGAGATGCAGATCCTCCTGAAAATACTACACGCTGGATCTCGACAGTTGCGATTACGGATATCTTGCATTCCATGAAAAAAGTTAAACATATACTGGTTGTTTCGGATTCATGTTATTCCGGTAGCATGGCTCGAGGGGTCACGTTGGTTAATGCACCAGAAAGCTCAGGGAAACAGAAGTTGCAATGGCTGGAAGAAATGTTGGCGAGAGATTCCAGAACAGTGTTGACATCAGGCGATCTAGAACCAGTAATGGATGGGGGAGGGGGAGAACATTCAGTTTTTGCGGGTGCTTTTATCAAAGCGTTACGCAAAAATGCCGGTTTAATGGCAGGTCAGGCATTACATCGTCAGATCAGAAAGGGAATTGTTGCTACTGCTGCAGAATATGGACATACACAAGTACCCGTTTATGGACCGATTCAGTTTTCGGGACATGACTCAGGGGAGTTCTTTTTTGTGCCTAGGCACTAATTTCAATGGGGAAAAAAATGAAAATAACAAGAAACAATAAAACGAATGAGATTTGTTTAAGATTGCTTTTGATGATTATGGTTTTGCCCGCAAATTCCGTATTAGCCGCTGTTAATTCAAGTGCCTTTTGGATAAATGGCTCATGTGTAGGAGCCTCAGGTGGTTCTGCTCTTGAAGGTATATGTACTGCCATAGCTAACACTGGAGGACGTGGTTCTGGCCTTGCGACAATTGGTAGTAATTTCGATGTTTCAGGAGGCTTAGGAGGTGACGTGCGTTTAGATGCTATGGCGACTGAATTACAAAAAAGAATTGAAAAAAGAAAGTCTAACCAAGTTTGCCAAGTTTCAGGAGGCTTAGGAGGTGACGTGCGTTTAGATGCTATGGCGACTGAATTACAAAAAAGAATTGAAAAAAGAAAATCTAACCAAGTTTGCCAAATGGCTACACCATCTGAAAGATTCAGCCTCTATATAAATGGTAAAACATCAGAAACAGATCGCAAAACTACGACTGATGAAAGAGGGTACGATGGGGATGACATTGGTTTTACAGTAGGTATGGATTATGTATTTAATAATGCATTATTAGCCGGGTTGGCAGTTACATATTCAGATATGGAGATTGATTTTAGCAACAATGCTGGACAATTAGAGGCTGAAAGCGTCAATGTAGCGCTGTACATGAATTACTCACCGTTTACTCATTTTGATATTGATGGCTTTGTAGGTTGGACTGGTGGGTGGCAGGAAAATAAGCGGAATTTTGATTTAAGTTCACTTGTTGGTTTAGCAAATGCTATAGGCACAGCTACAGGAGATACTGAATCTAATAAGTTTTCAGCTGGACTGGGTGCGAGTTATGGGTTTCATTTTGACAAACTTAAGGTGACGCCAAGAGTTTCACTTGTGTATTCAGATACCTGGATTGATGGTTATAAAGAAACAAGTACAAACGCAGGTGCTGCACTACGTTATGGCGATCAAGCCGTCCATTCTTTTAAAACGAATACTGGTGTTTCTATATCCTATCCTTTTAGCCAAACTTGGGGCGTTTGGATACCTCAAATCAGAGTGTTTCATGTACATGAATTTAATGATGATAAACGCACGTTCAATAATACAACTTTAGTACAAGCAGGTACCCCTGTTGGTCTGGGGCAAGAAACAGATTCGCCTGACCGTGATTATGTTACTTTAGGAGCCAGTGTTTCTACTGTTTTAAAGCATGGCGTACAATTGTTTATTGATTATGAACGTAGAGAAGGTCATCGATATATAAATAACTATACTTTCACAGGAGGCGTGAGAGTTAGTTTTTAGGTGGTTATTATGAATTAAAATTAGATTGCCACGTGAATTAATCACATTAATAACATTTAAAATTTAACATTATTCTTTTGGTTACCAGCATAGAATGAGTTATGAAAGCGATACAGCTTAGTTAAATGATTTTGGAGTATTGATGTTTTATATGTTGAGCTCAGAGCTAGGATCATTTATTTTATTTAAAATGAGAGGATTGGCTATGAAACTTTTTCAAAAAAACACACAAGCAGTTTTGTTGTTTTTTCCTGGTTTGGAATTAAACACTGGTGCAAAATTTTCCACTTATAGAACACTGAAAATAGCTGGAGAACCAAACATACTCAGGAACAGTACCATGATTTTTTTGGGGCTGATTTTATTGTTTTTGAGTGGATGTACAGCGCAACAAGTTGGACAAATAATAGATAAGATTCCTAATGCTAATAGCGCTCAGTCTAATGTAGAGTCGACAGGCCAAAATGAGCATGGCTATGCTGAAACACAGCAAGCAGCCCCTAAAATTATTTATTTTAAGGCTGATCCCCCTTTTGTTATGGATGGAAGTTCAACTACCCTACAGTGGCGTACTGACGATGTGACTTCAACACAAATACTGGGTATTGGAACTGTTTCAGCAACGGGCTCTCGTGAAATAACACCTGAAAATCAAACTCGATTTGAGTTGGTTGCAACGAATGGTTTGGGGCAAAGTATACGTGATGAAATCATAATCCCTAGAGCAGTCCCAATGAT
>JBJPGG010000113.1:0-23574 GCA_048595505.1 Methylococcaceae bacterium
GGGTTTTGAAATGATTTTATTCAGCTTTTCTTTTTCTTCTTCTGTCAAAATAAGTATTATTTTCGTTCTTTTTAGCTTATTTTACAGAAGATGCTTATTCCATCATAGGTGTCACAGACTTACGGTTTTCTGTACTAGGGAAATATTTGTCTGGACTATGGGGTCCACTTTAAATCAGATTTTTTATTTGCCTGAATTAATAAATAGGCAACTGGAAATAAAAATTGCTATGTAAAACCTTTCTACTCATTATCGAGCTATTGCCGATATGATCTATCATTATGTAAAGTCTGGGTACAATATTAATAAGACAATCAGCTTAAATGATTGGCTTCCGATGCCACACGAAAAGCAGAAGATGTATATCCTAATGGATAAGTTAAAGCCTGCTTTTACAATAGAAGAATGGTTGATTGTAGAGGGCTGGAAGCGATATACTCTCCCCGCCGATTAAAACTCTTTAGAATAAATGTTATATTTTCTATGTGCTTATGTCTATGTGATGGTTTAAACCTAGGAGTATAATAGAGAGATAAAATTCATTAGTGATGACTAACCCTGATACGGGCTGGCTGTCCTACCTTGATTGTGTAATAATTTAAATAATTCCTTAAAACAACTTTGGCTTGCCTATAAATAATGTCAAAACCATTTCTCAGGTGGGCTGGTGGTAAAAGATGGTTTGTTAACCAGCACAATAAATTATTTCCAAATAGGTTTAACACCTATATAGAACCATTCCTTGGTAGTGGAGCTATTTTCTTTAATCTTAATCCAGAAAAATCTATCTTGGGTGATAGCAATGCTGAGTTGATTGAAACGTATCAAGCTATTAAAGATAACCCTTCTCTTGTTAGAAGATATTTATTAAACCATCACAAAAATCACAATAAGGATTATTACTACAAAATAAGATTATCTACTCCTAGAAGTTCATATACACGGGCTGCACGATTCATTTATTTAAATAGAACTTGCTGGAATGGTTTATACCGAGTAAACCAAAAAGGGTGGTTCAATGTTCCGATTGGGACTAGGACATCAGTAATTTTTGATGATGATGATTTTGAAGAAACGTCTAGCTTATTAGTTAATACTCAGCTTATAAGCTCTGATTTTGAATATTTAATTGATAGAGCTGGTGAAAATGATTTGATTTTTGCGGATCCACCTTACACTGTAAGACATAACCATAATGGCTTTGTTAAGTATAATGAGAAAATATTTTCTTGGTATGACCAAGAGAGACTGTCATATGCGCTAAAGAGGGCGAAAAATCGCGGTGCAATTATTGTTAGTACAAACGCTTATCACGATTGTATTAAAGAGTTGTATGAAGACTCATTTGATATATTTCCAACAAGCAGACTTAGCTCTATTTCATCAAAAGCTTCAACTAGAAAGAAATATGAAGAATTAATTGTTTGTTCGAGGTAAATTTATGGAAAACCAAGTAGAGTCGTTTTTTAATGATGCAGAGTACCAAGACAACCCTTTAAGGTTGTTAATAGATTTTCTTGAAAGGGAAGAGCGGAACGAGCAATCAGCTAGCTATGATGCCATGCGTTTTGTTGGGTATGTTCTAGATTTAGGGTTTGATTCAGCAACGATCATCACATCGGATCCTTTCAAAAAGGCTGTTGGTGGAGTACCAAGAGGCTCATTTCTTATTATGGCACCAGATTCTTTAGAAGGAATGCCCCCTCATTTTTCATTACTACGGGTAACAGATACAGCCCCAACACCGTTATCAAAAGATGTACAACAAACATATTTTGAGCTACACAAGAAGTCTATGCCTGACCTTGATATTTGGACAAAAGGCGAACTTCAATGGGGGGCATTTTCTGCAAAAGTTTTAGGAATGTTCTTTCCTGATCCAGAAAACGCAGACCAATTACGTTTTTCAGGTGATGTTAATAATGTTGTAAGCGCTCACCGCTATAAGGTTTTTTCGCCAGAAGAAGATCTTTTAGATTTAATTGTGAATGGTATTGTTCGTCAAGAAAATACCTTTCCCATTGGCAAGTTGAGACTTACAGAATGTACTTTACCATTTGCAAATAGTCCACAACCTCAAGTGGATGTGACAGTATCAACGAACGATTTTCGTGGATTTCGAACAGCTATGTTTGGAAAAACAAGGCTAGGTAAAAGTAACGTAGTAAAGATTATCGCCCAAAGCATTATTGAAACTACTGCTAATAACAATAGTGTTGGGCAAATTATATTTGATATTAATGGTGAGTATGCTAACGATAATCCACAGGATGGAGATCGTTCTATCCGTTCTGCTTATGAAGATCGATGTCTTGTCTATGCTTTAACTTCCAGAAAATCAACTCCATCAAGACCGCTAAAATTAAATTTTTATGGGCAACCTGATGCTTGCATCGGTGTGATAAAGTTTTTATTAGAAAGTGATAATCAAAATGCACAATATGTACAAAGGTTTTCTAATTTAGAGCTGCCGAATATTGAAACCATTAAACAACTACCTCCAGGGAGTGAGCGAAATCGAGCTATCCGTAAGGTTCAGATTTATTGGGCAATATTGAATAAAGCGGGTTTTAGAGCGGACGAAGGTAAACTAAGAGGGCTATCCTTAACAGCTAGAAGCCCTCATGGACCAAGTCACTTCTCCCCTCATTTTAGTCAAACTCTTTTAAGTGCAGTATATTCCGGTAATGATGTCCCAGCTCATCCATCAACTCTTGATGAGTTACAAGTACAGCTAGAAAAAGTAGCTCTATTTTTAAGAGAAAATCCAGATCATGCTTCATTGCGGTCAAGTAGTGGAAAATCAACGTTTGATCCTGATGATGATGCGTTATTGAAATTCTTAAATCCATCTTCAGGTGGAGGTCCAGGAGGAGTGTTACAGAAACATCGTCAATATCATGACCCAAATGCAGGACATCTTATAAATGAGATATTGGCTTTTCTTGATGAAGGCAAAACTGTTATTTTAGACCTAGGTAATGCGAGCGACAAAATCAGAGAGTATTTCTCAGATTTATTATCAAGGGCAATTTTCTCTCATCAAGAACAAAAGTTTACTAGTAATAGTTTAGGAGATCATTTCATCCAATTATATTTTGAAGAGGCTCATAATATCTTCCCTAAGGATGATAATAATGTTACAGGTGTTTATGCGCGATTTGCTAAAGAAGGTGCAAAATTTCACATTGGGATAGTCTACTCAACGCAATCACCTTCAACAATTAATAAAGAGCTATTAGCGCAAACAGAAAATTTCTTTATTGCACATATGTCTTCTCAAGGTGAAGCTGATGCTTTGGCAAGACTACAGGTTCAGTTTGATGGATTACAACAGGATATTCTTAAAACTAGGACACCCGGGTATATGAGAATGATTACATTTTCTCATCGTTTCGTAGTACCAGTTCAAATTAATAAATTTGAAGCTGTTAGCTCATAAAATGAATATTCAAAGGGGTGAAAATGCCTTATAAAGCAGGAATTCGCTTATCTGGAGAACGTGCAAGCAAGTTAGGTCACTTAGATGTAATCAAAAGTAAGCTTGTTAATGCTTTGATAGATCAATTTGAGCAGCCTGAAAGTGTAGAAGTAGAGTCTCCATACGAATGGAAAAATATTGATTCTATTGACATAGAGCCCTTGCGTCTAATTTTTGCTGTTGATGGGTCAAAGCAAACTATACGCTCTGATTTTCCTCCCTACAAGGAGTTAGCATTTATCAAAACTGCTTTATTGCGTTTAGATCAACATGCAATAAATAAACTTGACCCTATCGCTCCGCACCCTATGGCACTAAGAGACATAATGTCAGATTCAGCAATGTACCACTCAACTGTACTACCGTTAAAAGGTTTGAATATAAAAGGACAAAGTAACTACGATACGGTTCGTGGTGTTATTTATGAGTCATTACGAGATGAATCACTAGGAGGAGAACCTTTTAAAACATTAAAATGGCTCGTGTATGAAAAATGGAATAACACACAAAGTCAATCCCCTGGCTTTCAATGTCCACACTGTCAAAGAGATATATCTGGACTGCCCTTTGACGCAGACGAAGGTATATGCGAGCACTCAGATTGTAGAGGCCATTTATATCTTTCGGATATGATTGGTTTTCATTTGGAAATGGGGGAAGATTCAGCACCTGATTCAATTTCAACAGCCTATATGTTAATTCATGAAACTCTACTGTTGTTTACTGGAATTCGCTTTTTTTGGGAGCATGACAAGTTTAATGTCTTAGCTAAATCATTATTTATTAAAGATGGCCCCTTAACTCTTAGAGGTCAGTATTCAAAACTTGCAATACCGATTCGGCGATTATTTGAGTTTGCGAAAAATAACGATATAATTTTGAATGTAATTGGGCAAGAAAAGACGGGGACATTTGTAGACCACTTAGAAATAATCTCACGAAAAGCACCAAAGGGTTCATATTTCTTGCCTAGCAATAGTTATATTAGAAGAGAAGTCCAACATCAGTCTGAAAGAGCTGCTCCTTATGGTTCTAGGACAAATTATGGAAATAAGCTTTTTATTAAATTAGATAAATATCATCATATGGTGATAAGTGTACCTACGGGTGAATACAAAGATAGCCAATCTTTGGATGATTTGATCGGTATTCATGCTATCTTGGCTACACTCCCAAATATATTAAGTCACAAGCATGAATGTGGATTAGTCCCTATCGAGCTTGCTAATGGAGTTGCTTCATTATCTAGTTACCCATCTGCGACAATTTTAAAGGTTTTTTCAGGGCTTGATAAATTAGAAAAAGTACAGTAGTCCCAATAAAAAATGGTGTGTAAAAAGGTTGGTATCTTGTAAATTTAAGTTCATTTAAATAGCCACATAAACTATGGATATTAATCGGATCCGACATTGCTTCAGCAGTAGGTCATGGTTAGATTCCTTAATTTCTATTCATTCGCACTTCTTCTAATACAATAGGGTGGAGGCATAATGTGTGGCAATGAAATTAACTCCAATTCATATTAATTTACATTCTCGTCTCTATTTAATATTTTTTATATACAGCTAATTTATTTTTTACTAATTCATCATTGATATTTACACCATCTAGAATAACTTCAACCAAATAGCGTCCATACTTGGGTCTTTCTGCATAAAGGTACCAAACGCGACATAGGAATTTTTGTTAGCTATTGTTGGTTGTATCTTGCATGTATTTTAGCTACTCCCATTTTCATATTCTTTTATGCGGCTCGTTTTGGGAGGAAGAATTCCAACAGAATCTTGGAGTTTTTCGTCTGAAAAATCATATTCACCCAACAGATTAATGTGAGCCCATGAAATAACAGAGTGGGTAGTTATGGCTATTAACAGTCGATCCTTTGATTCTTTGTTTTCCATCCGACTAAGTTTTTGAGTTAAATACAAATAATTCCAACAAATGATAGAGTTTTTGATAAGTCGATTACAACTTTCCGCTATTTCCTGATCCTCTTTTTCAGCTTGAGTATATTCTCTTGGATTTCCAACTGCGACAGCACGGGTAAATCGGTTTGCTAACTCCACCTTGTTAAGTTGTTTTTCAATAGCCTGCCGTAACTCAAGTTCATCAAGATATCGTAGAATGAAAAGTGATTTAATAATCTGTCCGAACGCTTTCAATGCTTTGTATAGGTCACTTTCCTTAGAATAAGAATTCATCCGCCGAAATATATCTGATGCAGTGGTTTCTTTGAGCTTGATTGTTGTAATCAAACGCAAAATATCATCCCAGTTATCTTCAATGATTTTCTCATTGATATATTTATCTGGCGTAATTTTCCACTCTGATTGATCTGTTTTTTTATGTGATTTAAAAATGTAAAGGCTTTGTTTCTTTAGGTTCTTAATGCGTGGAGCAAAGGAAAATCCCAGCAAATGAGTAGTTGCAAAAATGACTTCGCTATAACCATGGGTGTCAGTTGAATGAATGTCACTTTTAACTACGTCATTATGCATTAAACCATCAATGACATAAGCACTTTCTCGTTCAGCAGCACTGATCACAAGAGAATGCCAAAGTAAACCGCGTTCATCAATGAAAGTATAAGCACTTACACCTTGGCCTTTACCAAAATATTTAAAAGAGTGGTTGGCATTAAGTGAATCTGTACGTACTTCAAATTTTTGGCCGTCACTGGCTGTATGGAGTTTGTCCTGAGATCGACGGTATATATTTGGGAGTTCCATCTTATCCATAGTTTTTACTATGCGGTCATTAGCAGCGTGTATGTTCTCTAATGAGAAATACCAGTTAACAGCATGTTCTATATCACTTTCAGTGACCTGAGATGAAATTCTGCCCATTTTTCGGGTACCAATACCACAACCAAGCCCGATTACGCCTGCATAAAGAGAGCGATGTGAAATCGAACTACGAATATGTTGCTGTTGCCAATGCTGCAACTCATCAATGAAACCACAATGCTGATTTACGGTAGCTAGAACTTCTGTTAATGGTACATAGTGTCGTTCTGGAAAAAATTGTTGCAGTGGCTCACTTTCTTTTTCTTCTTGTGCTGGTGTTGCGATGCTGAAACTGCCATTTTCAACAATCTTAAGGTGGGGGTTTTGTGCCTTGGCCACATGATCATTGGTTGTTTGGTATTGCTGAAAAAGTGCATCATTAAGTACATTGAGTATCTTTTTTGGATTAGTTAATTCTGTTAATCCAGCTCGTTCCAGAATGCATAAAGCATTTTCATGTAGACACGCTTTACAAACAGGCACATCCATTTTATCTAAAATGCGCTTTCTCTTATTGCAATTTTGACGAGTCTGTTAAGGATGTGTCAATTTATTTGACCAGATACAGAGTCGTTATAATAACGGGAAAGGGTTGATCAAAAGAAAAAAGGGTTGAAAAGGGAAAAGAACAGGACAGGAACAAAAATACAAAAGGAAGGGGAAAGGGTTAAAAGAGCGTAAGGGAAGGGGGTTTATAAAGGAAAGGAGCCTACCCATAAAAAGGGTAAAAAAAGGGTGAGAAAAAACCTACTTGGTTTTCAGTTAGGGTTTTCCATTGAATACATAAGCTTAATAAGCCAGACTGTTTTCGTCCCAACGCGAAAAGACTGACTACCATGAAATTATTCAACAGCAATGACATCGCTATCTTAATCCTGATTCTAAATCTTGGGTTAACAGGTTGCGCAACAACACAATCAGGAAAAAATGCTGGCAACAAAACGCCTCAAGATAATCATGAGGCTGTTTTACAGAAGATAGACCCCTTACCGGTACTGCCAAAATCCTCGACCATTAATATCACGGGTGTTCAAACGGGTCGCTATAGCAGCATAAAACCAAAACCAAGCCACTCACAGCGTGAATTACTTCAAGTACTGATTACCGTATCAATTCCTGATGACATAAGGAATGTAGGCCAGGCGATAAGATACCTGTTAAAACGTAGCGGTTATGAGCTGGTGCAGCCACAAATACACCAAGTTGAATTGACAGAATTCTTTAATAAGTCGCTACCTAGAGTACACAGGCGTATTGGCCCGATGACGCTAGAAGATGCGTTAATTACCTTAACTGCACCCGCATTTTTATTGGTTGACGATCCGGTGAGGCGATTTATCAGTTATAGATTAGATGATTCATACACAGGAGAAATGTTATGAGCAATGATGCTGTTGAACAGGGAGAAGACATTCAGGATGTTATCAGTAACGATGAGAGTTTAGAGACACTAAAGCCGATACCTGACTTTATTAAATATGGAGCAATGGCGGGTGGTATCTTGCTATTGTTAATTATTTTAGGGTTTATATTTTCATCTTCGGATGAAAATGACATCAACAATGCACTAGCTCTGGTTGATATAGAAGATGTAGAAAGTGCTGACCCAGTAGATGATATAGAGAATTCTGCTAACACTGTTGATTTCCAGAAGAGTCATTCAGTTGATTCAGTCAGCTCCCTTGATAAAATTTCACTCATCTCTAAGGTCGGTATTGTTAACGAGGCTAATGAAGTTGATGAGTCTGATTTATTACCTATGACAGCAAATAGTGTCATCAAATTAAAATTAACAAAACTGGAAGAACAATTAAATCAGTTAATAACTGAAAATAATCAGCGTCAACACAGCCAAGATTTGTTAATCAGTGATTTAAAATCTCAAATTTTTTCGCAAACTGTTCAAATTGATCAATTGCAAAACAATAGTAAAGCACGAAAATCTTATGCCAGAACAAAAAAGAAAAAATCTTATCGATATAAGACAGTCACCCTGCCTTTTACTTTAGTCAGCGTCGATCAATGGGGTGACAATGCTTATGCTGTGGTTAGGCTGTACGGTCAATTACATGAGCTAACCGTCGGGCAGTCTGTAGATAATGGCAGATGGCAGGTAAAAAGTATTGACCGTTTTGGGCGGATGGCCGTCTTTACTAATAACCGAGGTGTTATTAAAGAGTTGTTCGTTAAATCATAATTAAAATTTAATCAGATCATGAATCAATATTCAATTTGTTTTCTTTTAATACTTTTCAGTCTTTTACTGAATCCAGTCATAGCGACTGAAACTAAAGAAAAACAGCTGGAACACACCCTCTCAAAAAATAAGGCGCTTGGTGAAACAAAGATTCGTCGTAAACAGTGGTCATTGTCAGAGGCAGAATGGACTCGGTATAAACAACTAATGAAAGGCATTAGAGGCAGTATAAGCCCTAAAAACATATCGCCGATTGAAGTGTTGGGTACACATGCCAGAAGCGATGAAGAAAGGAGAAAGTACGCGGAACTATGGGCAAGAATGTTGCATGATGACGTGGAAAAAACGTTAGCTTTTCAGTTTGCATATAATAAAGCAACCGCTCTGCTTTATCCTAATGAGAAAATAATTGACACCTCTCTGCTGGGCCTGACAGATAACAGCGTTTTCAAACCCAATGATCGCATTCTGGTTTTTCTAAAAACTGAGCCGTGCGAAAAATGCAATGAAACCCTCCGCAAAGTGATGAATGATGACATGACTAAAGACCTGCATATCGACATTTATTTTACGGATACTAACAGTAAGAAAGATAATAATAAAATCAGGGCCTGGGCAAAACAACACAGTATCGATGCTAAACGTCTTAAAAGTGGTGGTATTACCCTAAACCATGATCAAGGAACGCTGTTTAAACTGACTAAAAAAGCGATAAATTCTGTTCCCCTGGTCTTTAGTTATCACTCAAAAAAACTGACCAGAATTCAATATTAGTGATAGGTGAATGGTGCCAATTAACCCTAATCTAGGCAAGATTTACTGTAACAACTATTATATATAGTGTTATCACCCTATTTTGTCACTTAGTTGCTGTAGTATTGTGCATCCGGGTGTTTAGAGACAATAATGCATTAATAATGACAATCAAACTCATGCCAAAGACAATAAGAACAACGCCAACACTCATCAATACCACCTACCTCTCTCAATTTAAGGCAAGAGAAAAGCAAGCACTTGGTATACCAGAGTGTATATTAGAAGAATACAGTTTAAGATCAGGGATAATAATGAGCGATAAAGACAGTCCAACCAAACAATACCACGAGTCAGAGGGGTTTGAATTTACGTGGGGGCATATTCTAGAAAGAAGAACAGATAAGTATCTTGTGTGGGATTTTTGTTTCGTTCAGTTGTTAACGCAATACCTTCGTGCAGGAAAACGGCTAAGCGATCTGCAACGCGCATTCTTCTATCTATTAGAGCGTAAGATTGCGTGTACTACCCGGGATATAGTGCCAGTATTGTCGATGGAAGAAGGCTGGAAAATCATTCCTTGCTCAGCGGTTGGAGCCTTTACTCTAGTCATTCATTTTACTCAGGAAGCGGACGCAAGGGAATGGGTAGCACATGAGCTTCTTTGTGGAGCCATACCGGAAGCTATCAATGAATTGCAAAATGACACCAGTATTGCTACCCGTTAACATCCGCCTATTATTTTTTATACTGACCGCAGTGGGTCAGATTATTTCGGTAAAAGCGGAAACAGTCCCTTCCGCCTATCAACGCATTGCCATGGAATATAATGTCCCTTCGACTATTCTCTATGGCATAGCCTATGCAGAAAGTGGCAAAACAATTAAACCGGGGGTCTACAAACCTTGGCCATGGACCCTTAATGTAGCTGGGGTTCCAAGGCGATACCCGACAAGAAGATCAGCATACAAAGGTCTGATGAGCTTTCTTCAAAAAGGCATTAAATCGATTGATATCGGCATCATGCAAGTGAACTGGCGATATCATCATAAAAAGCTAGGAACACCGTGGCAGGCGTTAGACCCTTTTAACAACACCCGGACGGGTGCCAGGATATTACAGAATGAGTACAAAATAGCCGGTGAATGGAAAAAGGCAATAGGCCGATACCATTCCCCAGGACAAAAGCCCAAGCAAAAGAAACGGGCCGTCAGGTATTCAGATTGAGTGATGAAACATATTGCACGAATCTCCCGAGGGGAATCCTAAAAAGACTGTTTTATTCTGAGCAAAAAAACCTACTACGTTTTGAGTTAGGGTTTTTTGTGATTTTCTCTTCGATCTCTGGTTACAATGGTTTATATCACCCTGAATGCATTGAGGAGAATCCCGTGCAGTATAAAACATCAGATAAAACCTCTCTTAAACACTGTTCTGCTTCAGCCTTTCTGGCAAGGATAGAGCCATGAACAAAAAAAACTATCCGTTAGAAGCTCTGTTACGGCCTCCCATTGAATTATGGTCCTCTCTGTGTGCCTTTGGCACGGCTTTTATTGCTGTCCTGGCACCTTGGTCACTCATGATGACACCCTCCGTAGGGTATGGAACAGCCTTTCTACTTTTTATCTTTGGATTTGCCAGAGGTGCAGAAGCCCTGTATGTTCTTCGCTATCAGCGCAATATGCGAAAAATGCCAGAATATATGCTGACGGCAAAAGAAATCCCTGTTAGCCAGTACCGTCTTTTTTTAGGCAAAGGTTTTTTGTGGCAGCAGCAGCACACTCAACGCCTGCGCGATACACTCAGCCCTAAAGTTAGAAAGTATATAGATCAGTCGCCGTTATATAAATTAGCCAGACAGCTAGAAATACGCTGGGAAGAGACTCCCAATCTGAAAGTGATTGCTTTGCTGTTACGGGAGAATGCCTGGTGGAACCCTCTCCGCCCGTTACCTCCCGTGGGCGGTAAACCGCAAATTCATGCAGTGGAGATGAAAGAAAAGAATGTCACTATGGATTTACGCGAACGCGTAGGACATACCTTGGTATTAGGAACGACCCGTGTCGGCAAAACGCGTCTTGCAGAAATACTGATTACCCAAGATATTGCCAGAGGCGACACGGTTATTGTGTTTGACCCCAAAGGCGATGCTGATTTAATGAAACGAATCATTGCAGAGGCAAAAAGGGCAGGGCGAGGTGACGAGCTGTATGTTTTTCATCTTGGCTACCCTGAAATATCCTGCCGTTACAATGCCATTGGCAATTTCTCAAGAATTACCGAAATTGCTACCCGTCTAACCAACGCTTTACCCAGCGAAGGTAACTCAGCGGCCTTTAAGGAATTTGCCTGGCGGTTTACCAATATGATTGCGGCCGCTCTGGTAAAAATGGGAATTCGTCCTGATTATCAAAAGATCACCCGATACATTACCAATATTGAACCGCTGCTGGTTCTGTATTACCGGCAATGGCTTCCTGATGCAGCACCACCTGAATGGGAAAAGCAGGTACAAGACATCGCTGGAAATATAAATGAACGTGATCTGCCATTCGCATTAAAAGGACGTACTCACGAAGCCATCGCGCTGGTTCGCTATGCCAAGGAAAACGGCTTTTACGATCCTATTGCTGATGGTCTTCGATCAGCTTTTGAGTATGATAAAACGTACTTTGACAAGATTGTTGCCTCATTATTGCCGTTAATGGAAAAGCTGATATCAGGTAAGGTGGCAGAATTGATTTCACCTGACTATTCCGACATGGATGATACCCGTCCTATTATCGACTGGCGTCAAATTATCCGAAGAAAAGGGATTGTTTATGTAGGGCTGGATGCTCTATCCGATATGGCAGTTGCCTCAGCTGTTGGCAATTCAATGTTTGCCGACCTGGTTTCTGTTTCAGGCGAAATATACAAGCATGGGACAGATTATGGGATGCCTGATGAGGAAAAAACAGAGCAGATGCCAACGATCTCCCTTCATGCCGATGAATTTAACGAGTTGATCGGCGATGAGTTTATCCCGTTGCTGAATAAAGCCGGTGGGGCAGGGTTTCAGGTAACCGCCTATACACAAACCTGGTCTGATGTTGAAGCCAGGATTGGCAATAAAGCCAAAGCAGGGCAGGTAGCCGGTAACTTTAATACCTTGATCATGTTGCGGGTAAAAGAGCTGGTCACTGCGGAAATGCTCACCAATCAGGTAGATAGCTGTGAAGTCACTACTATTATGGAGGTTTCCGGTGTTAATGACACAGGCGATCCCAGCTCATCGGTTGATTTCACCTCAAAAAATGAAGATCGTATTTCTGTTACAGAGGCACCGTTGATAGCCCCTGCAACCATTATGGCTCTACCCAAGGGGCAAGCATTTGCTTTATTGGAAGGAGGCAACCTGTGGAAAATCAGAATGCCATTGCCATCAAAGCTGGATGATGACCTTATCCCTAAAGACCTACAGGAAATATCAAAAGAAATGACCAAGCGCTATTTGACCAATGACCATTGGTGGGCAAGCTAATGGCCAGCAATACACAGAGCAAAAATTCTGCTCATCAGACGACTGAGAACGGCATGATATCCGCCACCCTTATTCGCATGATGCAGATCATTATTTTTTTAATGCTCACCTTATTCTTTTCAATTATTATTGAATGGGTAGGCATGGCGACTGAATATTGGGAAGAGCCGGGGATTCAGCACAGTGAAAAGATGCTGGTCCAGGAGCTTAGCTATTTGAATGAGGATTTTAAGCGCAGTGCCATTGTGGACAAGCCTGCACAATTTGCCAGAAGTTTTGCAGATAGCTTTTATCAGGTAACTTTTGTTACAACAGGCATGCAGTCAGCTGTTATCTGGCTGGCTACACCGACACAGGCAACGCAAGGCAGGATGGCAGGGTTCAGAACAAAACTGCATGATTACTATAAGATTGTAGAGAACTATATTCTGGCTTCGATGGTGGTTATCCAAATATTTGCCGTGCGTCTTGCCGTGTTGATTCTTGCCTTTCCGGCATTTGTACTACTGGCGATGCTAGGACTGGTTGATGGACTGGTACAGCGAGATATCAGGCGATGGAGTGGCGGCAGAGAAAGTTCGTTTGTTTATCACTGGGCAAAAAAAGTGCTCTATCCCAGCCTGATTTTGCCATGGATTATCTACCTGGCTATGCCGGTGAGTGTACATCCCAATTTAATTGTACTGCCCTTTGCTGTGCTGTTTGCTGTTTCTGTGACGGTGATGGCATCGACCTTTAAAAAATATCTATAGCCGTCAGTGGATAAAAAATAAAGCATGTCACGAGGTTAATTAAACATTCCGTCAGAAGTAAAAGAAATCCCCATCATTCATTGCATTGGAGGCTTTTAGCTCAATTAAAATAATTTAAAATATCCATTTGTTGATGCGGAATACCAATCACATCAATAGCCTCTTTATTTAGGGTATAAAAAATAACATGTTGACCTTGTAAATATGAATAATACCCGCTTTTTATATCGGCCCTTTCTCTTCCTATCTTCGGATTATACCCCAATAATTCAAAGGAATTATCAAAATGATGTAAGTAAATATTACGTTGTTTTACGCCCCACTTTCTAAGGGTATAGCGACCTATATTTTTTAAATCTTCTTGAGCGCGCGGGGTAATTCTAAATTTTTTTTTCATTCTTCATTATCCAAACTTTGAATAATGCTATCTATAGAATAATCTTCTACAAATTCACCGCGTTTTGCTTGCATCTCCCCTTCTGATAAATGCAACCGTAAAGATTGTAATTTATCCGTTTTATCTTCTAAATTTCGTAGCGCATCTCTAACAACTTCACTTGCCGAACCATAACGCCCACTTACAATTTGATTTTTGATAAAACTTTCCCAATGTTCGCCAAGACTAAGGCTTGTTGTTGCCATGATTAAAACTCCTGATTATTCATATTTATTATATATGAATATATTATGTGTTTCATCATTTTAAAAGAAAAAATATTACTGTCTGAAAAACACGATTAAAGCCAATAAAAAAACGCGTTCGCTGCTACGTCATATCACCCACTATTTTAAACATCCCTTTAATATCAAGCATTAAAAAACCTACTTGGTTTTCAGTTAGGGTTTTCTATATTAATTAATTGTAATCTCTTGATAATGGACTCCAGTGTTCTTTACCGGAGATTTATCCATGAGATTTAAAGTTTTCATCTCAATTGTACTGTTCAGTTTATCGACATTTGCTCAGGCTGATGCCGATGGTGAACGTGTTGCCCTAGCGAAAATTGTTCACGAGCTGGAAGCGTTAAAACCGTTAATCACAGAGGCAGGATCACAGTCAAATGCTGATGCACGTATTCAGTTTGAATATGACTGGCTGGCACTGGATATTCTGCGGATTAAAGCGGGCATTGAAGAGCACCTGGCTGCACCAAGAACACAGCCTAGAAGTTTTCCGCCCTTGAAAGGCGACTATCGCCATTAAGTTGGGTTTCAACGATGGCAATGTCAACAAAACAGATTTCAGCCTTTAAAGCATCAACAGGCGGTCAGGCACCTGCTGATTTATTGCTGGTGGTTTCCATGACTTTGGCGGTGATCTACCTGCTTTGGGCTGCATGGATAGCTTATGCACAATTTAAAGCCTGGCAAACCGGGAAGGGGGATTTTTATGACTTGATTTTTACTGTTGCTCGAGCAGCAGTCGTTGCCATGGTTATTGGCTTCACATTAAATTAACAATTCAAAAGGTACAAAAAGATGATTAAAAACATCAAAAAAATAATGACACGCAATACATCAGTTGTATCGGCCTTACTGTTTGCACTGAGTTTCGATGTGCTGGCAGCACTGCCTAAACCCGTTGCACCGAGCACGACTCCCGATGCAGGAAACTGGCTAGATCTTATCAAGGGATATGTCAAAGATTCTGGGCTGGTACTTGGGCTGACAATTGCCGTGGTGGCATTTTTGTGGATTGCCTGGATCACTATCTCTAAATTTAATGAAGCCAGGGCTGGAAGAGCTGAATGGGGAGAAGTTGGCTTGACTGCTGTGATGGCCGCAGGCGTGATGATCTTTATCAGCTTCTTGCTAACTGAGGCATCAAACGTTATCTAAGCATGAACGACGAAACCGAAACCCTAGCGGACAGGTTGAATCAAGAGCCTGTCATATTCAGAGGCAGCACTAATTCTGAACTGGGTGTCATTTTGCTTTGCGGTGTCATCTTTTGGGTACCCTCAGGCCTTATTATTGGTGCTCTTTTCGGGGTAATCATGATAGGTCTGGGGCTGTCCACACTGGGTATTTTATTGACCATATTTTTTGGCTCAACGTATTTTCAGCACATCAAGCGTGGTCGGCCGGATAACTACTATCAGCACCGTGTCGCAATAAAGTTAAGTGAAATGGGCCTGAAAAAAACGCAACTGATACTCAAGGGCGGTTTATGGGATCTAGGCCGTTCTGATGATTACCGATAATTATTTACACTATTTATTATGAAATATGCCGACCTTAACGAAAGCTTAAAAGCTCATATTGCTACGCTAAGAATGGGGATGGCCTTACTTGTCATTATCAACTTTTCTTTATGGTATGGCTGGAATGGAGCAAAAAATGATATCCGAATTCATATTCCACCGGATATACGCTCTGGAGCGGTATTAAGGGCAGGTGAGATCAGACCCGCCAATATCTACACTTTTACAAGCTATATATTTCAGCAGCTTTATCACTGGGCAGAAAATGGAGAGGAGGACTATGGGATGCAAATATTTAATATGTCGCCTTATTTAACCCCAAGGTTTAGAGAGTATCTGATCAATGATCTTGATGTCAGAGGAAAAAAAGGCGAATTGTCAGGCAGAACACGCAGCATTCAACCCCTTGCAGGACAGGGTTATGAAGAACGTCGTGTTGATATTATTGATAAAAACAGCTGGATTGTCTGGGTAGATTTCAGAATCAAAGAGTCAGTTAGAGGAATGGATATTAAAAATGTCCTGATCCGGTATCCCGTCAAAGTGGTGAGATATGAGATAGACCCTGAAACCAATCCATGGGGACTGGCTTTAAATGGCTTTGGCAGCGAAGGGCCAAAGCGGTTATCCGAAGCTGATATTGCCGCCAGTTCTAAAGAAAAAAACACGACACCGCCAGGAGATTAATATGCCATTCAAACATTTATTAATACAACTCGTGCTAGGGATGTTAGTCGCTAACAGTGGTTCAGCAGGTGCAGTTGAGCGACTATTTTGGGATAAAGTGCCATTGCGTATTACCTTGCCTATTGGAAAAGAGCGTCTAGTTTCATTTCCAGCCGATGTGCGTGTCGGCATTCCTCCCATGATAAGTTCTAAATTAAGAACGCAAAGTAATCAGGGAACGGTGTACTGGAAAGCCAGTGAAGCCTTTGATACACAGCGCATTGAAATACGGGAAATTCAAAGCAACCGAATTTATCTGATTGATCTTAAGGCCAGTAAAAAAGCCTGGTCTGTGACACCTATTGAAGTGATCTTTAAAAATCGCAGGGCAGGAAATGAACCTAAAGCCGGTGTTCAATTAAATTCAGCCTCAAAAAAGTCTAAAAAACCCGGCTATATAGGGTTAACTCGTTTTGCGGCTCACCAAGTGTATGCGCCTGCCAGATTGCTAAAGGCAAGTGCAAACATTCATCGCGTTTCAATTGTCAGGCGACCCATCAGCCATTTAATGCGCGGTGAAACAATACGGGCAACGCCTGTTGCCAGCTGGCAAAGCGGCTCGTTTTATGTCACCGCTGTTGAGCTGAAAAACACAGGCAGTACTGACATTGTTTTAGATCCTCGTCTTTTACGCGGTGACTGGCGTACCGCGACTTTTCAGCATGCCAGACTGCATCCGGCAGGCTCAGAGTCAGATACCACTGCAGTCTATCTAATATCAGATAGACCCTTTCATGAAATGGTGATTTAGCATGGGATCAAATAAGATATTGCCTATTATTGCCGGTGTAGTGATGCTGATGCTGATGTTCGTTGGTCTCAAATCCTGCAATTCTGATAATCAAGATAATTCACAGCTGACGGCTGTTCCTATTCCAGGGGTACCTGATGCAGATTCACCGGCAGATACTATTCGTACATTAACAGCGAAAGTCGCTGAACTGGAAAGTCTATCGTCTAAACAAAGCCTGCAAAACGAATCTCTACTGTCGCAAAAGCAAGAAATAGAGGACTCGCTTAGAAATAAACTGCTGGCACAGATAAACAAAGTACGCGATGAAAATCAATCCCAGCTAATGGGGGGCGTGACCGATCAAATGAATTTTTTTAAGGCACGACTGGAAGAATTGACAGAGGCGCAGAATCAAACCTCACAAAATATGAGTGATATCCCTGTGGGCTTTGGTTTGACAGGTGGGCCTGGTGGTATTGAAGGTTCATCTGAGATAGTTTGGGTGGAACCGTTGGGAACGCAAACAAGTGATACGGGAGCCGTTGCCTATCTTACTCCTTCATCGGGTGGGCTATTAAAGAGAGACAATCAGCTGTCGGGAGCCACCGAAAAATATCTGCAAAGTACTGCCGATGAATTTACGAAAAAAGATCGCCCCGCCTATACCGTGCCACGAAACTCTACTCTGATCGGTTCAACGGGGATGACGGCCTTAATCGGTCGGATACCAAAGAATGGCACCGTTGAAGATCCATTTCCTTTTAAAGTGATTGTCGGAAAAGAAAACTTGGCGGCGAACGGCATCAAAATGCCCGGACTTGACGGCATGATATTCAGCGGTAAATCAACAGGAGACTGGACATTGTCATGCGTCAGAGGCCAGCTGCATTCAGTCACCTATATGTTTTCCGATGGCACTGTCAGAACCATTTCGTCTGATGATCAGAAAAACCTCAAACAGCAAAATCAGGGGTCTGGAGGTGGGTCAGGTGAAGATAGATCGCTGGGCTGGATTTCAGACAGACGGGGCATTCCCTGTGTTACCGGTACTCGCATCAGTAATGCGACAACTTATCTTTCCGGTCGTATTTTAGCATCCATTGCAGAAGCAGCTGCGGGTGCCTTTAGCCAGGGCGAAGTGACTAATTCGGTTTCTGCGCTAGGCGGCGTTACAACCTCAGTGATCACAGGAGATGCCGTGAAATATGCGGGGGGGAAAGCGCTCTCAGGCGGTGCCTCTGAAGTGAGTGCTTATTTACGGGAACGAATGGCTCAGTCTTTTGATGTTGTTTATGTGGATACAGGCAAAGAGCTGGCTATCCATATCGATGTTGAATTGCCTATTGACTATGAACAAAATGGGAGAAAAACAAGTTATGCCTACAATGAAAACTCAGAATATAGCGATCTTGATTAGCCTCAGTCTTCTTATGAGCGGCTGCATGGGGGCCAAGGACAACATCCTGCCACAAGACGGGCCGACCATGAAGCAGGTTTATGAAGGTCATTTTAGCGGTGAGCCACCTGCCCATCAAAACGAATCAGACCCAGAGGAACGTGGCGAGAATGAACATGACCGGGCAGTAAGCAAGGCTGATGCAAAGCAAAGTGAGGGACTTATTGCCCGTCGGCATGACGGCAACAATCATGATCTGACGGGCTACACCCGAACCGCACACAATGAAATTCAGCAAATATTTCCGCGATTGAAAAATAAAACGCTGATGATGTATATTTTTCCGCACTTGAGTAAAGGTGAACGCCATCCTGTGCCTGGCTATTCCACGGCCTTTACTATGTATAGGCAAACAGAATACGCCCTGCCAGGTGAAGTATCGGAGGGTTACTAATGGCCATTTTTTCTACCGCATCTGCTAAAAAACCTAAAGCCGAAAAGCTTGACCCAACAAAACAGAGGCGCAGGACTACAGACCGTGCACCTACTCAGGCCAGCATACGCAAAAGCTATGAACGGCCCTCTTCCTTTACCAATTTACTGCCTTGGCTGGAATACAGTGCAGAAACACAAAGTTTTCTGCTGGATGACGGGTTCAGTGTCGGTGCATTGTTTCGTATTGGTACAGTCGGCTCGGAAGCGAGAACAGAAGAATTTCTAGCGGATCTGCGTGACAAACTGCAAACGGTACTGACTTCATTGCCGGAAGAGCCTGAAAGTCCCTGGGTTTTTCAACTGTATCTTCAGGATGATGCCGATCTTTCCAGTACAGTGGACCACGTTCGCAATTATGTTCACCCTAGAGCGCAAGGCAGTGTGTTGTCTGAAGCTTACCTGGACGAGTTAAGTGAACATCTGAAGGTCATTTCACAGCCCGGGGGACTTTTTGAAGATGAGCAGGTAACGGGCAGTGCCTGGCGAGGACAAAATAGAATCATAAGAGCAACACTCTATCGTCGCAGAAAACCCACAACATCCGTATACAGCTATCACAACACCTCACCTGAAGATGAGCTCAGAGATACTGTTTCCAAGCTAATTACCTCATTGTCATCGGCAGGCATTAAAGCCACTCGATGCGGAGGCAGTGAACTATACGAATGGATGTTCAGGTGGTTTAATCCTCAGCCTGCCGCTACCGATGGAGATACCGATGCCCTGCTAAAAATAGCACCGTACCCTGATGATGAAAATATGCCTTTTGGCTATGCCTTTGCAGAGTCATTGATGTTGGGTATGCCTCATTCAGATGAAGAAAGTGGCGTTTGGTGGTTTGATCAAAAACCGCATAAAACAATCACCGTTCAGTCTTTAAGGCGCATCCCTGATGTGGGGCTTTTCGGGGCAGAACGCAAAGTGGGTGATCATATCTACGCCACCTTTGACAGAATGCCGGAAGATACCATTTTGTCCATGACGATTACAATTAAGGCTCAGGATGAAGTGCGTAACCATTTAGATAATGTGAAGCGAGGCTCTGTTGGGGATTATGCCGAGGCCAAATTGGCAGCCATCGATGCCGAAAAGGCCATTATGGAAATAGCCAAAGGCAATAAATTATACCCGGTGCAAATAGCCTTTTATGTCAAGGGGAATGACGAACCTGATCTGCATCGAAAAATTAATGAAATCAGTTCATTGCTGCTATCGAATAGCATACAGCCCATTATGGAGAGAGATGATCTCATCCCGTTGGACACCTATATTAGAAACTTACCGATGGGATATAACCCTGAGCATGACAAACGCCATGCAAGACGGTCGCGATTAATTTTTTCTAAGCATATTGCCAATATGGCTCCCGTTTATGGCAGGTCTACTGGCACAGGAAATCCAGGCATGCTGTTTTTCAATCGCGGTGCTGAACCGCTGATGTTTGATCCGCTAAATTTTCATGATCGCAAGAAAAATGCCCATGCTTTGATTATCGGGCCGACTGGGGCAGGAAAATCAGCTACGCTGGTGTACTTGATTTTGCAAATGATAGCGATATACAGGCCGAGAATATTCATTATTGAAGCCGGTAATTCGTTCGGTTTGCTGGGACAGTATCTGCAAACCAAAGATGTCACTGTCAACCAGGTCACCATGGCACCCAATGCGGATGTCAGCCTGCCGCCTTTCAGCGAAGCACTGAAGCTATTGGATGAATACAATAAACAGGGTGCAGATACTCAAATTCTTGATGACGATGATTTAACCGCATCTATCGTCGATGAAGAAATTGATACTGAGGATGAGAATCGTGATTTGCTGGGTGAAATGGAGATCGCAGCCCGCATCATGATTACGGGCGGCGATCCCCGTGAGGATGACCGGATGACTAGAGCGGATCGGCTGATGATACGCAATGCCATTTTACTGGCCGCCAAAACAGTTTTTGAAGCAGGGCGTGAGCAGGTTTTAACCGAAGATGTTGCAAATGCCTTGAGAAATCTGCCTGATCAGCTGGAAAAACGTAAAGAAAGAGCCGTTGAAATGGCTGATGGTATGAGTCTTTTCTGTAGCGGTACTGCAGGACATTTCTTCAATCGCCCTGGTGTGCGTTGGCCTGATAAAGATGTCACTATTGTCGACATGGGTATTTTAGCCCGGGAAGGCTATGAGGACCAGTTGACTGTCGCCTACATTGGCTTGATGAATCACATTCATAACCTAGTTGAACAGCATCAGAATGATGATAGGCCGACCATCGTCATTACCGATGAAGGTCACATTATCACCACCAATCCGTTACTGGCACCTTATGTAATCAAGATCGTAAAAATGTGGCGAAAACTGGGGGCATGGTTCTGGATTGCGACTCAAAACCTAGAAGATTTTCCCGATGCCAGTAAGAAAATGCTCAATATGCTCGAATGGTGGATGTGTCTGGTGATGCCTAAAGAAGAGGTTGAACAGATTGCACGGTTTAAAGACCTGACTGAAGAAGAAAAGACCATGCTGTTGGCGGCTAGAAAATCCCCCCGTCAGTATACTGAAGGCGTTATGCTGACCGATAACCTTAAATTGCTGTTCAGAAATGTACCGCCAGCGCTTGCGCTTGCATTGGCGATGACTGAAAAAGATGAAAAAGCCAGACGGCATGAACTGATGCGAGAGCATGGCTGTACAGAAATTGAAGCGGTTCACTATGTGGCTGAGGAAATAAGCCGGAACAGGAGTGGTAAATAATGAAATTTTATCCCTTTAAAAAATCCTCTATAACACTGATCACAATGCTGTTTGGCATCTGCTTTAATGCATTGGCTGCAGAACCTCTGTTTATCGAAGTCATTACCAGTGACTCATATCCCATCACGGGCATTGATGCCTTGCTGAAACAGGGGATTGAAATAAGGCATTACAATTTAGATGACGGTAAGCGTATGGTCTCTGAACAGTTAGAGGCAAATCTGCCGAAGGGCCAAAAAGCAGCCGAGGCAGAAATGCAGCGACGCATTAAAAAAATAGGCCAGCCAGCCCTGTCAAAAATGTTCAATGATGCTTTTCAGGCTGTCATTATTGGTACCGGCTATGGATTGACACGTCAACCGGCTGTGGTCTTTAATCATGGCAAGTCGGTTGTCTATGGTGTAACAGACCTGTCTCGTGCCTTATTACTGTATCGGCAATGGGAGAATTTACAGTGAACCGTGCGATAGAGACCCTTAAAAAAAGTAAATATCTCCAAACACTGCTGATTCTGTGTTTATTCAGTCTACCGGTGAACGCTGCAAATAACTGTTTACAGTTCAGAGTGATTGGTATCTGCTATTGGTATTATTACTTCGGTAGTGACACAACAATCCTATATGGCCACTTCAATCCTGATGTCATTGTGACCGTGTCAAACGAACAGGGTGTTGATCGAGTTGAAGATAACGTGCGTGATGACACTCAAAATAGAAATCACAATAACCTAATATATCAGGATGCGATTGCCTATGGTCATCCGTTGACAGGACAAATTTATTGCCCGTCTAATACTAAGGCATTGATTCCTTATTTTTCTTCGGTGATAGACACTACGGGCTGGCGTTGGGGTGTTCCTGACATACTAACAGCTGATGCAATCGTTCCCGGTTTAAAAGAAATAGGAAGCTGGCCAGCGAATTCTTGGGGGGCGGTTTATCCTCGCACGGGATGGACTATCCAACATTCTGAACCTAAAGCGTCAGGCATTATTGCGCAACGAGTGGGCGATATCATTACCCGTAAGGGTGAGCCTCATGTTTATCTGTCAATTTTGGGAAATAGGGTCTTCGTTAGTGACGATAAAATAACCTGGTCACCAGAGAGTTTGGATGAAAACACCAGTGAAAATGGCTGGTGGCAAATCACACAAGGTGACTCGGAATGCCACGTGTTTGGTGAAAACGACACAACATCCACAACGGGATGGGGAGGGGGCAGGGTTCAAGAGGATGGGGAATATAGTTACACTCTCTGGCGGCCCTATACCTGTTGTGAAACGGGGACTGGCGTATTAATTAAAATCCAGGTCCTTCCTTATCCAATCCCTGTTATTACTAATTAAAGACGATGAAAAAAAATAGACGATTTTTATTTGAATTATTAGGTGTTTTTTTATTTTTCTCACAGGACGTTTTAGCAGCTCCCGCTTCAAATAGCAATAACAGTGCATTCTATTATCAAATAGGCGGTGCTCGCTCCATTTCATTACCCGCTAATGCTGACGTTAAAACAGTCTTGTTAGATGCGTCTTATGAATATGGACTAGGGTATAGCTGCGGCAACTTCGATCCATTAAAAGGTATTTCCGATCAGTTGAATAGCTTAAAAGGGATAAAGGACAAACTGATCATTGGAACAGTAGGGGCTGTAACCTCTGCCATCAGTGCATTACCTGCACTGATTTTGCAGCGAATTAACCCTGGACTGTATGATTTATTTCAAAACGCGTTGATTCGGGCTGAGGCAACCATTTCCTTAGCAACAAAGACCTGTGAGGACTATGAAG
>JBJPGG010000114.1:0-11101 GCA_048595505.1 Methylococcaceae bacterium
GTTTTCTAGCGCTACTTCCAAGCCATTCAATCCCTCATTGCTGGTATAAAATACAATACCACCGCCTGGTCCAATATCCCCTATAGAGTAGGACATTTCAGCTGGTGATTCGTTTTCAAAAGTTACATGCAATACAGGAGGAGCCGTTCCATCAAAAGATTCTGCTTCTCGGATGCCATTGCCAGAAATAATGAAGGCGATGGAATTCCCTTGCCCCCAGTCGCCATAGTCCACAAGCTCCTGTATGAGTGTAGAAAGGTCTGGTGTTTGTTGATCTGGACCTGCTTCACCTTTTAAGCTCCATGCAGGTGGTGTCCAGGGTATGCTTGTAGATATCAGAGGACGATTGGAAATATCGGAGTCTAAGTCAGCGAAGGTTAGGGCGTGGGCTGTCGCTTCTGCAGACACTACCAGATTAGTCGGGATAGAGCTGGTTTCATCTGCGGTAAATTGAAGCGTGGCTTTTAAAATGGTTGCTCCAGCCGGAATACTTAAAGGAAAGCGCAGACCCACTACTTGCGGTTTTAATTCATCTTGAATTAACTCTAAATCGCTACTAAACAGTGAAACATCACCGTCGTTAAGATTCTCCTCGGCATCATCTGTTACAGCTTGTATTGGAATTGATAAACTTTCGACGAGTGGCCTAACATTTGTCATCTCAAAAACATAAGCTGCTCCGGCTGCTTGTGCTGAATTATCAGTCTGATCACCATTTACTCCTGTACTACTGCTATCCTCTCCTTGAGCTCCCATCACTAGACTATTACCGGACAGAGCAACAGAAATTCCAAATTCGTCAGGGAAATCTATAGTCGAGGCTTTCAGGTAAGCCTGTTGACTCCATATTGAGCCACTACGGGAAAAAACATAGGCTGCCCCAGCTTCTTCTCTTGAATTATCACTTTGATCACCATTTACCCCCGTGCTATTGCTACTCTCGTTTATAGCTCCAACTACCAGCATGTCGCCAGAAATAGCAATAGATTCGCCAAATTGGTCGTTAAAACCTGTATTAGAAGCCTTTAAAAAAGCTTGCTGAGCCCATATAGAGTTCATCCGTGTAAAGACATAAGCTGCTCCAGAAGATGTTAGTATTGAATTATTACTCTGATCGCCATTTACCCCCGTACTATCACTGCTCTCTCCAGGTGCTCCCACAGTCAGTGTCCCTCCTGAAATAGCAACAGAGTTCCCAAAAGAATTAAGTATACTCGTATTAGATGCTTTCAAATAAGCCTGTTGAGTCCAGGTTGAACCATTGCGAGTGAAGACATAGGCTGCTCCAGAGTAATTTGCTGAATTATCACTTTGGTCGCCATTTACTCCGTTACTGTTACTGCTTTCTCCCTCTGACCCCACCACCAGCGTATTAGCAGAAATAGCTACTGAAGAACTAAAAATATCTCCAGCATCAGTATTGGAAGCTTTCAAATAAGCCTGTTGAGTCCAGGTTGAACCACTGCGGATGAAGACATAAGCAGCTCCAGAATCTTTAGCTGAATTATCGTTTTTATTGCCATTCAATCCTGTGCTGTTGCTGTCCTCAAGCAAAGCCCCAATCACTAGTGACTCACCAGATATGGCAACAGTGTTTCCAAATAAATCATTAGCATCAGGATTTGAAGACTTTAAATAAGCCTGCTGAGCCCATGTTCCCCCCCTGCGGGTAAAAACATAGGCTGCCCCAGCAGATTTAATTGAATTATTATTTTGATTTCCATTTACACCAGAGCTATTACTTTTCTCTCCCTCAGCCCCCACCACTACAGTGTCACCCGAAATAGCAACAGAAATCCCAAATAAATCACCACTCTCTGTATTTGAAGCTTTTAAATAAGCCTGCTGTACCCAAGTTGATCCACGGCGAATAAAAACATAAGCCGCTCCAGAATCTTTAGCTGAATTATCGCTCTGATTGCCATTTACTCCTGTGCTGTTACTACTCTCACCAAAAGCACCCACGACCAGCGTATCGCCAGAAATAGAGACAGATAACCCAAACACGTCACTCGAGTCCGTATTAGAAGCCTTTAAATAAGCGCGTTGCTGAAAACGGGGGTCAATTGTCAATGGATAACGAGCGGTGCTATCATCTACCAGTAGACTTAATGTATTGCTTGCCAATTGCATTCGGGCCGGAAGTTCTTTTCCGGTACTATCCCAAACTTTGAGTTTGTTGTAAGTAATGTCTAGTCCCTTAGTATTGCTAAACTGTATGTTATTACCGTTTTGAGTGATTTTAAGTTCACTATCCAGGGTCATTTGTACTGTTAGAGGATGTCCTTTTTCAGCACCTTTGGGTCGTTTTTCTATATCAAACCATTGTTCTAGTTGCTGTTCTGAATTGATCCATCGCTCACGCACATTGGCATTCCATTGATAACTGATGGTGAAGTCTTGCTGGCTGATTTGTTGGGGTTTGTGCAACAATTGCAGGGTTTGATAACCGATTGCGCTTAACTTCATTCCCAGATGATAAGGTTTTGCCTGGTTATTACGCGGTGTTAGCGTGGTAGTGCCCTCCGCTGCATAGTGGATGTGCCAGCCCTGTGCCAAATTAGAAGCACGATAACCGCCTTTAGTATCTGAATGGGCACGGTATTGGCCTGTGTTAATTTGTTGTTGTATGCCGCCCCATTCATAAGTGGATAGGCCTTGCGGCGTTTCATCCAGTTGTATTTGTTTCTGTGTTTTAGCTAGTATTGCAGGGCTTAAACAATACAGAAAGCATAAGATTGAAATATATCTATAGAGTTTGTTACTGTTTTTATTCATGAGTATAACCTTATTATATCAATTTCTAGTTCCCATGCTCCGCATGGTAAAGAGTGGAGCCTTTTCGATAAACAAAAAAAAACCGAACTGCCTATACAACATGATTAATGTCATACTCGGCAATCCGGCTTTTTCTTGATTCAAGAATCCGTGACTTTCCGTTCCTGTGAATAACCTTAGTTAAATCAGGATTGGCTTTTTCCAGTTATCTTAATTGAAGCATACGCTCATACAATTTAAATTTCAAATGAAATTATTGTCAGTATTAGA
This sequence comes from Methylococcaceae bacterium, assembly GCA_048595505.1. Lineage (GTDB taxonomy): Bacteria > Pseudomonadota > Gammaproteobacteria > Methylococcales > Methylomonadaceae > QPIN01. Next base: position 3,049 of record JBJPGG010000114.1, read on the forward strand.
TGCATTTCAACGCATAGCATTGGAACGAGAAAAAGGCTATAGTCCAATTTATTGGTGATGTAGAAGGCCTTCCCGGCGCGATTGCTAACGCGATAAAAAGCATGGTTTAAATCGCGCCGAGAATGGGATGTAATAGGACAATGCAGTGGTGTAAGAACAAAGAAACTATGAACTAGAATTGTCTTTTTCAGTTTTTTGCTCAACGATGGTCACTTCAAATACAGTGCTATTCACCGCTGTTACTTTAACTTTAGTCTTTATTGGACAGTCTTCTCCCTGGACTCGCCAGATAGAATCATCTACTTTGATTTTCCCACGGCCATTTTCAATCGCTTCAATCAAAGAAAAAGTCCTGCCTATATATTGAGCTCCACGTTTGTTGAGCAAAGGATGGTCTGTTGCGGGGCGATGTTTAATTCCATATCGACGCCATATATAGACAGAGGCAATAGAAAGAGCTGCAAAAATTAACAACTGTATTTCTAATGTGGATAATGGAAATAGAAAGAGGACTGTGCCTACGATAAAGCTTGATATAGATAGCCACAGAAAAAAGAAGCCAGGCGCCAGTATTTCTACTCCCAATAAAAATACTGCTAGCACCCACCAATACCAAAAAACGATGTCTAGCTCAGCCATAACTATCCTTTTTTACTCATTGCTTCTTTTGCAAGTTCTGTGATACCACCTAAAGCACCAATGACACTACTTGCTTCTAAAGGCATTAGAATTAATTTACTGTTGTCAGCTGTTGCAATCTCTTTCAATGATTCAATATATTTTTGAGCGACAAAATAGTTAATGGCTTGTACATCCCCTTTAGCAATAGCTTCTGATACCATGGTAGTTGCATTAGCTTCCGCTTGCGCTAAGCGTTCTCTGGCATCTGCATCTCTGAAAGCTGCTTCTTTACGCCCTTCTGCATCAAGGATTGCTCCCTGTTTTTCACCCTCTGCCCGTAAAATTTCTGCTTGTCTTAAACCTTCAGCTTCTAAAATTGAGGCTCTTTTTTCACGCTCGGCTTTCATTTGTCTGCCCATAGCTTCGACTAAATCTCTGGGTGGCGCAATATCTTTAATCTCGATTCGAGTGACTTTGATTCCCCATGGGGTGGTCGCATCATCCACCACGCTTAATAATCTCGCGTTAATATCATCTCTTTTGGATAATAGTTCATCCAGATCCATGGACCCCATGACCGTACGAATATTGGTCATTACCAGGTTAAGAACCGCTATTTCAAGATCATTCACTTCATACGAAGCTTTTGCAGCATCCATGATCTGAAAGAAAACCACACCATCTACCGTTACCATGGCATTATCTTTAGTGATGATTTCCTGGGAAGGTACGTCCCTTACCTGTTCCATCATATTGAGTTTATTGCCTATTCGGTCAATAATAGGCATGATGATATTTAAACCGGGGGTTAATGTATTGGTATATCGCCCGAAACGTTCTACGGTATATTCGCTCCCCTGGGGAACAGATTTAACACTCATAAAGACCATTAAAATGGCAAAACCGAAAACAACTAGTGCAAAAGTACCCATAAGATTTTTCCTCTTTTGTTAATGTTTGTTGCAAACTTCTACAGAACTAATAATAATGTATATTATGTCAATTGTAAGAAATAAAGGTAAAGATTTATGATGGTTTGGTCAATTAACCTACTTGTTTTAGCGGTAGGTTTTCTAATAGTGGGGATGATAAAACCCCAGTGGATATTATTTTGGATGGATAAGCCGGGGAGATTACCGATTATCATGCTTTCAATTGTTTTGTTTATGGCATCAGCAACTATGTTTGGTGAAGCAAGTAATCAAAAACAAAAAGAAGGTATAAAGCAGGCGAAAGAATTAAGCCCAAGTACGAGTGAAACAGTTCCAACAGTCGCTGTAGAAATAGTTAAACCAGTAGCAGTAGAATAATATTTTCTCGTTCCTACGCACAGCGTCACAGCTTTAAGTTAAGATTATTAAGTAGGATGGGCAAAGGAGGCTTTATTCCCGTGCCCTTCCTACATTTTAATAGGTTTCCCTATTTACTTAATGGTAGTGACCCACAGCGCGGGAACCAAGAATGTGAAAAAATTAAATACCAGCAATAAACCCGGCTTCTTTAATGCCGGCAACGGCACTGCGTTCGTCTTGATCAGAAACATCACCGCTGATACCGACAGCACCGATAATGTGATTGTCTTCATTACGGATTAGCACACCACCCGGGGCAGGCATGACTTTGCCACCGGCGATATCGACTAAGGCATTCATAAAAGCAGGACGTTGTTCTGCCATAACCGCTAAACTTCGTGATGACATACCCATATTTACTGCGCCCCAAGCTTTTGCCGTGGCAATATCCTGTTTTAACATGGTTGCACCATCTTCTCTTTGCATAGCTTTTAAAAAACCATTATCATCTAAAACAACAACAGTTAATGGAGCCAGATTTAATTGTCGGGCTGTTGCTAATGCGGCCTGGATAATTTGATTTGCTTTTTTTAGTGTTAAAACAGACATTTTCCCTCGGTATCGTTGCTTGTAGTTAACAAGCGCCAATTATAGCTCTAAAACAGTGCGTAGGTACTGCCAAATTTTGTTTGCAATAATTGGTTGGGCTTTGGCATTCGGGTGTAATCCGTCTTTTTGCATTAATTCTTTAGCTAATGCAACGTCTTCTAATATGAAAGGGACAAAAGGGATGTTTAATTCTGCAGCCAATTGCGGATAAACATTATAAAACATGTCGACATAGCGTTTTCCATAATTTGGGGGGATACGCATACTTAATAATAAGACTTTTGCCCCGGCTTTATGCGAACGGTTTATAATTTCAGCTAAATTACTTTTCATTTTCTTAGGCGATAATCCACGTAAGCCATCATTTGCGCCTAATTCTAAAAGTACTAATTCGGGGTTATGTAGAGATAAGGCAGAGTCTATACGTGCTAATCCACCCGCTGTCGTATCGCCACTTATACTTTCATTAATAACGGTATAGGGTTGGTTTTCTTGTTTTAGTTTTTGTTGTAAAAGATCAACCCAGCCTTTTTCGGCTTTTAAACCATAACCAGCACTAATGCTATCACCCATGACAACGATTGATTTAGCGATTATAGTGGATGAAAATAGTGTAACTAATAGTGCAAATATAATTCGAAACATGTCACAAACTCATAAAAATATTATTGAAACAGAAAACCTTGGAAAAACAGTGCCCACTTCCGATGGCCCTTTATGTATCTTGTCATCAGTAGGCCTATTAATCAAACCAGCAGAAAGTATAGCGGTTGTGGGGGCTTCTGGTTCAGGAAAATCAACCTTACTTAGTTTACTTGCTGGTTTAGACACGCCTACCGAGGGATTTGTTAAACTAAATGGCGTTGATTTAACAACGCTGGGTGAAGATGGTAGAGCAGACATACGCAACCAATTAGTTGGGTTTGTGTTCCAGTCTTTTCAATTATTACCTGGGTTAACGGCATTAGAAAACGTGATGCTGCCGTTGGAATTAAGAGGTGATAAAAATGCAAAAGTTTCAGCAGCACAGCTATTAGACAGAGTTGGACTAAATCATCGCTTAACCCATACACCGATGAAATTATCTGGTGGAGAGCAGCAACGTGTCGCTCTGGCACGTGCATTTGTGACTGAACCGGCAATATTATTTGCTGATGAGCCGACAGGAAACCTAGATAGTAAAACAGGCGAGCATATTATTGATTTACTATTTGAATTAAATAAGGAAAAGCATACAACGCTGGTGCTGGTTACTCACGATAACGCCTTGGCATCACGTTGCCAGAGAACCATTAAACTGGAAGCAGGGCGTCAGGTATGAGTCGATTCAGTTTGGCATTACGATTATTATTGCGTGATGGACGCAGTGGCGAACTTACCATTCTAGTTTTAGCCTTGATTATTGCGGTAACCAGTTCTACCGCAATTAGTTTATTTGCAGATCGTTTGCACCGGACTATGAGCACTCAAGCAGCTGATTTTTTAGCTGCAGACCTGGTGATTACAAGCCCCGCATTGATTCCTGACGCTTGGATAAGCAAGGCTGAAAGCATTCTGTTGGAGCGGGCTAGAACCGCTGAGTTTTCTACCGTATTGATAGAAAATGATGAGTTATTACTCGCTGGTGTTAAGGCAGTTAGTAGCAACTATCCATTGCGAGGCTATTTAAAAACCACTCAGTCTGATTACACTAATGAAACTATAAAACATCAGGGACCTGTACAAAATGAAGCCTGGGTTGATAAACGAATCTTGTCAGCTTTAAAACTCAAAATAGGCGATGCGCTGATGGTGGGTGAAAAGGCATTGACGATTAGTCAGTTGATTACTTATGAACCTGATAAAAGAGGTGATCTATATAGTTTTTCACCCAGAGTAATGATCAATGATGCAGATCTGCAAGCCACTCAGGTTTTACAGCCGGGTAGTCATGTACATTACTTTTTTCAGTTTAGCGGTTCAGCTCAGGCAGTATCTCAATTTAATCGCTGGATTAAACCAAACCTAAATGCCTCTCAGCGATTGATGGATATACATGAAGATCGTCCGGAATTGGGTAATGCTCTAAGCAGAGCTGAACGCTATTTGGGATTATCGAGTATTGTGGTGATATTAATAGCCGGTGTAGCGATTGCAATGTCAACGCGACGTTATAGTGAACGACATTTTAATGCAACGGCCATTTTGCGTTGTTTAGGGTGTAAGCAATCTGAAATTTTGTGGCTGTATATTGTTCAGTTTTTAGTATTAGGTGTAATAGCAAGTTTAATCGGTACCTTGTTCGGCTGGCTAGCGCAAGAAACATTGTTTCATTTATTAAAAGATTTACTGCCGGCTAAAGTTGCTAATCCTGGTTTTATTGCTATTATTCTGGGTTTTTTAACGGGTTTAGCTATTTTATTTGGATTTGCTTTACCCCCGTTATTACGTCTGAAAAAAGTGTCGCCATTACGGGTATTAAGACGAGAGCTAGACCCTACACCAGTCAGTGCATGGCTGGTTTATAGTCTGGCTTTATCACTCGTTTCAGTGTTGATATGGCGTTATACACAAGACCTTAAAATGACAGGGACTATCATTGGCGGTGGTTTAGTCACCACGCTTGTTGCAGGTGTAATTATTTACATTTTTTTACTGCAAAGCCGAAAAATACTGCCTCATATGCGATTGAGCTGGCGTTTTGGTTTACAGGGGTTATTAAGAAACCCCAAGGCCAGTGTGAGCCAGATACTGGCATTTAGCCTGACTTTACTGGCGATGATCTTAAGTTATACAGTAAGAACAGATATGCTGGATGACTGGCAAAATCAGTTGCCTAATAATGCACCTAATCATTTTGTTCTTAATGTAATGCCACAGCAGGTAACCTCTTTTAAACAGCAATTAGAACAGCAGAAAATTTCTAATACACAATTTTATCCGGTAGTTCGTGGACGTTTAATCAAGATTAATGATGTAGCCGTACAGCAAATTGTTAGCAAAGACTCCCAGGGTGAAAGAGCAACCCATAGAGATTTAAGTTTAACCTGGGTGAATGATTTACCCAAGGATAATAAAACAGTCTCTGGCCGCTGGGATGCCTCAGAAAAAGGTCTGGTTTCCATCGAGAAAAAACTGGCAAAAAGCCTACAGGTTAGCTTGGGTGATAAGCTGACTTTTACTATAGGCAGTCAATCTGTCAGTGCAAAAGTTTCGCATATACGGACCGTACAATGGGATACCATGCAACCAAATTTTTATATGGTATTTTCACCAGGTACCTTAACTGGATATGCAACGACTTACATTACCAGTTTTTATTTAGCTGAAGAAAATAAAAGAGTGTTAAATACATTGGCTAAAAAATATCCTAGTATCACTATTTTAGAAGTGGATGTGCTGCTTAAACAATTTAAAATGATCTTGACTCAATTAACAGCAGCCATTAATTATTTATTATATTTTGCTTTGCTTGCTGGGTTTACCGTATTATTTGCGGCCGTTTATTCAACACTGGATAACAGAATTTTTGAAGGCACTTTAATGCGTACCCTAGGTGCAAATAGATCATTATTAAAAAAAGCACATCTGATAGAATTTTCCTTGCTAGGCATATTCTCTGGTTTAATAGCCGTTCTGATGTCGCAAGCGATTATATATGCCTTATATACCTATGTTTTACATTTGCAGTATCAAATTGATGCAATGTTGTGGATAGGTATACCTTTAATCAGTACTTTTTTTATCACATTAGCTGGCTACTGGGGCGTCAGAAGTGTATTGAATAAACCACCTATGCAGGTTTTTCGGGAAGTATAAATTCGTGATGGTTTTACTTGTTATTCATATTGTATTCACTAAGCATGGATTAGACTTGAAGCATGAAAATGGAGATAGACATGAATAAATTTTTTAAAGCCATCACTATAAGTAGTAGCCTATTATTTTCAGCCTGTGCGACACAGTCAAATTGGACGCCCACTGTTGATCCCTATGGAGACCAAAATGCACATCGTATAAATCAGGATTACGATGAATGTAGGCAATTAGCGCTACAAGCATCGGGTGGAACAGCAAAAGAAGCGACTACAGGAGCAGTAGTGGGTGGGTTGATTGGTGCGATTTCTGGTGTGGCACTCGGTGCGATTTCAGGTAACCCAGGGGCTGGCGCAGCTTATGGAGCGGCCATTGGCGGCTTTGGTGGTGGTGTTAAGCAGGGCTTTAGCTCAGAAGACCGATATAAACGAGCATATAGCAATTGTATGCGGCATAGAGGTCATTATACTATTGACTAGTAGTTGTTGGGGTTTGAAGTCCATCGGTACGAAAACGTACGCTAAGGATTTTTTATCAATCAGCCCAATAGATTGACTAGGTTTTAAATACTTCATTGTTGAACAAAATTCGAAAACATTTTCCATGCTTCATATTATGTAAATTCATTGACAACTAATTCTAGTCGTTATAGAGTTCGCTTAAACAATCCTCCCAAAATACTGTTATTGATCTTGAATCAAGGAATGCTTTATGCGTATAGTTTCAGTTGTCCCCTCATTGTTCGCTTTGTTTGTTACTCTCATTTTTTTACCCGTAAAAGCATCTGCTAATAATTCTTCAGGACAGGGAGGCCATTTTCAATCACAAGGTCATTCCAATTCTAGGCACGGTTTTGGCTGTGGCTGGTGGAGAAATTGCGGTACCTGGTTTATAGCCCCCCAGAACTATGCCAGTGGTCAAAGTATACAAGGTGTTGATCCAGCCACAGGCATCTTACGTCAAAGTCAAAGTGACCTAGCCCCTGTAAAATCAGGCTTGGGTTTACGCCGTTTTTATCAAAGCAGCTCGTTTGGGAACAGTTGGCAGCATCAATACGATAGGCGTTTAAATAAAGGTGAAACATTAATTTATGAGGATTATGAAGGCTTAAAATCTGATCTCTATCGCCAGGCAAAAAATGCCTGTCATGATGGATGGCCAGAAATACGTGATACAGCATATAACGGACAATATAGCACTGCCGAAGCAAACTATCACCAAGGATTATGTGAAATAAAAAACAGTGGAAGCATTGTTGTTCGTCTCCCTATTCACCGTACCAGACACACCCAGAATAATAAATTACGGACAGTGACACGTCCAAATGGCACTGTTTATACTTTTGTTAAACAGAATCAGCAATGGAAAACCTTAGGTAAAGCCCCTGTTCAGTTAAAACAAATCCGTAATCGATGGATATTTACTGATATGGATGGCAGTACAGAAAAATACACCATTCACGGACGACTTCTCAGCATAACCAATGCAGAAAGCCAAATCACTGCACTTAAGTATGATTATTTTGGACGACTTAAAAAAGTAACAGATCAGTTTGGTAGCTCACTGGTTTTTAACTATCGCCATCATTGGTGGGGAAATCAGCTAAAAAAAGTCACCAGTCCCAGTGGAACTGTTCAATACAGTTATGATGACTGGGGGCGATTGAGTAAGGCACGTTATCAAGATGGCAGTACTCAGACCTATGAATATCAAGATGAACAATGTGAAACCTGCCT
>JBJPGG010000115.1:0-1740 GCA_048595505.1 Methylococcaceae bacterium
GCTCCAAACTCGGCGGTCTTATTGGGTTTTCCCCGTACGATGGGGCGTACGTGAGGCTGGTGAATACTGACAATTCGATCATCACAACGGTTTGTTTTCGTATCATACATGGCTTGTTGTTGCTGATAGAGCTGTTCTATCACTTGGAGTTGCTTGAGCTGTCTAATACCGAGTATATCGTGGTGTTGCATTGCGTCTAGTCGACAAGGCAATGTAACTGGATAGATTTCATGCCATAGGCTGTTGATATGCTTTAGGTTTCGTTTGAGGTAATTTAGTTGTTTGCGAATAGCTTTTCGGCGTGTTTTTGCTCGTGGACGTTTCTGTTTGGCGATGGCAAGGTAATCTTTTCGTGCCCGCTGGCGATAGGTACGGGGTTTCTTTTGGCCTTTTCTCTGGGAGTGGAGTGCATCAATGATTTTTTCGCTGATTTCCCGTGCTTCATTGAGTAGACTGAGATCTGTTGGGTAACGAATCTGTTGTGGTGCAACGGTGGCATCTAGTATAAGTTTGCCCTGATTTTTGCTGGATTGATTGGGGTCATCTGATGCGGGTGATTTTTTGGAGGAGTCATCATAATCATCAGGGGGACTCTCGGCTTCTTTCTTTTTTGTTACCGTGTTAATGACAGCTTGCTCAAAACGCTGATAAACCGATTGATCCATCCGTTTTCTGATTTCCACAAACAGGGACGGAACAAAGGGCATTTTAGTGGTATAGGCTGGAAAACCCACAAAAAATTGCAGATAGGGATTTTCATGGATTTGCTCGACGGCTTCTTCATCACTCAAACACAGCTTGTGTTTGATGATCATGGCTCCAATCACTAGGCGTGGGTCTTTTGCTGGTCGTCCTGTATGGGAGAAACCCGACATATAGATTTCAGCCAATGCATCCCATGGAATGCATTGGCTGAATTTAACCCAGCGATTATTTTTATCCAGTGATACTTCAAAAGGTGTTTTGAACTCAGAAAATGAGAGTTGATTTGAGGGCGTATAGTGAATCATGTGCAAACCTTTTAAGCTGTTTTAACGGTTTTCTTTGCACTTTATTATAGCATAATCTTATATTTCTATTTTAAATCAACTGGTTAGAGTTTTTGAGTGAACTCTAAGTAGATTGCTGAACTTGGGAAAATCATAAACCCCACGCAGAACACGCCGAAGCTTGCCTGATTGCTCAAGACGAGATAAAGCTTTACGAACAGATTCGGCTGTTCCCAGATCAAAGAAATCTACTGGAGAAACAACACAACCCTTTCCCTTACCATCCATATATCCTTGAAATTATTTTATTTTCAACTGCTTGCATATCTATTAACTAATATAGTTTGTCACGAAAAGTATATACTATTTGAGAAAAAATATTAACTGACTTACAAGATACAAAATGAAAACAAGAGGATCAAACAAAGTACAGAGAAAATAGTTATGGAGCACAAGCATCTGTTTTTGGAGGGATTAGGAATATGCAAAACCCGACGTAAGGGTGAGGGGGTGTTTAGCAAATCTGGAATAGTCCAGCACGTAGAGCAATCCCAAAAAAATATATTTACAACAGTAAAAACTATCAACTCAGATGGATAAAGCAAAAAGTGAGACTCTCCCAAAATCTGTGTAATTGCCTATCATTAATCTCAGGAATGAGAAGGATAGGTAATTATGAAAAGAGAAGAACTAGAAGCCTTTGCCCAAGTAACTGCAAAGCACATAAAAACAGAGGACGACTTAAAAGACT
>JBJPGG010000116.1:0-14266 GCA_048595505.1 Methylococcaceae bacterium
AGCATGGTGGAAGAGTGAGAATATTGATTACATGCTATCACTACAGCTCAACAGAGCAAATAACTTTTGGGATGACTACTGGAATAATCTGGCAGCAATAGCGGCTTGATAGGTTTACTTCACTTTTAATCACACCCTGGATTTATAACAGGGGGTTTTCTAGAGTATTTCATTATTTAGCGCCGATTTAGTGCAAAGTATTTGAATATTATGTACTCTTGCACCAATCAGAAAATATTTTTTTTGATGTATCAAAGAATATATGTAACTCAGGAAGTAAGGTTTTAACCTCGGATGAAGCATAGATTAGACGTTTACCCAGGACATAACAGATGTAGACCAAGAGTAGGAAAACTAACTAACCTCAGCTCCCTACTCTTTAAAATATTCGAAGGGGAAACTCAATCTGCCTCCCCTCTATAATATTAGGTATTCATTCTGGAATATACATCGTTCCATCTGCAACGACTACAGCTTCTCCCCCTACACGAAGAGTTAATGTGTCTTCTCCTTTATGGTCCATTTCCAAGTTAAGCACACTACGACGGACATTGATATCACCCCTATCTACAGCAAAGGTATAAGTCCCTTTTTGCATATGATCAAATGAACATAGATAAGATGCGAATGCTGCCAAAGCCGTTCCAACGGGAGGATCATCATGAATGCCAATATTTGGCCCCATAAGACGCACGGCAAAATCAGAATCCTGATGAGGTGTTTTGGGAGAAAACAATAAAATTTCCTGCGCAGCTGTTTGCGGCGCAATGGACTGACTCCAGGCAGAAAGATTATATTTAGCCTTTCTCACAGTTTCATAATAAAAAACGGGCACGATAAGATATGGAAATCCACAAGATACCAGACGAGTACTATATTTCTTAGTATCAATATAGCCATCATCTATACCCAGAAAGCCAGCCAATTCATTTTCTGTTGGCGTATAGTAGTCAACAATGGGAGCAACTTGACGAGTAAACTGAACAAAGCTAGGTTTGCCATCAGTATTAGTAACGTTTACATTTACCGGCCCGGCATTTTGTTCAAAAACGAGAGAGGTATACTGTTCTGTTAATTCAAATTCACCGCAAGATGCAGAAACAAAAGCTGCAGCAACAACGGGGTGACCAGTAAAACCAATCTCACCATAAGGGGAAAATGTCCTCATACGTCGCGAATTTTGTAACTGATCTTTTTTAAATAAAAAAACCGTTTCTGATAAATTCAACTCCCTGGCGACCTGTGCCATTTGCTGGTCACTCAAGCCATCAGCAGAAGGAAAAACCGCCACTTGTGCGCCATTAAAAGCCTGATTAGTGAATACATCAGCAATATAATATTTATAATTCATTCATGCTCCTCAAATACTGACTTCTACACGGCTATTTTCTATGCGTACTGCATAAGCCTCAACTGACACATTTTCATCTTCTAGGCATTCACCCGTCAGTAAATTAAAATGCTGTTTGTATAATGGCGATGCCACCATGGCTATGCCATCAATATCACCAATTAACCCCCGCGACAATACATTTGCCTTGCCAAAGGGATCATAATTATTAATGGCATAAACCGCTTGTTCTTTAGGCATGTAAAAAATAGCAACTTGTTTGTTTTCGACTAATGCACAAATACCAGAATCTGGTTGTAAATCTTCTATGCTACAAACATCTACCCAATAGTGTTCAGCAGACATTATGCTTCCTCCGCTATTTTCATGTGTTGATGTTCCTCTTCGGTGGCAGGGCGAATTTGTCCCCTCTCTTCTACAAACAGGATTTGTTCATCAACTTTATCACTATTAACAAAATGACGAAAACGCTTCAATTTAGACTCATCTTCAATCGTAGTTTTCCATTCACATTGATAGGTATCAACTACATGCTGCATTTGTTCTTCTAATTTATCGCAGATTTGTAATTTGTCGTCTATTACAACAGATTTAAGATAATCCAGACCACCTTCCATATTTTCCATCCATACAGATGTTCTTTGTAAACGATCTGCAGAACGCACATAGAAAACAAGCACTCTATCGATATATTTGATCAAGGTTTCCTTATCCAGATTGGTGGCAAATAAATCAGCATGTCTAGGCTTCATCCCACCATTGCCACAGACATATAAATTCCAGCCACCTTCTGTCGCAATAACACCAATATCTTTACCCTGTGCTTCAGCACATTCTCGAGTACATCCAGACACCGCAAATTTAATTTTATGTGGTGCACGTAGACCTTTATATCGATTTTCCAGTTCAACTGCCAAACCAACACTATCATCCACCCCAAAGCGACACCAAGTACTACCAACACAAGATTTAACAGTTCTTAAGGATTTACCATAAGCATGCCCCGATTCATAACCTGCATCAATTAACTCTTTCCATATCAGCGGCAATTGATCGACTCTGGCGCCGAATAAATCAATACGTTGCCCCCCCGTCACTTTCGTATATAAACCGTATTTTTTGGCTACCTTACCTAAAGCAATCAACATATCAGGAGAAACTTCCCCTCCAGTCATTCGAGGTACTACAGAATAGGTACCATCCTTTTGCATGTTTGCTAAAAAGGTGTCATTGGTATCTTGCAGGCTAAGATGATTTTCTTTCAGAATATAATCATTCCAGTATGAAGCAAGAATAGAACCTACAGCTTGCTTACAAACCTCACAACCACGACCACTCCCATGTTTATGTAGCAAATCATCAAAGGTCTTGATGTCTTCAACCATAACAATATTGTATAAATCTCGGCGAGTATGAGGAAAATGCTCACAAATATCAGTATTAACTGCAATTCCCGATTTTTCCAGCTCACTATCTAATACCGATTTTAACAAGGCCGCACAACCACCACAGCCAGAAGCTGCTTGAGTTGAACTTTTTAAATCAGCAACTGTAGTACAACCGCTTTCAATTGCTGAACACACCTGCCCTTTACTAACATCGTAACAGGAACAAATCTGAGCAGAATCAGGTAATGCATCTGGCCCTAAACCCACAGACTCATCAGAACGGTGAGGCAAAATCAATGCATCAGGATTTTCAGGTAACTCAATACCATTTAGACAGTACTGCAATAGCGTGCCATAACCTGAAGCATCACCAACTAGCACAGAACCTAATAATTTTTTTCCATCTTCACTAACAACTATACGCTTGTATATACCTTCAGAACCATTCTGATAGGTATACACTAAAGACCCAGGCGTATTAGCGTGTGCATCACCAATACTCGCTACATCCACACCATTCAACTTTAACTTGGTACTCATATCTGCACCGGTAAAGCTTGCTTGTTCATCAGCAAGGTCAGCCACTACGGTTCTAGCCATGCTATACCCAGGAGCAACCAAGCCATATATCTGGCCATTCCATACCGCACATTCACCTATTGCATAAACATCAGGGTCAGAAGTTTTACATTGATCATCAATGACTATCCCTCCACGCCCCCCAATTTTCAAACCACAGCTTCGAGCTATTTCATCACGTGGTCGTATGCCTGTAGAGAATAATACTATGTCTGTTTCCAACTCAGTGCCATCAGCAAAAACCATTTTATGTTGACAACTATCTCCATCAACAATTTCCAATGTATTTTTACTGGCTAACACTGTAACACCTAGTGCTTCAATTTTATCTGCCAGCATTTTTGCCCCGCCATCGTCCAATTGAGCTGACATTAACCGGGGTGAAAACTGAATAACGTTTGTTTTTAGATCTAAATCTTTCAGCGCCTTTGCAGCCTCAAGACCTAATAAACCACCACCGACTACAGCACCTATTTTAGAATTTTTTGCCGCTGCAGTAATTGCTTCAAGATCTTCAATGGTCCGATAAACCAGACAATTCTCACGATCATGTCCAGGAATTGGTGGAACAAAAGCATAAGAACCAGTCGCTAGCACTAACTTGTCGTAACTTATAGATAAGCCTTTTTCAGAAGTAACCAACTTTTTTTGCAAATTAATGGCTGAAGCTTTATCACCCAGGTGAATAGTAATACCATTGTTTTCAAAAAAGCCTTCTTCAACCATTGATAAATCTTCAGCTGTTTTGCCTGAAAAATACTCGGTTAAATGAACTCTGTCATAAGCAGCTCGTGGCTCCTCACAAAAGGTTACCACTTCATACTGATCTTTAATTTCACTAGCCATCAGACTGACCAGAAAATTATGTCCGACCATGCCATTTCCAATAACGACTAATGTTTGTTTTTTACTCATCCCCAACCTCGGTGACCGTAGATAGTTTCAATTATTTGTTTACTAGCATGTATTATGCCATAAATCAGCAGATCATAGCTTACAAAACAGCACTGCTAATTCCGGTCTAATCTCTTTCTTCCCTGAGTATTTTAACGCATAATCTATAATCACCTTTTCAAGACGAGTAAAGCCATGACTGTTAAGCATAACCACATAAATTCAGAAGGGAATATATGAATAAGTTAACAATCAAAAAAGAGAATTTAATAGAATACAATTAAACATATAACCAACTCTGTTATAAATTTAATTACGCTTTGCGCGGATCAATCAAGACTTAAAAGGTCCCTTGATAAGTATTGAAATTATATGCCAGGCAATGATATTTACAGAAAAACAAAAACAATTTTTCCTGCGCCCCAATTTGGAGCAAGCAAACCATTGTTGCACCAAAACGCAGCACACGGTAACAAATGTTTCACTTAAACGAATAGTTTTTCGGTATTACAACAATTCCTTTTTCTGAAATGGTAAAACGAGCCCTATCTTTTTCTATATTAAAACCTACCGATTCTCCTGCCGGAATTTCCACGTTCTTGTCCACAATACAATTTTGCAATTGCGCACCCACCCCAACACTAACTCCATCAAATAAAATAGCATTATTAATCATTGCCTTATCAGCAATAACAACTCTGGCAAATAAAATAGAAAAATGTACATTCCCTCCCTCTATAACAACGCCAGCCGCCGCTGTTGAATTAACAAACACACCTTCCCCGCCACTAGCACCGGGTACTGCACGCATAGGTGGGTTTTGAGCCTGATAACTTCTAATCGGCCAATTGGATTGAAATAAATTCAGTGGAGGAACAAGTTTTAATAAATCCATATTAGCTTGATAATAACTATCGACATTCCCCACATCACGCCAGTAACAATCCTGAGAAACTCGGCCTTGTCGGGTGCCAAACTGATAAGCATAAACAGCATGCCTATCAATTAAATTAGGAATAATATCTTTGCCAAAATCATGATGTGAACTTTCATTCTCTGCATCTGCTTCCAGTGTTTGAATAAGTAAATCCACAGAAAAAACATAAATTCCCATTGATACTAATGCATGCATAGAGTCATCAGGTAGTGTTTCAGGCGCTAACGGTTTCTCCTGAAAGGTATTGACTCTACAATTTTCATCAATAGATAGCACACCAAAATCACTTGCTTCTGCAACAGGTACTGCCATAGTTGCAATGGTCATTTCCGCCTGTTTAGCATGATGAATTTTCAACATAGCCGCATAATCCATCCGATAGATATGATCACCCGATAAAATCAAAACTGTTTTAACACCACTACGTTTTACTAGATAAAGGTTTTGATATATCGCATCTGCAGTGCCTCTGTACCAATAATTTCCGGTACGCATTTGTGGAGGAACAGCAGTGACATACTCACCTAATTCCGGGTTAAAAATTGACCACCCATCACGTAGGTGTTTATGCAATGAATACGATTTATACTGTGTTAACACCAGTATACGTCTTAATCCAGAGTGCAAACAGTTAGCAAGAGAAAAGTCTATAATCCGGTATTTACCACCAAAAGGCACCGCAGGTTTAGTCCTATCATTTGTGAGCGGTTCTAGTCGTGAACCCACTCCACCAGCAAGAATTATGGTTAAATTATCATTTCTCATACTATTCCTAGCCTCCCTGTTTTTTTAATTGGCACAACAAGCAAAAGCAATCCTTCTAAAAAAGTAACATGGCTATTAATAAGCCTTAGGTAAAGTTGTAATTAGAAAATGAGACTTTAGCCTCACTTCCATCAATCAACCTGTGATATGTTAATAGCCATGTAAAGTAATTTCGGGGTTTTTACCCATTAAAAAACACTACAAGGTATAATGCCATAATAATCTATGGACATTTTGATAGCTGTTCCTCATTATATATAATGACAATCATTTAATGAAGATTTCTATCCTCTAGTAACCGCCTAGGTACTATACATTTCTACAGTTATTATTTTTTCACCAGACTGCAAGCCACGTGTCATTAGCAGCCAATATTTAGAGATACTACACATATGCCATTTACTGCTCTTGGTTTATCTGATCAGCTATTACAAGCCATCGCTGATGCCGGATATACCACGCCATCTCCCATTCAATCTCAAGCTATTCCAGCCGTTCTAAAAGGCCATGATGTACTAGCTGCCGCACAGACTGGAACAGGAAAAACAGCGGGGTTTACTTTACCCATACTACATCGTTTATCACAAAAACCTTACAACAAAAACAGGCCAATACGTGTTTTGATACTAACGCCAACCAGAGAACTTGCAGCACAAGTAGGCGAATCGGTAACAAAATATGGAGCACACCTGCATCCTCGGTTAAAATCCGAAGTTGTTTTTGGTGGGGTAAAAATCAACCCGCAAATGATGCGGTTAAGAGCCGGAGTCGATATTCTGGTCGCAACTCCAGGACGATTGTTAGACCTGATCAGTCAGAATGCACTCAAACTTAACCAGGTTGAAACACTAATACTTGACGAAGCTGATCGAATGCTTGATATGGGGTTTATCAGAGATATTCGTAAAATCATCGCCTTGCTACCGAAAAAACGACAAAACCTGTTGTTTTCCGCAACTTTTTCAGCGGATATTCGTAAGCTCACCACCGGACTTCTGGTTAATCCGGTAAAAATCGAAGTTGCTCCTCGTAACACGTCTGCTGAACTCATTGAGCAAGTCGCATATCTGGTTAATAAATCAAATAAAACCGCTCTGCTCTGCCACTTGATTAAAGAACAAGACTGGCAGCAAGTTTTAGTATTTACCAGCACTAAACACGGCGCCAATCGACTCACTGAAAAACTTAACAAAGCCGATATAAAAGCAGCTGCAATCCATGGTAATAAAAGCCAGGGGGCTAGAACCAAAGCCTTGGCTGGTTTTAAAGCTCGTGAACTCAGAGTAATGGTAGCAACTGATGTGGCTGCACGAGGTATTGATATTCATCTATTACCACATGTAGTCAATTTTGAACTTCCCAGAGCTTCTGCTGATTATGTACATAGAATTGGTCGAACCGGACGTGCAGGCATAGAGGGCCAAGCCATTTCATTAGTCTCTCATGATGAATATAATGCCCTACGCTTGATTGAAAAATTAATCGGAAAGAAAATTGATCGCGAACAAATCACCGGTTTCGAACCTTCAGCAGAAGCACCGCCTATGCCAGAAAAACCAAAACGAAAACCGCGCCCCAACAGGAACTCAAACCAAAAGAACAAACCTAGAACAGCTGGCAATCAGGCCAGAAAGAAACCTAGATAAAAAGCACCAAGCCTAAATTATAAACGCCATGGATGGCAGCTAAAATAATACAACAGAAGCACAACTCCGTATCTTCAATCCCATTGAGATTTTCGGACATTAAATTTTCGCCCCTTTATTTTTCCATTTCTCAAGCAAGCTAAAGCCTTGTTAACACAACCACGCTTGATAGCCACGTATGCATGAGTATCAAGAATATCAATTTTACCTACGTCACTACCCGCAATCCCTGTCTCTCCTGTTAAGGCGCCCAATATATCACCAGGACGTATTTTATTTTTGCGCCCTCCTGCAATCCACAAACTCACCATTGGTGGGTCAAACCGCTGATTATGATCCATTTGAAAAGGGACAACTTCACCCCATTTTGCAGGGGCATCAAGATATTCCTCTATAGCGCTAACCCGGTTCAATTCTTTTTCTGTACATAAATTAAGTGCCAAACCCTTTTTACCTGCACGGCCTGTTCGTCCTATCCTATGCACATAAATTTCAGGGTCCCACGGCAAATCATAATTAATCACCGCCTGCATATCTTTAATATCTAACCCCCGAGCTGCTACATCAGTGGCTACCAGAATAGAACAGCTCTTGTTAGCAAAACGTACTAATACCTGGTTCCGGTCTTTTTGCTCTAAATCTCCATGTAAAGCTTGCACAGAAAAACCAACCTCTTTAAGCATATTGGCCACATCATTGCATTCCCTTTTTGTATTACAAAATACTACTGTTGATTCAGGCCGGTAATACGACAAAAGATAAGCTAAGGAATTAATTCTGGTCGACTTTTCCACCTGAAAAAACCACTGTTCAATAGCACTGTCATGATGACTGGTATCAATGCTAACGGAAACAGGTTTAAACTGAAAGTTCTGACTCATTTCCCTAATCTGGTCAGCATAGGTAGCTGAAAACAACAAGGTTTGCCTGTGGTTAGGTGCGTAAGAAATCACCTCGGTAATAGCTTCTTCAAACCCCATATCCAACATCCGGTCTGCCTCATCCAACACCAGAACTTTCAACCAATCCAAACGTAAACTACCTTTTTGCAAATGCTCCTGCAACCGTCCTGGCGTACCAACAACCACATGCACACCATGCTCTAAAGAACCCCGCTGCGGCCCAAAAGATGTACCACCACATAAACTCAACACCTTAATATTTTGGGTGAATCTAGCCAATCTGCGAATCTCCTTACAAACTTGTTCAGCAAGTTCGCGGGTAGGACAAACAATCATTGCTTGTACCTTAAACCTGGAAAAATCCAACCGGGATAATAAACCTATACCAAACGCTGCGGTTTTACCACTTCCCGTTTTGGCCTGAGCAATCACATCTTTCCCTTCTAAAATATGCGGCAAACTCTCCGCCTGAATTGGTGTTAACTGGGTATATCCCAGAGATTCAATGTTTTCTAGTAGGGCTGGTTTTAAAGCAAGGGTTGAAAATTCGATAATACTCACAAAGGACTCATAGTAATATGAAGGCAACAAAACGCTACCATCTAAATACTAATAATAACAGATACAATTTAGAAATCATCACCTTTTACAAAACCGGTGAGCCATAGAGCAGACTTAAGAAATACCAAGGGTGGATGCGCTAACGCTTACCAACCAGCTTCCTACATTTAATGACTGTTATACATCATGTAGGAACAAGAAAAAATTGAACGTATTTTGTACCTATTGCTTAATTAAAGCATTAACAACCTTAGAAAAAGCCGAGAAACTCTGGGCGCCATATAAAGCTCTGCCATCAACCAACTTATCATCTTTTAATCGGCCGATGAAAAAAGCAGGTGTACCCTGAACACCAATTAACTCGCCATCTAAAATATTATTTTCTACTATTTGTTTTGCCTCAGAACTGTTTAAACATTTATTAAAACGGGTAACATTAATAGCTATTTGACCGGCAAATGATGAAAAAACCTCTTTTGATAATTTTCTATTATTTTCAAATATCAATTGATGCATCGCCCAAAACTTTCCTTGCTGTCCAGCACACTGAGATGATATTGCAGCGTTTTTTGCCTGACCATGAAAATCTAATGGATAATCCTTAACAAAATACTTAATTACGCCAGGATCAATATATTGCTGTTTTATTATGGGAAAGGTTTTTTTTCTGTGCTTAAGACAATAAGGGCATTGGTAATCTGTATATTCTACAATTGCATATTTTGCACCACTCTTTCCTAATGGAAAGCTATGGCTTAGATCAATCTCAATTGCTTTTTTATTGCCTTTAGTATTTTTTTTTGTTGGTGCATTCTGTTTTAAACTTTTTACATCCCCTTTAAGTATTTTTATTTCTTTTCTTAATTCTGATAATTGAGTAAAAAGTTCGTTTGCCTCCCAATTTTCTAACTGTCTTGTGTCTGCAGCACAGGCTGTTAATATTGTACAAAATAAAACAAATATTTTTCTAATATTGAACGTCATCTTTGATCTATCGAAATTTAAAAGAAATTGCTACTGAGAAGAACAGATAGGTAAATTCAAAGCCTCTTTTTTTCATCAGCTTATTGAAAATAATATTGCTCGACCAAACAAGACCGAGCAATATTATTCATTATAAAAAACAGACACTCCATTAAAATTCAAGACTTATTGTAAAGGTATTACATCAATATCAAAGCCATTTCTTTGGGGAGTAAATAAGATAAATTGAGAGTCCAAGTCAAACTCATGTCCTCCTTCAAACCTTTCATAAATTGTCACAGGTTGAGAGACAGAATATGGAGCATTACTTAAGTCAAGAGCTGTTGCACCTAATTGTTGCCCCGTAGAAACCCCTACAAAAGCACCTGTTGCTGTGACACCATTGTAAGCAAAGGTTACCCGGCCATCTTTAAATAAAGTCAACTGCAGAGTATTCGACCCTCCTGCTGAATAATGTGGCACCCTATCCCAAGTTACAACGAAACGGTCGGCCAATTGTTTATAAAAAGTTCCACCAGGGCCTCTACCAGGATGTAAGTCATCAAAAAATAAAGCTATTTGCGGTTGATTAGTAAACAAACCAAATGTCTCTGTATATGTCGCATCCCCAAAATTAAAAGTTAATCTTCCATTTGAACTAACATGAGCCCCCGTATAATTTTCACCAAATAATGAAAATGAAAAACCCTCAGAAAATGTTATGAAACTTGTCACATCATCACGTCGATGTAAAAGTGTGCCAAACTCTGTATCAAAGGCCACGCTATGGACAGTCATCGCTGGAATTTCAGTCACACCATCTCTAACTGGAAGGATACTTTGAGAAAGCCCTGAAAAGATTTGTGTTGCAATTTGTACCGAGGCACTACATACAACTGGACTTACAGTCGTTACACCACTGATACTGTAATTCCCCAAAACATCAGTCACACCAGAAACTCCATTACAGATAACGTCGACAGAGCCAACAGGATTTCCTTCTGGATCCAGCACAAGTCCTTCTACTGCTGTTAATGGGTCAGCGATAATTTCAATAGAAATTTCATTTGACCTTCCTCTATTTCCACCCAAGTCAAATGCTTCTGCATATACTGTGATAAAGCCAATTTCATTACTTGGCACCAGTCCGAATAGTTCATAAGGAGCGCCATTATCCGTACCTACTAATACACCGTCAGCAAATAGATCCATACCCGCAACAAAGACATCATCATTGGCATCCACAACAATTTTAATTGACTCACCTTGAATGTACTGCGTTCCATCAGATGGGCTTGTCAATTGTGCTGTCGGTGAAATACCTGCAGGGTCTAATAATTGGCGATATTGAGCAATCATTAATACGGTACTTCCAGTGGAGCCATAATCACTACCAACAAAAGATGACTCTCCTGTTACATAAGCATACTGCTGATCTATATCAATTCCCGTTCCAGCATAATCACCCAAACCACTTAAATCAATTGTGCCTTGGAATACAGGGTTCTCTTGATCACTAGTGTTTAGATACGCTATTGCATTGGGGAAAAGTTGTTCTGCAAAAAAAGCCAAGCCACCAGTGGTTGCCACGTCTCGCGGTACAAAATCGGGCCCTTGTGCAATGATGTGTGGTGCATTTACATCGGCAATAGACACCACTTGATAGCCCCCACCTGAGTATGCTGCTACATAAACATAATCACCATCAATCCTGACATCTTTAATATCAGAGATATTAACGCTACTGAGTACAACAGGAAAGTCAGGGAAACTCACATCAACAATATAGAGAATACTGGTCGAGCCTATTACCGCAATATTGCCACGGACATCAACGCCCTTAGTTTCACCAATTCCATTAACCTGTCCCACTGTTTCAGGAAACTCTGGATTCGATATATCAATAATCTGAAGCCCACTACTGCCATCAGCAATATAAGCAAAACCATTATTAACTTGTAAGTCTTGTGCAAAACCCGGCGTATCTTCAGTACTAACAAGGATAGGCGATCCAAGGTTAGAAATATCAATAATCTGCAAACCCGCATTGCCATCAGCGAGATATGCATAGTTTTCAATTATTTTTACATCAACACTGGTTCCTTGAGTATCTAACGTAGAAGCAACTTGAGGATTAGCCCTGTCACCCACATTAATAATAGTCAGACCTGAAGCACCTGATGCAACAAATGCAGTATCGTCAGCAACGGCCACATTATTTGCGTAACCTGGAATAGAAATAACTGAGAGTGCGCCTGGTTCAAAAGAGCTTACACTCACAGAAACCACTTGCTCAAATGTTCCATTTTGAACCGTTATTTGACAATTTCCTTGGCTAGTTCCAAAGATAAAGCCATTCTGAATCCCAAAATTACATACGGCCAAATCGGAGCTAATATAATTTGTTCCTCTACTGATGCTGGTTAAATCAGCTGTAGAACCATCAATTAGGGTTGCAGAAACCGTTAGTTGCTGCCCCACCCCTTCTGGGAAAATTGTATTATTTGTTAATACAAAAGAGTCTGGGGATACTGAAAATTCAGAAATCGCAGCAGAATAATTACTATCATTAGCATCAGTCGGATCGGAACTGACTAATGACTCCAATTTATCACTTAATCCGTCACCATCAGTGTCTGCAGCTAAAGGATTAGTAATAAACCCATCTATTCCTGCATTAAGTTCTTCCCCATCAGTCAATCCATCACCATCTGAATCTTCACTATTAATATTAGTGCCTGCAATAAACTCTTCTATTGCCGTCAAACCATCGCCATCTATATCTTCGAACGCATCAACAGGATCCGTTGGATCTAGCCCCACAAACAATTCAAAATCATCGGGTAAACCATCGCCATCAGCATCTCCACTGGTGCTTATATTTATTCGTTTAACGGCAATAACACCATCTTTTCTTGCCGTCAGTAAAATCGTACCACTAGATATTGCGGTAACCAGCCCTTCAGCTGAAACAGTTGCAATCGCTGGATTAGTTGAAATGTAATTAGTACCTGCAGTTGATGAAGTTACATTTTCCGTACTCCCATCAGGATAACTTGCATTAACAGTCACTTGAACCGTTGCACCTTCTGAGCTTAATGTGGTTGCATCCGATTGGGCATAATTTAATGATTCAGGTATTGGCGATAAATCTTCAAAAACAATTTCACTGACACGGGTAATACCATTCCTTGTAATGGCAAAATAATCACTTTGTCCTGAGATAGTCAATCCATCTTGTATACAGGTTGCCCGTGCGCGTACACGTCCCATTTGCGAGGGTACGTTAGGCATAGACCAGCCACCATCGGCACTAACTTGTACGGTGCGATTTAAAATACTAATCACACAATTTTCATCCAGTGTTACTGCGGATGTTAACGTTGCATAAAAAGTTAAAACCGCAATGAAAAGCCATTTTGTATGCTTGCCAATTTGTCTAGTACCCATAACTACACCACTCATTTTTTTAATAAGTAAATAGTGTTTTTAAATCTATAACACTATTTTGTAAAACCCAATACAAGCCTTTCCTGTTGAATGCCTGTTTTTTAATTTGATTTATTACTTTTATAAACTTTATTATCCAAAAAATCATTTGAATAACAATCTAACTGGTCGAGTCGCCCGAGGGAACTTCCCCCTCAGGCTCTCACAGAACCGTACTTGAAACTCTCACTTCATACGGCTCTTCATGTCCCTTACAAATTACCAAGTTTGCATAACCTTTAGCTCTTCCCATTTGTGGTTGGCTAAAGTTTATTTTGGACATGTCAGCCCCTTCGCTCCATTTCCATTACAGAAATTTCATCACTACTACGAACTGATCCGCCCCTGTGCTTTGTATTGGGTACTCTTCCTCTTTCAAGTTTCTCCCCTTAACACCAAAACGACAGGTTCCCACGTTCCGTATATAAGCCTGTACTAAATTCGTGCCATCTCTATACCGGTTGCCGCAGGGTCAGTAATCGGGTTTCCACCCTGCTTATCCCAGGAAAGCCCAAGATCCCTGGTTTTGACAACATTAGTCGGTTTTTCGATACCTCATCAATGGTTCACTTGCGTTCACCTCTTTAGTACTCACCTGACATTTTTACAATGCCTTTTCTTAATCGCTCACTACCTTGACTCTTTATCAAAGCAGCATTAAGTGGTTTGAAACCAGCTTCCGAAAGCCGATTCCGAAGGGCCTACCTTCATCTTATCTACAGCTCCAAATCCTGACGGATTTGTTCGTGGCACACTTGGACGAAGCCGCTAACGCGGAGAAGAGCAGCACC
>JBJPGG010000117.1:0-6795 GCA_048595505.1 Methylococcaceae bacterium
GGGTTTTGAAATGATTTTATTCAGCTTTTCTTTTTCTTCTTCTGTCAAAATAAGTATTATTTTCGTTCTTTTTAGCTTATTTTACAGAAGATGCTTATTCCATCATAGGTGTCACAGACTTACGGTTTTCTGTACTAGTCAAATGAATACCCGAAAAAAAATATTTTATCAGGTAAATCATTATTGTAGCTAATAACATAAACCGATTCCCCACGGTCAATGAAATTATAGATTTCTTGCTCATTGTTAAGCATTTCCTTCGTGGGCTTATTCGTCCCGAAAATACCCATCAAATCGTCTTCCGTCAATGGATAAGTTAACCCCATGCCCATTTTTTTACTGGTCTTAAAAATATCCAAGATCGAATGAGTCCCCTCTTCATCCACATAATGCATAAATAAATCTTCTATTGATGAAGGATTTGCATCTGTATCCGATTTATAATAATTGCCTTTAGTAAAGACCTGTTGCCTGAGTTCCTGAAGTGCTTGCTCAAAATTTTTCTGATAAGGTGTGCTAAACACCCAAGGTTCTGCGCCCATGTTAAGCTCCTAATTCGTATTTAGTTGTTTGCAGCAATTTCTCGAATGCCTTCTGAAACAGCATTTTCTATTTCATCGGCAATGGTTTTAAATAAGGTTAGATTGATATTGACGACAGCTTCAAGTTCCTGAAACGAATTAAAGGTTCTATAATCAATGATTGTAGCGCCACTCCAAATGGGGAAAAACCATTCGAACTCCAGGGGCAGAACGGGTTGATTATGCACATTCATTATCGATTTAGCGTTGGTGTCAGAGCCTACGACACCTGCATTGATCTTAACGTTGTAACGATCGGATACCGATCTTGGATCTCGCAACTCGCTCATATCTGTCGCGTAATACAGTAGCCAATGTTCGGAGAGTCGTTTGGTGTAAGTGTATAAATTTGACGTACTATACTTAGAATTGTAGCGATACCCCAAATCAGCACTGTGTCGTTCCAGCAGGCTTTTTATGAGTGCTTTACGTGATTTCAACGTTTCCGGTTCAAATTGTCTGTATTCCCCTGGCGCATAATATTCAACTTCCTGTTTCCACAAGTGGTCTGCGAGCATACGGTATTTCTCGAATCTTCTATGTGCTTCCTCTGGTGATTGTCTGGCGAGCTTCATTATCCGTCGATCAATTCTTGTAAAACCAGTAATCCAGGGTTTTTCAGGAACAGTTTTCTCTAAATGACGACGGTATTGAAGCTCCTTTTCGAAATCATCTCGTCGATAGGTATTTCGACTAAGTTGATATTTTGCCCATTCAATTTTATATTGATAATGTTCTTCAATATCACTGTCATCAATACATATTTCAGCATAAAACTGATCTTTCAACTGAAAAACCTTGAGCTGATGTTCAAGCATATTGGCACCCCGCTCGTACATTCGTTCTATCAAAGGAAATAATTTATTCGACACTGTCGGAACTAACGGTGCCCATTTTTTGGCCCATTCATCATCGCTTATATACATTGCTAGTTCGTTCAGAAGGTCAAAAGGTTAGTTTACAATAATTGCCAACCATCAAAATACCGGTATCCTGTCTGTATTGGGTTTGTTGATATTCCTTTACATAGATGATACCGGTATGTAGATTCAATTGAGCACTTTGAATCGATAAAACACCAATCCTGACCTGTCATCAATAGGGTCTTTGAAAAAAGTAATTTCATAAAATGTATCTCCCCGATATTGATTGACTTTAACATCCAGCGGCAGAAGTTTAGAAGAGAGTCCAGCTTCCCAATTTTCGGCAGACTTAGACGTGGCGGTTGATGTGTACTTTAAGACTTGCTTTAGTGCTTTTGTTCTATTTGATCCGGTTATCCATGTTCGTGGTTTCAATTCCCATATCGCTCTTCTTTTTACGTCGTAAGCATCCGGTTTAAGAGTGTTAAATAAATTTGAATTATATCCAGCCTTTAAGGAATATCCAAATTCATAAAGTGCATGATCTCTTACTATCGCGGGAGTAAAAACCTGTTCATGCACCCATGTTCCAAAGCACCAAGGTGTTAAACACAAAAAGTCTTCATCGGGGTCTCTGTCGAGCTCTCGTCCGCTGGTATCACTAAATTTTAGAGGGTTATTTATTGCATATACGTAAATATTTGCTCTGTTCGTAAACCCCGTAGAATCAGCTCTTAAATATCTTCCAGCAGTGGGATCATAATACCGATTGAAGTTATAGTGTATCTGGGTCTCCTTGTCATAATACTGCCCCGGAAATCGTAAATTGTAGTGGAACGTATCCCGATCACCATCGGGGTCTTCGTTGGGTTGGCTTTCACCAAAAGGCTTAGAATCCCATCGCCAGATTGTGATATTATTTTCATCAGTTATCGCTCTAGGTGTATCAATCTGATCTGCGTGAATGCGGTAGTATGCTCCTTGCTTAATTATGCCTATGGGTGTGTTATCAAGATAAACCGTTTCCTGAATTGAGCTCCCTTGCTCATCATACTCACCAAAGATGCGCTCGTCTGTCCAAGCATAAAGTGTTGTTTCATTTGTTTCTGTATTGGTTTTTTTGACTCGCTGGTTGTTGGCATTGTATAGGTAGTGGTGGTGACCATCGATGCTGACTAATCTATTTCTGGCATCATATTGATAGCTATGCTCACCATCATTGATCAGATTGCCGTTGTTGTCATATTCTCTGGCTGTACTGTCTATTTGTGTGAGTCGGTTTGAACCTGTTTCAATTTGATAGTGCGTGGTGATTGTACCGTCTTCTACCAGTTGTGTACGGTTACCGTTAGCATCATAGCTAAAACTCTGGCTTTGCAGTATTTCATCGGCTGTATTTTGATCGGCTATTGCTAAATTTTTGTTGTAGTTATTGATGCGGTTGAGGGCATCGTAGCCAAATAGTTTATATTCGTCGCTGTTTTGGTCTGTCCAGCCGGTGATGTTGCCTGTTTCATCATAGTCAAGCGTACGCTGGCTGTTTCCCAGTGTGAAGCTTTTTAGTCGTCCATTTTGGTCGTAGCTTTTACTGTAGGCGGTATTGTCTGCCCATTGCCAGCCGGTGATGCGGCCTGCTGCATCGTATTGAATGTTTTTTATGAAGGTTTGTTGGTTGATGCTGATTTTTACTAGTTGGTCTTGGTTGTAGTCGTAGCTTATTTCTGCGCCTGATGGATAGGTCTGGCTGTGTAATTTTTTGTCGTTTGTATAACTGAATTGTTGCGTTAGGGGGGTGCCTTGTATGTTCTGCTGTTTTTGTGTGACTAGGCCATCACTGTTGTATTGATAGCTTGTGTATCCGCTGGCATCAGTGACTTGACAGAGTTTGCCTATGCCATTTTCGCAGTTGTCATAGCTATAGTTAATGGTGAGTTCCGGGTGTCCTGCCCAGCTTTCCTGTGTTTTTCTATTGAGTTCGTCATATTGCGTTTGTTTTGTGTGGTTGTTGGCATCAGTTGTTTGGATGCGATTGCCACTGATATCATAGCTGTATTGCGTTTGGCCTCTATCGGGGCTGTTTTCACTGGTCAGTTGGTTAAAGTTGTCGTAAGTGAATGTGGTGGTTGCGCCGTTGGCGGCGATGACGGCTGTTCTATTGCCATTAATGTCGTACTGGTAGGTGGTTTCACCGCCTAAGGCATCGATGGTTTTGGTCAGTCTATTCTGACTATCATATTGATTTTGAGTGATATTGCCTTTGGCATCAATGATTTTAGTTTGATTGCCACTGGCATTGTATTCAAAACGAGTGCTGTTGCCTTCTGCATCTGTGGTTTGTATGACTTGATTGAGCTGATTATAACTGCTTTCTGTTATAGCAATGATAGTGCCTTGTGCATTGCTGCGCTGCGTTTTGATCCGATTACCTTGGCTGTCATAGGTGTTTTCAGTAACTTCACCACGCTGGTTGATGGTTTTAATCAACCGTCCTGAACTATCATATTGATTTTCGGTATGTGTGCCATCGGAGAAGGTGACTTTGGTTTGTCTGCCTGCACTGTCGTATTGATAGCTTGTACTTAATCCATTGATTGTCGTTTTTAACAGACGACCAGCAGTATCGTATTGGTTTTCTGTAATAACACCATTGCTATCCTGAGTTTTTAAAGGACGACCAGCCATATCAAACGCTAATGTTTGAGTTTGATGCCCTAATGCATTGGTTGAGCGGGTTCTGTTGCCTTGTTCGTCATAGCTTTGTTGACGACTGGATCCACTGGGCAAAATAGTTTCTGTTATTTGACCGAGTTCATTGTATGCAAAGGCTGTAATTCTTTCTTCCAGTTCATCCGAATTTTTGTCATTGGCAGTACTCTCACTGTTAGGGCTTTGGCTTTGTTCTGTTAAACGTCCTGAAGAGTCATAGTCAAATGCAGTGGTTTGAGTGGTCTCGCTGCGTTCTGTTGGTTTTCTATATTGTGGGTGCCATTGTGTTGAGGTTTGGCGTTCAGCTTCTGTACCTGCATTTTCGATACTGACTTCAAGTAGCCCACGATCATTGTATTCTGTCTCTGTAATACTACCGTTCTTAGCAGTGTGGCTAGCTGGATAGCCGTTACTATCGTAGTTAAAAACTTCACTTTGTCCCATGGCATCGGTGAGTTTTGCTATTTTGAGTACACCATGATGCAGATTAAATTGGTAATGTGTTTCTGCTTCTGCTTCTGTACTATCACTAACAACAACTTCGCCATCACCATAACTAAAGTTACGAAGATTACTGCCATTAGCCCCTTCACTACTGATTACGCGTCCTTTTTGGTCATAAGCGATCTGTTGTACTACTTCACCAGCAGCATTCACTATTTTAGTTAAACAGCTTTCACAAGCGTCCGCGTCATAGTGATAGGTTTGAGTGGTGTTATCTTGGTAAAGGGCTTGGCTCAATCGATCCCAATGATCATAACTGTATTGGACGGTTCCAGTAGGACTAGTGACTTTTTTAAGTTGATTTCCCCACCAAAAATGACGGTAGCTAAAAATTAGTTTATTACCAAACTGATCTTTTACTTTTTTTAGACGCCCATAATAATCATACTTGAGTGTAGTAGTTTGACTTTCGGTATTGGTTATACGGAGAAGTCGCCCGTGGTTTGTATATTTTTCAATACTGCCATCCAAATCCGTAAAAATCCAGTGATTGCGGACGCGTTTTAATTGAACGGGAGCTTTACTTAATGCTTTCCATTGCTGGTTTTGTTTAACAAAGGTATAAACGATGCCATTAGGATGTGTGACTGTGCGGAAATTATGATGATGTTGATGATGTGTAGTACGGTAAACAGGGAGGCGAGCGACGGTCTCTCCACTTTCTTTAATAGTACATAAACCTTGATGATAGTGTGCTTCTGCACTGCTGTATTGTCCGTTATAGGCGGTAGCACGTATTTCTGACCAACCCTGATGACAAGCCTTATTCGCCTGACGATAGAGATCAGACTTTATGCCTTCATAATATTCATAAATGAGTGGTTGAGCGCGACTTAATCGCCTCTCAAATTGATGTTTCCAGCTATTTCCAAAAGCACTGCTTTGATAAAAACGACGTAAACCTAAACCTGAATTTAATGGCACTATATCACTTTTGCTCTGGCGTAATACACCCGTAGCAGGGTCAACTCCTTGAATACTTTGTCCACTGGCGTAGTTTTGCGGGGCTATAAACCAACTGTTGCATTGTCGCCACCAGCCACAGTTGTGTTTGGCGTTTGAATGGCCTTGCGCTTGAGAAGACCTCCCATGACCTGATGAGTTATTGGCTGTTGCTTGTATGGGTAAAAAAGCGAGTGTGACAAACAAAATAAGCAATGAGGGAACAGCTGAAACTACGCGCATAACGGATTCCTTGATTCAAGATTAGTACGGTATTTCTGAAGATGATTTGAGCCTAAACGATATAACGATAAAGATCAGTTGTCAATGTCATTAACATAACTATATTTCAATGAAAATATTTTTAAGGAAATTGGCTACTTGGATGGTTTAGATAAAGTACATTAAATAAAATTCTATGACGGATTTCAGCCAACAGTGCAATTTTACTCAAAAATGTAAAATTTAATGACTTGATTTTAAAAGAGGGAAACCATTGCCATAAAAATAGTTAAACAATTGATTTTTAACTACTTTGTAGCTGTTTCTTTCTGTAAATCTAATGCTACAAAAAAATTTATCTAATTCATGAAAAACTAATAAAAATAATTACTTATATATTCAATAGGTTATAGAAAAAATATTGCAGATTTGAAAATAGATATTTAGGCTACAGGTCATGAGTAGAAAGGGCTACGGAAGGTTCCTGTGACAAACCGTTCTTTTAGTTAATTAACCCCATGTTGAAAGGGATCAGTGTCAGGTGTTGATGTGTTTGAAGGCTGTGGAATTTCGAAAACGTTTGAATCGGGTAAACCTGAAAGTTGATTAGTAAGAATATCTTTTAAAACTGGGTTTGATAAAGAGGGCGTAAGAGCATCGCTAATTTGCTCATCAGTCTGAGGGGTTCCAGATTCACTTTTAAAATGGAGTGTATCGGGAGCACCATTCCAACGAGCACGAACAGTACCAACAGCATCGCCGGGCATACGGCAAGTCCATCTGGTAGCTTCAGGAGACCAGATACCAGAAGCCAAAGTACAACTACTGTTTACAGCAGCAGCGCAAGCATTGGCAGTCAGTACACCACGAGATGTGTTACCGCGATAACATGCAGCAGAACCAACAGCACCCTCTATAGGACTAGATGTAATTTCTTGAGTATCAGTATCAAGATAATAGTCAAGAGCAACAAGTCC
>JBJPGG010000118.1:0-25720 GCA_048595505.1 Methylococcaceae bacterium
GAGCAATCAAAGGTTGGATGTTGAGATTGTTAAGAATAAAACTTAACACAGCGACATTGCGCTTGTAACTGAGAGAGAATATAAATACAGATTTCCTAAGAGCAGACGAAAGACACAAGGCTAAAGACGAAAGGAAGAGCCGGATCAATAAAAGATCAAAGTCCAGAAGTTGCTATAAAGAGTTTTAAAGTAGTATTAATGATAAAAGTATGAAAAGCCAGGGTTAACCCTTGAGTCTTTCGTCTTGAGACTTTAGTCTGCTTTATCCAAGTTTGCTTGGTGAACATAGCGAGCGTGAACCACCCGATCCCATCTCGAACTCGGAAGTGAAACCGCTTAGCGCCGATGATAGTGTGGCAGGTTGCCATGCGAAAGTAGGGACTTGCCAAGCTTTTAATATTAAAAAACCCAAGTCTTTTGGCTTGGGTTTTTTTTTGCCTGCAGGAAGGTAGATAGGTGAATTCAATAGATCCATGTATTTTGCAGGAATTGTTTCTGACAATCCTTATTTTCAGCGCCTTGTAGGGTGAAAAAAACAGTTCATAATACTTCAATATTGATTGAAGCACTATGTCCTGCGTCATCAATCACCGTGATTTGATATCTACCTGCTGAATTAAATTGATGAAATACGGGGCGTTTAATAGAGGTAGTATATTTTAAATGTGCGTTAATAAACCAATAGCTTTTCCCTTGCCCTCCTTGAGCCAGTAATTTTATTCTGGGTAATTTCTTTGATGCGCCTGCTGAGCGTAATTTAGTATTATTTTCCAACCCATCAATTTTAATTTCGTTAGTTGTATTGACTATTGATCTATTACAGCTGGGATCAAATATTCCAAATTGCTCATCTCTTCTGAATTGCTCTGCTATCCACGGTTCAACAATAATTGGCCACAGTGCAATCTGTTTTTCTTTAGATTGTTTACTATCGCATGTATTGTTTATAGTCAGGTCCGTTTCGGGGTTAATGTGAACAGTAATCGGGTTTATTTCCCACGGTGATTTTGTATTATCAGGTAGGGTTAAAGGGATATTATTATCTAAAATCCAGGCTTGTTTTTTCTGGTGGCATAAGTTGATTTTTGTTTCAGATTCCAACCCACCTAATGGCCAACAGATTGTTTTTTTAATCACATTGTCAGGTTTTTTTATCGCTACACTGTTAGATAGTTTTTCTACAATTGAGAATAATAAGGGTGAGGCTGTATGTGCTCCGTAGTGACCTGGTAACGGTGTCCCGTCTGGTCTTCCAATCCATACGCCGATGGTATAATTGGGCGTTACTCCTATACTCCAAAAGTCCCGGTGTCCATAACTGGTGCCTGTTTTCCATGCAAGTTTATTTGGGCCGTGGTTATGTTGATTGGACAGCATGTTTTGTGTTATCCAGGCTGAACCGGGTGAAAATAGATAGCGTTGTTTGATGCTACTATTTGGTACAAAGCGTATTTGTCCTGCCAGTCCACCATTAGCCAGAGCTGTATATGTACCCACTAATGTTTCAAGGTTGCTGCCTACCCCTCCTAAAATAACGGATAGGTTTGACTTGGCATGCTGGTTAAACTGTAGTTTTAATCCGGCATTTTTAAGTCTACTAACAAATATCTCAGGGCTTAAATGATGTAACAGTTGAATAGCAGGAATATTTAAGGAGCGTTTTAATGCATTACTTGCACTTACGGGGCCTAAAAAACCGCGACTAAAATTTTGAGGTTTATACCCATCAAACGAGAGGGGAGCATCAATCAATAACGATTCGGAATGAATTAGCCCTTCATCTAATGCAATACCATACAAGAAAGGCTTAAGCGTAGAGCCAGGTGAACGAGTTGCAGTAATCATATCAATGTGACCTAATCGCTTTGGGTCTGTAAAATCAGCTGAACCTACATAAACTTTAACCTTTAATGATTTATTTTCTACAATTAAAACAGCTGCTGAAGTTTTAGCGGGAAGAGGTTCAACATATTGTTTTACCAATGCTTCCATACCCAGTTGCATATCTAGTGATAGGGTTGTTTTAAGCACTACTTCATCAACAATGTGTGATTTTAATCTTCGTGCTAATAGAGGTGCAATAATAGGTTGTTTATTATGTTGTGCGATAACGGGTTCATTTAAAGCTTGTTGAATAGTTTGCTTGCTCCATACCGTTTGTTTAGCCAGACGATACAGAATTTTATTTCTGGCCAATAAAGCACGGTTTGGATGTCTGTCTGGACGGTTTCTACTAGGTGCTTGTGGCAGAATTGCTAATAATGCCGCCTCTGCATGACTAAGTTCACTGGCGGGTTTGCCTAAATAGGTATAACTGGCTGCTTGAATACCTTCTATTGTGCCTCCAAATGGGGCATGATTGAGATAATAGCTGAGAATTTGTTGTTTACTGTAATGCCATTCTAATTGTAGTGCGATAGCACTTTGTTTTATTTTTCCACTAATTGAACGCGTATTAGGTGACAGCAGTCGAGCAACTTGCATGGTTAAGGTTGAACCACCTGATATGATTCTTTGGTGCTTGATATTCTGCATCAAGGCCCGGCAAATTGATAGTGGGTTAATGCCTGGATGCTGCCAAAACCAGCGGTCTTCATAATTAATTAATGCTTGAATATAAAGAGGGGAGACTTGTTCCAACTTAACTGGGTAACGCCAAATACCCTGGTCATCGGCAAATGCTCGTAATGGTGTTCCATCTTCTGCGGTAATCACTTTTGCAAAGAGTTGTGATGATGGGTTTAAAGAGACAGGGAAAATAGTGTCGAGCAGGAACAAACTAGATATTAAACTGACAATAATAAGTAAGCCAAGGTATTTTCGTTTAAGGCGGAAATAGCTCATAAGCATAAATCAAAAATTCCTGGTAAATGCCAGGAATTTTTTGCGGCTATCAGTAGATTGATACACTTGCTTATTTACTTTGCTTTATTCCTTAGCGATGACTTTAACATCGTTAAATTGTCTCCCAATGGCTCGAATATACGGCCTATACATATCTTGTATAAAAGGCGGAGGATTAGTATATGTCCCTGAGGTGATTGCTCGTATCAGATAGAACAAGTGTTCTGCTTGGTTTTCATGTAAATCAATGGCTGCTACAAAGCGATCATCTAGGTATTCCTGATATTTAATATGAGTATAGCGTTGTAGTGCTTCGATTGATTCATCACGTATTTTAAAGCTATCAGTTTTTAGGTTATTTGCTAAATTTTGGTTTTCCAGTTCAAAACCAGCTGGGATTAAGTCAACTAGTAAGGCATCTTTTATTCTTTTATCCGCATGTACATTTAGATGAACTAATAACACATCACCTGTTTGATGTTGTTCAGGCTTGATGCTATTACCTTCTAAATCATAATAATTACGTTCCACTTTTATGCTGTCCATTTGCATTTTTGGAGCTGTTTTAGGATAAGCATTAATGCCAAACTGTAAATAAATGGGGCGTTTGGATTCAATGGGTGAGCTAAATTGTATATTTTTTGGTATCTCCGGCCCAGTAAATTGAGCCGTATATGTTTCCTTTTGTTGGAGTTTGAGCATGGTACTCTCTAATAAAAGCTGTCCTTTCCACTCACTTTTATTATTGCTGATCAGTTGTATTCCAGTACGAAACAAAGCATTACGCTCTTGAGTACTTAAATACTGACGGGTGTTAAGTTCATCTGCTAATTGATAAATAAGTGTTTTACTTTCGTCTACAGGAACCGGATGTTTATTTAATAGATAGGTCATAACACTGATGTCACGCAGACGGCTACCATAGTCACCCAAATAGATTAAAGTGTCCCTTGGTTTAGTCAGGCTTTCTTTTATAGCCTTTATTCCGCGTGTTTTATCGCCTTGTTTATAAAGTGCTAGCCCTAAATGTGTCAGTGGTAATGCTGATTTTACATCCTGTCTATGATGATCGAATAAGGTTCGTAAAGTACCTAAGGGTGCTCGATTAACGCGAGATAACACATACGCAGCATAAGCTTTATAGGCAAAACTGTAGTGACCGGGCGCTTGACTGTATCTTTCTCCATACATAATACCTCGGTTATTAAGGTATTGAGTTAGACGTAATAGGGTTTTATTGATTAATTCTTCAGCTACAGGTTGCCCTTTCTCCTGGGCATCTAACAAGAATTCTGCCGCATATACTGTTAGCCAATGTTCTTCTGGATCCCTGCTTGACCATAAACCAAAGCTACCATTATTACGTTGCATACCCGCTAATAAATTAATTCCTTTTTCAATTTGAATCGGTTTACTATTGATATCAATGACTTTATTATTGATTTTTATTTTATCCAGACCTAATGATTGTAATGTTTTTTGATCAATAGATAACCAAGGGTTGGTGCTGCTAATTGTTTGTTCCAGACAACCATAGGGATATCGTAATAGTGTCTTTAGGTGCTGTGCAATGTTGATAGGGGGTTGTGTAGATAAGCTTAAAGTACTGTTGGCTGAGGCTAGCAGTAAGTTTTCTAGTGCGGGTTTGATGTTTGTATTTTTACCGGGGGCAATAATTTTTCGTTGTACCTGAGTAATTGCCGGATAGGCTGGACGCACGCCTAAATGCCACAAGCGGTTAATATTAATAGATTCATCATTATCACTTGCTGAATTCTCAACTGTTAAACTTATCTGAGATTGACCAAAAGCATGTTCTGCAGTAAGAGGAAAATGCAAAACTTGTTTTTCTTTGTCTTTAAGAATTAATGAAAATGGAGAGGTATTTAATTTAACCGGTGAACTGGCAGATAGATTCAATGAAAGTGCTTGCGTTTTACCGCTTTGATT
This sequence comes from Methylococcaceae bacterium, assembly GCA_048595505.1. GTDB lineage: Bacteria > Pseudomonadota > Gammaproteobacteria > Methylococcales > Methylomonadaceae > QPIN01. Next base: position 4,795 of record JBJPGG010000118.1, read on the forward strand.
CCGTAGGTCTAATGTCATGGTTGACTGGTCGCCAGAGGCGAGGAAGCGGGGAAGAGATGCTTCTGCAATAATAGGCGCTGCAACCGTTATTTCAGCTTCCGCGGAACCAAATTGCTCTTCATTAAAGGCAACAGCCATCAAACGCAATCGGCCGTTAAAATTGGGTAGTTGCAAATCAACGTTGGCTACGCCATTAATATTTGTTTTAACCAGGCCACTAAACAAAGAAACAATCTGAACTGATGAGTCGGGCCTTGCACCACCCGCACGTTTATCTGCATCCCCTCCAAACCTTGGTTTTATTAGGCCACCATCTGTCAGTTCAATAATTTTATTGTATATATCGCGTTGTTCAACGCCATAACGACGTGGTTGGAAAAACCACTGATAAGGGTTGGGGGTTTTAAAATCTGATATATTTAATACGCCTACGTCAACAGCCGCTAAAGTCACGTAAGTTTCTTTTTCTGGATTAAATCCAGAAATTGTAACGGGTGTTGTTAGGGTTTTTTCTGGCCTAATTACCTTGTTTGGAATTTTAATATCGACAGACAAGTGTCTTTCTTTTCTATCTAAAGGTAAATGGACAATCCCCAATGCTCTATTAGGTGTGATTTTTTCTTTGGCATCGCCTGGACGGAAAATGATGGCAGAGATGTACAAGTCATGTCTATTCCAATCTTTACTAACAGGTATACTTAAGTTTAGTCCTTCTGCTGGAATACTGACACGTTGAAACCAGAGTGGTTTTTCGCTGCTTTCAACCATCACAAAACCGTTGCCTGCATAGGGGGGGAGCAGATGAAGTTGAACTTTGTCTTTTACTTGGTAGTTTTTCTTATCCAGTTCCATAACAATGCGATCCGGGCGAGCTAATGAGGTGTCTGTTTTATTACGCCAGCCACTGCCTGCATGAAACCGGAGACTGGAGGTTTGTCCTGTTTGAATGTCTTTTATTTTTAGTAAATAGGAGCCCCAATCAACAGGCATACTCAGTTTTGATGGCTGTTTACTATTTAGATTAATACGTTGTTCAAAGGTGGTGAAGTTTTTTGCTGTGAACTCATAATGCCAGCCTTCTGATTCAGAATACTCCCAATAGTAATCTCTTCTTTCTTTAATTAAAGTGGCTAAAACTTCAGACTCTCCTTGAAGTAGGCCATCTTTATTTGATTTTATAACGTCAAAATTAATGGGCGTATTAGCGGGTATTTCATCCAGTTTTGTCTGCGGACGAATACCTATCAGTGATGTTTGGGGCCATAATTGATAATCGATGGTTCGAGTGACAGGTCGGCCTCCGGTTTCGAACAGACTGGCGATGACTTTTATGGTAAATGGACTGTGTTTTACATCTTTCCAGCGTGAAGCTAACTTAATTGTGGCTAGGCCTTGATCATCGAGTTTAATATCATCCAGTTCATAATGTTCTATGGGTGGTTTTTCATCAGCAAGACCAAAGAAATACTCTTTTTGAGCATTAACTGGATGTCGGTTGGATTTGACAATAACTTTACTGCTTAACCTGTTTTTTGATGCTGGAGCGCCATATAAGTATTGACCTGATACAGAAATGTTGAGTGTGTCGGTCCTATTAGCCCAGTTTTGTTGTACCGATTGATCACCTAAAAGAAGCTCCATGCGTTCAGGTAAAAAGGCTTCTACCTGAAAATGATATTGATGTATTTTGTTATTGCCCGTCTTTAATTCTAAGGTCCATTGTCCGGTGGCAGCATTAGAGGGTAGGGCATATTCTGTTTGATAAAATCCTTGGCTTTCAAAGTTATTTTTTGGATACCAGGTGAAAAATTTAATTCTTTGACCATCAGGTCGTTTAATCACAGCATTTAATGGAGGAGCCGTGATAGTTTGGCCATCAGCATCACGTAGTAGGGCATTGATTGTAACTGTTTCACCAGGACGATATAAATCCCGGGGAGCATAAGTGAAAATTTCTATGGGCTTATAAGAACGACCCGTTACTTTAAATTCTGATAAGTCCAGGGCTGGGGAGTTTAACCGCAACAAAGCTATATTGTTTTTATTCCTGGCTAGTAACAGGAGTGCTTTATGTGAGGGCGAATTAAAGTTTGCCTGACCGTTTATATCTGAGCGGATCTCTGAGACAACATTCTCTTTGCTATCGATTAAAGTTAAGGACACATCAGAAAGAGATTCTCCTGTTGCTAAGGAACTGACTTGTATAGTCATTTGATCAGGATACATTCGAGCATGTAAACCTAAATCACTAATTGTAAAATAACTGACTTGTTGTTGGTGTTCATAAGTTCCTGCTGGTTTCATGATCGCCAGATAGATTCCAGGTTGCTTAATCTTGTCTATACTATTTAAGTCTAAGTGAGTGGTGTAGCGCTTGTTTTTGGGTGGGTTTATAGGAAATCTGCCGCTGTATACAAGATCGGTATAAGCCATATATTCTCGTAAGTAATAATTACTTTGGTTTAAACGGCCGGAATTGTTACTCCATGTTGAGATGAAATGACTCATCTTATCTGTTTTAATACGATGGAAATCAACATCAACTTCATTGATATTTACGCTAATAACAGGTAATCCTTTAGCCAGTTTCACGGGTAGTATAGAACCGTGACTGGCAAAACTTACTTGCGCAGGCATTTTACGGGTGTCAATTTCTTTACTGATGCTGGTTTTAAGGGGTTTTCTTGTCGCAGATGTTAAATTTTTATAAACATCAATGGTATAAGTGGTAGAGGGTTCAATTTCCGGAAAATATGCTACTAAACCATTGTTGGAAATAATCCAGCTCCCAGTCACGGTTTGTTTGTTTTTATCGCTGACTTCAAAAAATGATTGAAAATTGTTTTTTGGATTTAAGGGTGTTGAAAGTGTTACGGCCAGGGCCGCCCCATTTTGATAACTTTGCTCACTAATATCGACAATGGTTAGTTCAACATCGGCATATTGTTTTTGAATGCTGGCTAAATCAAACGCTTTTTGGGTTTGAGGCTGGTGATTTGTCTGGTCATCACTGCAAGCGATTAGGAAAAATAGGAGCAGGAGGGGGATGAATTTATTCATGGGCACTCTCAAATGGATAGATATGAATAGCTAACCAGATGGTTTCCATATCTGGATGTGTCCAGTGTACACGATGTAGGTTTTTTGCAGGGATGAAAAGGTAATCACCAGGTTTTAATGAAATGAGATTTAAATTTGTTTTAAATTGTAACTCCGCTTGTCCCTTTAGAACTATAATCCATTCATCTTGAACTTGATCATACCATTCGTTTGCTGGGCTAGATTGACCTTTTGAGATAATTTTTTCAATTTTTACTTGTCCTTTAGACAATAGAGTTTGAAACAGTTCGTCAGGAATATGTTTGGGGATATCTGAAAATAAATTTTCAACAGTAGGTTTCATGATTGAATTTATTTAGTATATTTGCTGTCTGAACTATCTTAAGAGGATTTATTCTCAAATCATAATAATAAAAGTAGGTTTTGACTATGAATAACAAAATCATTTTGACTGTAATTGAAAAAGCACCTGGTATAACAAAAGTACTAATGGAATGGTGTAATAGAGCTAAAACATTGGATTTTCTGGCACCCCTGGCTTTACGCTTGTATTTGGTTCCTGTTTTTTGGATGGCTGGAAGTAAGAAATTTTCAAATTTTAGTAGTACGGTTGACTGGTTTGGAAACGAGGAATGGGGGTTAGGGTTGCCGTTACCTTATTTGTTGGTGTTTTTAGTTGCTTTGGTAGAAGTCTTGGGTGCGCTTTTTTTGCTGTTGGGTTTTGGTGTGCGCTTAATTTCAATTCCGCTCATGCTAACCATGTTAGTTGCAGCTGTTTCTGTTCATCTTAAAAATGGTTGGTTAGCAATAGCCGAAGGAACAGGTATCTTTGCTACTGAAAGAACTGAAGGCGCGATAGAAAGACTGGAAATAGCTAAAACGCTATTAAAAGACAATGGAAATTATCAGTGGCTAACTGAAAACGGTAGTGTGGTGATCCTTAATAATGGTATAGAGTTTGCTGCAACGTATTTTATTATGTTGCTGGTTTTGTTTTTTATCGGGGCTGGCAACTACGTAAGTTCCGATTATTGGCTACAACGAAAATATATGGATTAATAAACTATGTTAATTAATAGAAAAAAAGATGTTTTAAGCAGTGAAATTACTGATCGGGATATTTTTGAAAATCGGCGCAATCTTATTAAGGCGGCAGCTGGAATAACGGTTTCATCATTAATCCCAAAAATGGTTGGTGCTCAACAGAGTAGTAGTCAAATTAAAAAATATCAAAAAGTACCACAGGGCCCCTATTCAGCTTCTTTGCAAGTTACTGATTACGAAGATGTTGCTAGTTATACTAACTATTATGAATTTACTAGTAATAAATCGGATTCAACTGTTTTAGCTAAAGCGTTAAAAACCAGTCCCTGGAATGTCACTGTTGAAGGGGAAGCTGAAAAGACAGGGGTTTTTCAATTGGAAGATATTTTGAAAGATAATCCACTTGAGGAACGTATATATCGGTTTCGTTGTGTTGAGGCTTGGTCTATGGTCGTCCCCTGGATAGGGTTTCCATTGAATGCTATGTTAAAACGGTTTAAACCGACCTCTAAGGCAAAATATGTTGAATTCACCACGCTGTTCAATCCAGATATTATGATAGGTCAGCGAAGTAATTCTTTGCAGTGGCCGTATGTTGAAGGATTACGCATGGATGAGGCGATGACCCCGTTAACCTTTATGGCAACGGGGATGTATGATGATGAATTACCAAATCAGAATGGTGCGCCATTACGCTTGGTGGTGCCGTGGAAATATGGTTTTAAAAGTATAAAAGCAATTGTAAAAATTCGATTTACTGAAACCATGCCTGTAACAGCATGGAATCAACGAGCGGCTGGAGAATATGGTTTTTACGCGAATGTAAACCCTGAAGTTCCTCATCCTCGCTGGAGTCAAAATAGAGAGCGTGTGTTAGGCGCCAGTATTTTTACTGCTAAACGTAATACAGAAAAATTTAATGGATATGGAGAGCAGGTTGCATCGCTTTATTCAAAAATGGATTTAAAAAAATATTTTTAATACAGGTGTCAAAAAATAGTTGGGGAATAATAAAAAGCATTGTTTTTGTTCTGAGTTTGATGCCTTTTTTACTATTAGTTAACGATACAGTCCAAGACCAATTGGGTGCCAATCCGATAGAAACATTACATTTTAGACTGGGTGACTGGGCTCTACGGTTTTTATGTATAGGTTTGGCTTTAACTCCTTTGAAGAAGATTTTTCGACAAAGTTGGCTGATTCGTTTTCGACGAATGATGGGCTTGTATGCTTTCTTTTATGCGAGCATGCACTTTTTAGTTTATATCGTTCTCGATTTATCATTGTCCTGGAGTGCCTTCATCGATGAAGTACCTCAAAGCCCCTATATCTTGGTTGGTCTATTTACATTTATTCTATTAATCCCATTAGCATTGACCTCAAATAAAGCAATGCAAAAGCGATTAGGTAAGTCTTGGATAATACTACACCGATTGGTTTATGTAGCTGGTATCAGTGCAATTGTGCATTATTTGTGGTTGGTAAAATCTGATTATAATGAACCTCTTTTTTATGCGGTGTTGATGTTTTTATTGTTGGGTTTTCGTTTGGCAGTATTTTTCCGAGCTAAAGTGGTTAAGGCTAGGGCGGTAAATGACTGAGAGTTTTAGTCTGACGATCAAGGAATGATAACTTGCTTGAAAAACAATAGTGGGTGTCTTATATCGAAGGTCTTTTTGTGACAATAAATAGTTCTATTTTTGCTTGACTTTTTCAGCATGGATTAAAATCAATAATATATAATGTTGTCCACAAAACCTGTGGATAACTCTGTTAGTAACAGTCTGGTAACTATCTCTAATATTGATATTTTAAGGGCTTGAGTTAAATTGTGTTATTTTTGGTCTATGTTTCTATATGCATTATAAAACAATAGGTTATGATTTTATTTGTTTGGTTTTATAAAGAATCAATGACTTACCTATGGTCAGTTAGAGGTTAATAATCATTCTGTGTATAAATAGTTATTGCTAAGGTAATGAATATTATTACTTTATGCAGGAAGTTTTGGCTTAAGAGTTAGTAAATTTATCAAATAGGCTGAGTGGTTATGTTAAATTTCTTTCTAGTTATCTTGTTAAAAAGTTGTTTTGATTTATTCGTGTAAATATGAATAGAAAGCTAGATATGACAGGATTCAGTTATAATATTCTTTTGTAATGAACAGACTCTGGATCATGTACCAGTATTTAGGAGAGTAAAATGAGAACAGTTTCTTTTTTTAGCGCTTTGTTTTTAACTGCATGTGTCACTATTAATATTTATTTTCCTGCAGCTGCCGCAGAACAGGTTGCGGATGAAATAATTAGAGGGATTCAAACTGAAGATGATCCGGTTATAGATCAATCAGAACTCTTATCTCCACAGTCTAAAGTTAATGGTTATCAGCGTGTGGTTTATCAATGGATAGACAATGCTTTGAATGTGGTTATTTCTCCTGTTCATGCTGCTGCAGACCTATCAGTTAATACATCAGAAATTAGACGACTACGTGCAGCTATGCAGACACGATTTTCATCTTTAAAAGTTTATTATGCGCAAGGCTTGGTTGGAATTAAGTCTGATGGATTTATTGTGGGTAAAGGAGCTGCCCCCCTTAAAGACAGAAATAAAGTAAAAAAGCTGATTGCTGCTGAAAATGCAGATAGAAAAAAACTGTATCAGGCAATCGCAAATGCAAACGGACATCCTGAATGGTTTAGGCAAATTAAATTAACTTTTGCTACCCGTTGGATGAGCAATGCGAAATCGGGATGGTGGTATCAAACTTCAAATGGCAGTTGGAAACAAAAATAGAAATGGCACGTAGAAGATCTAGAAAGAAAAAATTATCGGAAACACCGGTTAGGGTCACCATAGAGTCTTTGGCTCATGATGGTCGCGGTGTTACACACGTTGATGGAAAGGTTGTTTTTATTGATGAAGCGTTACCTGGCGAAGAACTGGAATTTATTTATACTGATAGTCGTAGGGACTATGCAGAAGGTAAGGTTGATACTTTAATTAGCAGAGCTGATGAACGAGTAGAGCCTGAGTGTCCTCATTTTGGTAGCTGTGGTGGTTGTAGTTTTCAGCATGTAAAAGATGATGCACAGATAACAATTAAGGAAGGCCTGTTAAAAGAACAATTTAGTCGTATTGGTAAAGTTGAAATTCCTGAAATATGGGAACCTTTAACCGGGCCACATTGGGGCTACCGAAGAAAAGCACGTATGGGTGTTAAATATGTGGCTAAAAAAGGCCGTGTGTTGGTGGGCTTTAGAGAACGTCGAAATCCTTTTTTGGCGGAAATAGAAAGTTGTAAAGTTATGCATCCTATAGTCGGTGAAAAACTGATGGATTTATCTGAAATGATCGGCGGCTTAACCATTAAAGATAAAATACCGCAAATTGAAGTGGCAATCGGTGATGATGATTGTGTTCTGGCATTTAGAGTTCTGGAGCCACCTACTGATGCAGATAAGGAACTTATGCGAGAATTTGGTCATCATCATAATATGAGTATTTGTTTACAGTCTAAAGGCCCCGATACTATCGTGCCTATAGACGGTGAGCCGGAAATTATTCCCAGCTATGCTTTACCTGATCAAAATGTGAAATTTAAATTTAAACCAGCAATGTTTACTCAGGTTAATTATGAGATAAACAAAAAAATGGTGTCTCGAGTTATACAGGCTTTGGATTTAAATGAAAATGACAATGTTTTGGATTTATTTTGTGGCTTGGGTAATTTTACCTTGGCTATGGCGACCAAAGCAGGGCATGTTGTAGGTGTTGAAGGTGATCAACCACTGGTTAATCATGCTAAAGAAAATGCAAAATTGAATGGATTGGAAAACGTAGAATTTTATGTGGCTGATTTAACTAAAGATGTGAGTGATCAGGTCTGGGCGAAACAAAAATTTAATAAGGTTATGCTGGATCCATCCAGAGCAGGTGCTTCAGAAGTGTTGCATAATTTAAAACATTGGAATCCAGATTCTATTATGTATGTTTCTTGTAACCCATCTACTTTAGCTCGTGATGCGGGTATTTTAGTCAATGAAATGGGCTATAAATTGGTTAAAGCGGGTGTGATGGATATGTTTCCTCAAACGGGGCATGTGGAGTCTATTGCTCTTTTTGAAAAAACTTAATTCCTGTTGGAACAGCGAAATATATAAATGTAGTGGAAGAATATAAATAATGAATGTTCCTGATCATTACATACATGTATCAATTGCCAGGCAACAGCTTACTTTGGTTGAGAAGAGTCGAAATTTAAAGACCTATTCAGTATCAACAGCCCTAAATGGTGCTGGAGAAAAAATGGGTAGTGAGTGTACTCCAACAGGGTGGCACAATATCAGAGCAAAAATTGGAGATGCTCAACCCGGCAATGCTGTTTTTATAGGTCGTAGAGCCACCGGTGAAATTTATACGCCTGCTTTAATGGAGCAATACCCTAAAAGGGACTGGATATTAACTCGGATTTTATGGTTAGGTGGATTACAGCCAGGGAAAAACCGTTATGGTGATGTGGATTCAACATGGCGTTATATTTATATTCATGGTTGTCCTGATCAATTAATGAATGGTAAGCCAGAGTCGCATGGCTGTATTCGGATGAACAATGCTGATGTTGTTGAACTGTTTAACAGCGTGGATGTTGGACTGAAAATATTGATTGAATAATGGTTGAAATAACTAGCAGGGTGTTACTTGATTATGTCTAGAATTGTTTTAGGCATAGAATATGACGGCAGTCTATTTTCTGGTTGGCAATATCAAAATGATCAGCGGACCGTGCAGAATGAACTGGAAAAGGCATTGTCAAAAGTGGCTGATCAACCGATCACTGTTCAATGTGCCGGCAGAACAGATTCTGGTGTACATGCTTTAGAGCAGGTGGTGCACTTTGATACGGAGGTTGATCGAACTCTGAATAGTTGGGTTATGGGTGGAAATACTAAGTTGCCTAAAGATATCCGCATTATTTGGGCCAGTCCGGCCATTGATGATTTTCATGCCCGGTTTAGTGCAATTGCAAGATTTTATCGCTATGTTATTTTAAACAGGAAAATGAAGTCTGCATTAATACCAAGTCAGGCGACATGGTGTTATAACGCCTTGGATGAGAGGAGGATGCACCAGGCTGCACAGGCTTTAGTTGGAGAGCATGATTTTTCTTCTTTCAGGGCGCAAGGTTGTCAATCAAAAAGCCCAAACCGGTCAATGCATTTTATTAATGTTTATCGACAGCAAGAACAGGTTATTATAGATCTGTCTGCTAATGCATTTTTGCATCATATGGTGAGAAATATTGCCGGTGTATTAATGGAAATTGGGATGGATAATCAAGCTGTGAGTTGGACGGATGATCTATTAAGTATTAAGGACAGAAAGCAGGGAGGCGTTACTGCATCACCTTATGGATTATATTTAGGAGGGGTTTATTACCCCGAAAAATATGGGATTAAAAAGCATCCCGTATTTGATTTACTGGCGCCAGATGTGCGTCGATTTGAACATTAACATAAGTTTTACAGTTTTTAATATGATAGATGTGAATGATTTTTTATCTTTTCAAGTGCATGGGTCTGCAGGCGGACATAAAGCAGGTGATGGGATTGCTGGTGGCGTTGAAGCACTATTAACTTTTTTGGAAGGATTAGTTGGTCTTGAGCCCAGTGAAATGTTTTTCGCTATATTCCCTGGTATTTCTGCTATGGCCAATATACATCCCGTATTGGTTCATTTTCCTATCGCTTTTATCATATCTTTTTTTATCATTGATCTAGTAGGGTCAATAATAAACAATGATAATTGGCGGCGTTTGGCTGCAGGCTTACTTTATTTAGGTGTGATTTCTGCCGCTGCCGCAGTTGTTGCCGGTTTAATGGCTGCGGGTTCAGTGGATCATGGTGAGAATGTTCATCTGATTATGAATAAGCATAAGTCTTTTGGGTTTTCTGTTCTGGGCTTGTCTATAGTGCTTGCATTATGGCGTTTATTAAGTGGTAGTGTTATTAAAGGTGTGAACAATCTGCTTTTTCTTACCTTTGCCGCTTTGCTTAATATTTTGATTATGCTGGGAGCTGATTTGGGTGGTTTAATGGTTTATAAGCATGGTGTGGCAGTTGAAGCGGTTGAGGTAACCAGCATGGATTATTTTCATGAGCATACCCATACGCATTAACGAAACAGTGATGAGAACCTGTTCAAGATCTATACTGCCAGTGTCGAGTATGCTTGGATGGTGCGGAAAACCTTATTTACTTCATGTAAACTCCGGTTTCTGTGTTCCCTCCATCCGCAACTGACAGCGGCTCGTAACGATCTTGAACGGGTTCTGATATAAAAATGGCTGACTTAGTTTCAGCCTTTTTTCGTTTTTCGCATAATAAAACGATGTTGTTTTATGTTATCCTATTGGGCTTGGTTTTAAGAGGGATATTATGCGTACGCGCATTAAAATTTGTGGTTTTACTCAGGTTGACGAGGCAGTGGTGGCTGCTAGGTTAGGAGTTGATGCGATTGGTTTGGTTTTTTATCCTCCCAGTCCACGACATGTTAGCATTGAACAGGCTGTAAATATTGTGAATGCTTTGCCGGCTTTCGTCACTGTAGTTGCATTGTTTGTTGATGAACAGGAAGTCCAAATACGTGAAGTGTTAAGTAAGGTTGCTATAGATTGTATCCAGTTTCATGGTGATGAATCTGCTACAGAGTGTAGGATTTATAATAAGCCTTATATGAAAGCGGTCAGAATGAAACCAGATTTGGATATATTGGCGATTGCAACGCAGTATAATGATGCAACTGCCTTATTATTGGATGCTTATCACCCTGGAATTAAAGGGGGGAGTGGCAGTCAATTTGATTGGGATTTAATTCCAGAAAATTGTTCATTACCTGTTGTGTTGGCAGGTGGTTTACAAGTGGATAATGTAAGGTTAGCAGTAGAATCAGTCAGGCCCTATGCTGTAGATGTCAGTAGTGGGGTTGAGGCTGAAAAAGGAGTCAAGGATGTAGCTAAAATGGCTGCATTTATTCAAGCGATTAATGAAAGCGACAGGTGATGACTGACATGTATAACATGCCGGATGAAAGAGGCCATTTTGGCCCTTATGGTGGGGTTTTTGTAGCAGAAACATTGATGCCTGCTATTACGGAATTGAATGAAGCGTATCAGCGCTACATGAAAGACCCTGAATTTATTGCAGAACTAGATGCTGATTTACAGCACTATGTTGGGCGTCCATCTCCTCTTTATCATGCTGAACGCTGGAGTAGAGAGCTGGGAGGTGCGCAGATTTATTTAAAGCGTGAAGACCTTAATCACACTGGCGCGCACAAGGTTAATAATACAATCGGTCAGGCACTGTTAGCGAAACGTATGGGGAAAACCCGTATTATTGCTGAAACAGGTGCAGGTCAACATGGTGTTGCAACAGCAACAGTGGCTGCAAGACTGGGCATAGAGTGTGTTGTGTATATGGGTGCTGTTGATGTTGAAAGACAGAAACAAAATGTCTACCGGATGAATTTATTAGGTGCAAAAGTGGTACCTGTACATTCTGGTTCCAGTACTTTGAAAGATGCATTAAATGAAGCAATGAGAGACTGGGTGACTAATATCGATGATACTTTTTATATTATCGGTACAGTTGCAGGTCCTCATCCTTATCCAGCTATGGTACGTGATTTTCAAACCATTATAGGTCGTGAAGCAAAAGCACAATGCCAAGAACAAACAGGTAGACTGCCTGATGCCTTGGTTGCTTGTGTTGGTGGTGGTTCAAATGCCATAGGCCTATTTCATCCTTTTATTGATGATGAGTTAGTTAAAATTTATGGCGTAGAAGCTGCTGGTGATGGAGTTGAGACAGGGCGTCATTCTGCACCACTGTGTGCAGGTAGACCTGGTGTTTTACATGGAAATAGAACCTATTTAATGGCTGATGATGATGGCGAGATTATAGAAACGCATTCAATCTCGGCGGGCCTTGATTATCCGGGTGTTGGGCCAGAGCATGCGTGGTTGAAAGACACGGGTAGAGTTGAATATGTCAATATTACGGATGATGAAGCTTTAGGTGGTTTTTACGCTTTAACAAAACTGGAAGGTATTATCCCTGCGCTTGAGTCTAGCCATGCTTTGGCTTACGCGATTAAACTGGCACCTTCCATGGCTAAAGACAAAATCATCATTGTTAATTTATCAGGACGTGGCGATAAAGATATGCATACTATCAGGATGAAAGAGGGGGTTGAATTATGAGCCGCTTAATAACTCGTTTTGATGAATTAGCCAAAAAAGGCCGGAAAGCGTTGATTCCATTTATCACGGCAGGTGATCCTAATCCTGAGTTTACCGTACCCATGATGCATGAGATGGTTAAAGCGGGTGCTGATATTATTGAGTTAGGCGTACCCTTCTCTGATCCTATGGCGGATGGACCTGTTATTCAAAGAGCCAGCGAACGTGCATTAGAACATCATGTGGGTTTACGCAAGGTGTTAAGTTTTGTTAGTGAATTTAGGAAAACTGACCAGCAAACACCGGTTGTGTTAATGGGGTATTTAAACCCAATTGAAATCATGGGGTATGAAGAATTTGCAAATGCTGCACAGCGTGCAGAGGTTGATGGTGTGTTAACTGTAGATTTACCTCCGGAAGAAGCTGAAGAATGTGTAGCATTGCTAAAGGCCAGAGATATTGATCAGATTTTTCTGCTTGCGCCAAACAGTCCCGTAGAAAGAATCAAAATGATGGATGCTGTGGGCAGTGGATATCTTTATTACGTTTCTATTAAAGGTGTTACCGGTGCAGGGCATTTGAATACTTCTGATGTTGAGCAAAAACTGATCCAAATTAAGGAAAACACAAAATTGCCTGTAGGGGTAGGGTTTGGTGTTAAAGATGCTGAGACAGCAAAAACCATTTCAAGTCTAGCAGATGGTGTGGTTGTAGGAAGTGCATTTATCAGCAAGATAGAACAAAACCTGGAAAATCCTGAACAGGCTAAAATAGAAATCATTGAATTAATAAAATCCATGCGTAAAGCAATGGATAGTTAGACACTGACTCGGAGCAAACAACGATGAATTGGTTTGAAAAATTAATCCCGGCAACAATTAGAACAGACTCGTCTTTAAAGAAAACTACAGTCCCTGAAGGTTTGTGGAATAAATGTCCAAGTTGTGACGCAATTTTATACAACGCAGAATTAGAGAAAAACTATAGCGTTTGTCCTAAATGCGAGCATCATATGCGAATTTCAGCAAGAAAGCGTTTACATATGTTTTTGGATGATGAAGGACGTATTGAATTAGGTCTTGGTTTAAAAGCTAATGACCCATTAAAATTTAAAGATACCAAGAAATATAAAGATCGATTAAGTCAGGCTCAAAAAGCTAGCAAAGAAAATGATGCTTTGGTAGTGATGCAAGGGACTTTAAAGGGACAAGGAATAGTGGCTGCAGCATTTGACTTTGGTTTTATGGGTGGGTCTATGGGGTCGGTTGTTGGTGAGCGCTTTGTGCGTGGTGTCAATAAAAGTCTGGAGCTCGGTGTGCCATTTGTGGTGTTTACTGCAAGCGGAGGCGCGCGTATGCAAGAGTCTTTGTTTTCCTTGTTTCAGATGACAAAAACCAGTGCGGCATTAACCAAATTATCAGATGCAGGAATTCCTTATATTTCCTATATGACTGACCCAACAATGGGAGGCGTATCTGCCAGTTTAGCGATGTTGGGTGATATTAATGTCGCCGAACCACGAGCTTTGATTGGTTTTGCTGGTCCTCGTGTTATAGAACAGACCGTGCGAGAAAAATTACCTGAGGGATTTCAGCGTAGTGAGTTTCTGCAAGAACATGGTGCGATAGATATGATTATAGATCGTCGTGAAATGAGAGAAAAAATAAGCAGTATTTTAGCGATGTTAATGGCCTCTAATGTCGTAAAAAAAGAAGGTGAGCAGAGTCATGTTGCTGATGATGTTGTTGAAGAACCAACAAATAATATAGAGTAAACACAAATAGACAACTAGAATGGCGCGTTTTGATTCGCTTACAGATTGGCTAGAGTGGCAGGAAGGCTTTCATCCCCGGTCAATTGATTTAGGCTTGGAGAGAGCGGCCGGTGTGTTTAAAATGCTTAATCCTGATGCTATTAAACCAGCGACCATTATAATCGCAGGGACAAATGGTAAAGGTTCGTGTGTGGCTTTTTTGGAAGCCATTTATCGAGCGCAAGGGTATCGTGTGGGGGCGTATACCTCTCCGCATATACTACAATACAATGAGCGTATCAGAATTGATGGGCAGCCTGTTGCAGATGACATTATTTGTCAGGCGTTTGAACGCATTGATGCTGTAAGAAACAATGTTTCTCTTAGTTATTTTGAATTTGGAACCTTAGCAGCACTTGATGTTTTTTGGCGTTCTGATCTAGATATTCAGTTGTTGGAGGTTGGTCTTGGCGGACGTTTAGATGCGGTTAATATTATTGACTCAGATGTGTCACTGATTACCAGTATTTGTATTGATCATGTTGATTGGTTGGGAGAAACTCGTGATGCGATAGGCTATGAAAAAGCCGGGATTTTTAGGGCTGGAGTTTCTGCAGTGATTGGAGATATAGACCCGCCTGATTCGCTAATACAAGCAGCCATTGAAAAAAATAGCTGTTTGTTTCGTATTAAACAGGAATTCGATTTTCAAATTAACAGACATGGCTGGGACTGGGTTAGTAAAACTGAAAAACAATTTGAATATTTATCACTGCCAGTGCCTGCATTGAAAGGTGAGCATCAATATGGAAATGCTGCTTCTGTGTTGATGGTCGTGGAAGAAATGCAAAGTTTACTGCCTGTGAGAGAAGAGTCTATACACCTTGGTTTGCAGAATGTTCAATTAAGTGGACGTTTTCAGTTTATTGATGATGGTACGCCTGTATTGCTAGATGTTGCTCATAATCCTCAGGCAGTCAGAGCACTGTTAGACTACCTAATGAGTGATTTCCCAGGGAGAAGAATTCAGGCTGTTTTTTCAATGATGAGAGATAAAGATATTATTGGTGTTATAGAAATTATCAACCCCGTCATTAATCATTGGTTTATTGCTCCGCTTAGTAATCCAAGAGCAGCCAGTGCATCTTTTATGCAAGACTGTTTTAAACATTGTAAGCTAAATAATGTGACGCTGGGTTATAAAGATTTTGAAGAGTCATATTCTGCTGCAGAGCAACAAGCTGAAGAAGGGGATCTGATACTTATTTTTGGCTCTTTCTTTTTGGTTTCAGAATACCTGGCTAAAGTCGGAAATATTTGAGGGTGAAATTATGGAACATGATCTAAAGCAACGTTTGGTAGGTGCAATTGTTATCACATCGTTAGCGGCAATTTTTGTGCCTATGCTATTTGATGACCCTATTGATGAATCCAGTAAATTGATTAGTGAATTGGAAATACCTGTTGCCTTGGGTAACTCATTAAAAACTGATTCAACATCGTTACCTAAAAGTACTGATGATGTGATTACGTTACCTGAAGCGCCAGCTTTAAAAGAGCAATTGAATAGGCAACAGGCTGTTTTTACTAAAAACCGGTGGTTTATTCAAGTGGGTATTTTTGGTGAAAAGAATAATGCTATAGCGCAACAAAATAAAATAAGACAGCAAGGTTTTCCTGTCACAATTGCTACGGTCTCTAGTGAAAAAGGAATATTATATAGAGTTAGGGTGGGGCCTGAGCTTGATAAAAAAAGAGCGGAAGCAATGAAAGTAAAGGTTGATAAACTCAACAATATTAAAGGTATTCTGACGTTTGTAGATGAGTAGGGCTTTGTTAATAACCTGCTCAAAATCCACATCGCCACTGTCAGTTGCTTGGGCAGTGCTCGAACCCCTTATTTACTTCAGTAAACTCCGGTTTTTGAACTATGTCCGCAGATGATTAACATTGGCTTGTAACGTTTTTGTGCAGGCTCTAAGAAATTTTTGGGATTTTAAATGATTTGGATAGACTTTACCATTATTGGGCTGATAGTTATTTCATCCTTTATTGGGCTATTTCGTGGCTTTATTAGAGAAGCTTTTTCTTTAATTATTTGGGTTTTAGCGATTTGGGTAGGCTTAACGTTTAGTCGAGAGTTTTCTACCTTTCTTGAAGGTATAATGAGTGTCCCGTCAGCAAGAATTGCTACAGCATTTGTCATCTTGTTTGTTGTCACTTTGATTTTAGGTGCCTTAATTAGCTATTTGTTGGGTGAGTTAGTTAAGAAAACCGGGTTAACCGGTTCAGATAGATTTGCAGGGATGATATTTGGAATAGCACGAGGTTTAGTTGTGGTTGCTATTATTGTCATGCTGGCTGGGTTAACGCCTTTGCCGGAAGACTCCTGGTGGAAAGAATCTATTTTGATTCCTCCTTTTCAATCCTTAGCCATTTGGCTACGCGATCATATACCCTCCGGTTTGGCGGGATATGTAAATTATTAATTTCGAAGGTCTATAAACATGTGTGGTATTGCTGGCATCGTTTCTCATAAAAATGTCAATCAGGAGCTTTATGATGCGCTCACTGTGTTACAGCATCGTGGACAGGATGCTGCTGGAATTGTAACTTGTGAGCAAGGGTTGTTTTATTTACGTAAAGATAACGGCTTAACAAGGGACGTTTTCTCAAATGAACAAATGATGAAGTTGAAGGGTGAAATGGGAATTGCCCATGTGCGGTACCCAACGGCAGGGTGTTCTAGTTCGGCTGAAGCGCAACCTTTTTATGTTAATTCACCCTTTGGTTTGACCTTGGCTCATAATGGTAATTTAACCAATAGTGAAGAATTAAAAAAACAGTTGTTTAAGGATGACCAGAGGCATTTAAATACGGATTCTGATTCAGAAGTGTTGCTTAATATTTTTGCACATGAATTACAGCAGTTAGGGAAACTTCGAATAGAAGCAGATGATGTGTTTCAGGCCGTTTCCGCAGTCCATAAAAGATGTCAAGGTGCATATGCAGTTGTTGTTATGATTGCAGGTTTTGGTGTGTTGGCTTTTAGAGATCCTCATGGAATTCGACCTTTGGTATTTGGAGAAAGGAAAACAAATGAGGGGTCAGATTTTATGGTGGCATCTGAAAACGTAGCACTTAAAGTGTTGGATTTTGAACTTACTAGAGATATCGAGCCGGGTGAAGCCATATTCATTGAGTCAAAAGGCGTTTTGCATACCAAGCAATGTTCTGATGTGGTAGATCATTGTCCCTGTATTTTTGAATATGTTTATTTTGCAAGACCGGATTCTATTATTGATGATATTTCTGTTTATAAAGCCCGATTAAGAATGGGTGAAAAACTGGCCGACAAAGTATTGCGTGAATGGCCTGAGCATGATATTGATGTGGTTATTCCTATTCCTGATACTAGCCGAACCTCCGCCTTACAAATGGCGTATAGATTAGGTGTGAAGTTTAGGGAAGGGTTTATGAAGAATCGTTATATTGGACGAACCTTTATTATGCCTGGGCAGCAGATGCGTAAAAAATCGGTTAAACAAAAACTGAATGCGATTGATTTGGAATTTGAAGGTAAAAATGTATTACTAGTTGATGATTCTGTTGTCAGAGGAACAACCTCAGAACAGATTATTCAAATGGCTAGAGACGCAGGTGCCAAAAAAGTTTATTTTGCTTCAGCTGCACCCCCCGTAAGATATCCTAATGTCTATGGGATTGATATGCCGGCAGTGGAAGAATTGATCGCCCATAATCGGACTGAGGATGAAATTGGAGTGGCCATAGGTGCTGATAAAATGATTTATCAGGACTTAGATGATTTGATTGATGCGGTTCAAAAAGGAAACCCTAAAATCACACATTTTGATACTTCTTGTTTTAATCATCAGTATATTACAGGGGGTATTGATGAGGAATATTTGGAACGTATTAATACATTAAGAAATGATGGTGCTCAAACTAATCGAAATAATGATAACTTTATTATCGATATACAGAATGCCGTTTAATTGTTTAGATTCTGTTTTCGTAACTACACTGCTTATTTGAATCATTGGGCTTGAAGGCGTGCGCCGCCCAATCGAGGGTGCTGCAAAAAAATACGCTGAGTAGCTATTTGTATTCTATTTGTGTAAGTAGACTTGCACTATTTTAATTGGCTGACTACTTTTAAAGCAATGGCCATTGTTTGGTAATTAAATGACTGATTTTGACTGGGACAACTATTCATTAGAAACACAAGCGATTAGAGCAGGACATAATCGCACGCATGAAGATGAACATAGCATGCCTATTTTTGCAACATCCAGCTATGTATTTAAAAGTGCTGAAGAAGCTGCGCTACGGTTTACAGGTAAGCAACCAGGAAATATATATTCAAGGTTTTCAAATCCTACGGTAGAAGCATTTCAACAACGACTTGCGTTGATGGAAAAGGGTGAGCGTTGTCTGGCTTTTTCATCAGGTATGGCTGCTATTATGGCCGTTGGTATGGGCTTGTTGAAGGCGGGTGATCATGTGGTTTCATCACGCAGTGTTTTTGGTAACACAGTATTAATGTTCCAAAATTATTTTGGTAAATTTGGAGTTGATACTGATTTTGTTGACTTAACCGATCCTGAAGCATGGGAAGCAGCTATTAAGCCAAACACCCGGTTTCTTTTTTTAGAAACGCCATCCAATCCTTTGATAGAAATTGCCAATATTCAAGTGCTTGCCGACATTGCGCATAAACATGGCTGTTTATTAATTGTAGATAATGTTTTTTGTACGCCTGTATTACAGAAGCCTTTAGAGTTGGGAGCTGATATTATTGTACATTCAGCTACTAAATATATAGATGGCCAAGGGCGATGTGTAGGTGGAGCCGTTATTGCGAGTAATGAGATTATAGAAAATAACATATATCCTTATCTTCGTACCGGTGGCTCTACAATGAGTCCATTTAATGCCTGGGTTTTCCTATCAGGTTTGGAAACCTTGGCGGTACGCATGAAAGCACATTGTGATAATGCTTTTGAATTAGCCAAGTGGTTGGAGCAACAAGCAGGAGTCGCTAAAGTTCATTATCCTGGTCTGGTTTCTCATGCACAGCATGAATTGGCAAAACAGCAGCAAAGTCATTTTGGAGGTGTCGTGAGTTTTGAATTGTCAGGGGGTAAAGAGCATGCGTGGAGGTTGATCGATGCGACCTGTATGTTATCCATTACCGCAAACCTGGGCGATGTAAAATCGACTATTACTCATCCGGCTACAACAACTCACGGTAGATTGTCTTCAGAAGCCAGAACTGCAGCAGGAATAACAGATAATCTGCTTAGGGTTTCTGTGGGTTTGGAAAATATTGAAGATATAAAAAGTGATATTTTGAAGGGCTTATAGAAGGATTTTACTATGGTTAGACCTATCGCAAATAATCTGTTGAATGAGAATGTCCGGATTTTAAAAGGTGAGGTGACTAAAACAGCTTACCAAGGCGTGGCGGTAGCAATAGCAAGTATTATTATTGCAACTATTGCAGTTTGCTTTTATCAGACGGATTCTGTTTCAATTGACGGAATACTTAATGCACAAAAAAACAATTTTGCCCTTTGGATACTGGATAGTGTCCCTTTTATTTTTGGGTTTTGGGGGCAATATTCCGGATCTATTATTGCTTATCAAGCCAGTGCGTTAATTTTTGATCAAACTCAAGAATTGCGTAACAGAGCGGATGAACTGGAAAGACAAGCCAATTATGCGGTAACGCATGATGCATTAACTGATTTACCTAATCGAGGTTTGTTTTATGATCGGGTGGAACAGGCAATATTGTCAGCTAATAATCAAAACCGGTTGATATCTTTATTACTGATTGAAATAGTCAATTTTAAAGAAGTTTATGATACCTTGGGACGTACTAGTAGTGATCAGGTTATTAAACAAATAGCATCACGATTGCAAGGCGTTGTTTTAGGCGTTGATAGTGTAGCCAGAATTGATGGCAATATATTCAGTATTTTGATGTCTGAGTTGGTCGATGAAAAGGAAATGGACTTGCTAGCTGAGCATATACAAAAGGTTTTTGAGGCAGCATTTGTGGTAGAACGTTTATCTGTTGCTGTCCATGCAAATATTGGGATTGTGCATTATCCGCAACATGGAGAGGATGTCGATACCCTGGTGCAAAAGGCTGGAGTTGCTTTGTATATGGCAAGTACCTCCAATGAAGGATACGCAGTCTATGAACCTTCATTTGATGAGCATAGCCCACGCCGATTAACGTTGATGAGTGAATTGCGCCATGCGATAGATAGAGATCAGTTGGAACTCTATTATCAGCCTAAGATTTCCCTTCAAACTGGAACGTTGCATGGTGCAGAAGCTTTAGTGCGTTGGCATCATCCTCGGCATGGTTTTATTTCGCCTGATGAATTTATACCCATGGCAGAGCGAACCCGGATGATAAAACAATTAACTTTGTGGGTTTTAAAAGAAGCTTTTAAGCAATGTGCTGAGTGGCGGCAACAAGGAAAAGAATTAATTGTTTCAGTTAATTTGTCCGCTAAAGATCTGCATGACCCTGCCTTACCTGACTTAATAGCTGGTGTTGCTGTGTCGACGGGTATTAAACCAGAATGGGTTATGCTTGAAATTACCGAAAGTTCAATTATGACAGATCCAGAATTAACACTAGAAGTGATTGAGCGCTTGAATACAATGGGGTATCGATTATCTATCGATGATTTTGGGACGGGATATTCATCACTCGCCTATCTGAAAAAGATGCCTATAACTGAATTAAAAATTGATCGCTCATTCGTACAAGACATTTTAGAAAG
>JBJPGG010000119.1:0-1958 GCA_048595505.1 Methylococcaceae bacterium
ATTCCAAATTTCAGCTTTCTATTTGCAACGAGACCAAAGAAGGTCCTTTGGGATCCATTTTGGCCGCCATCTTGGATCCAAAATGGCGTCAATGAAGTGACACCTCTATAGTCCTCTAAGGTACATACTAATGTGCCTTCATGCCAAATTTCAGCTTTCTAGGTGTAACGGGACCACAGAAGGTCCTTTGGGATCCATTTTGTCCGCCATCTTGGATCCAAAATGGCGTCAATGAAGTGACACCCCTATAGTCCTCTAAGGTACATACTAATGTGCCTTCATGCCAAATTTCAGCTTTCTAGATCTAGGTGTAACGGCGCGACGGTACATCCCGGTCAGACAGACAGCCCTCATTATTAATACGATTTTATTAATTTTAATCATATTATTAATTAATGAGAGAGCTGAAAAAACCATAAAACACTAGGGGTATAACTCTGGCCTGGCCTTTGTATTTGAAAGTTTATCTATTTTAATTAGAGAATGACAAATAACTCAAAAAACCACATGAAATGCATGGGGGTATAATCTGGCCTGGCGGGGTATAGTTTGGCCTAGCCCGAACTATACCCGGGGTATAATGTAGCCCAGGCCAGTTTATACCCCGGGGTATAGTTTGGCCTAGGCCACTTTAACTCCGGGTATAAACTGGCCAGGGGTATAATCTGGCCTGCTACACCTGCATCACTGACAACAGCCGTGGCGGCCCCACGAGCCTTACCAATCGGCTGATCTTCTCTTCATTGTCGTGATCACCTCTATTCGATCCTTAGCAAATCGTAGACTAGTTCCAGAAATTAGAATAAAATAGTGTTGGCGTTATCATACTAATTAAGCGTTTCAGCCAAGCACATTTGACAATAGATCACACGGAGAGAAGACCAGCTAATATAGGCATCCCGACCAGGCTTGCGGCATCAGTACGAACGCTCATCGGCGCAGTGGTCGGCACGTATGTCCACTATAAATTACATCATTCAGTTGATGCCAGCATTTATTGAGGAGGTAAGCAATGTGCAGAAGCTGCCAAAAGAGCCAACAAGATATATATAGTGGGTATCACCAGCAGAACAATCTCATATAAAGACAAAAAAATAGTCTTGCAATTATACAAATCGTTGGTTAGACCTCTAGAATGAGGTCGTGTACAGCACGTACACGCTTGAAACCCTTAACCTTTTGAAGGACATATCACTCTTAGAAAAGGCATGGAGAATAGCACCTCGTATGATACCAGACGTTTGTCACCTACTATATAGCGACAGTTTAAGGAAACTGGGTCTGTTGTCATTAGAGCAGAGAAGGTTGAAGGTTGACCTCATTGAAACCTTTAAATTAATGAATGGTATTGAAGATATTGGCAGAAGTAAATGTGTCGTTGATTCAGAGTGCAAGAGGTCATCGCTATAAATTGTTCACTTCACATGCCAAATTAGAACTGAGGAAGAACTTTTTAGTGTACGAGTAATATATCGCCGGAATAGTCTTTCCAAAGAAGCTGTTGAGTCAAAAACTGTGAATGAATTTAAAGTGATTTTACCTATTTAGGTGAGGAGTGGATCCAGGTAAATCCAAGTATATGCAGCGATACAATCTGGAATGGGAGGCAGAATATGTGCAGCTGCCCTTGGTGACGTCACAACAGCGCTGCCTTACTCGTATTTTTTTCGGAAGTAAATATATTTTTGCTGATTATTCAATTACATTTAATCTCATACATGTCTTAACGTTCGTTTTGGGATTATTTTGGTAAATTGTGAGGGGTGAAGCCCATTAAGGACTTAGATACTAGGCCATTCCAAATTAGGCCTATTGCCCTAATTAGTCCATGAGCCAGACCAAAAGTAATGCTCCGGCGGGGGGAGTAATTCTCATTATGAATTTCCATTAGACCAATGTCTCAAGTGTCAGAAAAGGTGTGATGGACATCTGAGAACGGTAGCTTAGTGCCCGGATGG
>JBJPGG010000120.1:0-2941 GCA_048595505.1 Methylococcaceae bacterium
CTGGAAAGCATTAACAACAAAATACAAATGGCTAAACGAAGAGCAAGAGGTTTTCGAAATACCAATAACCTGATTAATATGATTTACTTTTTATGTGGAAAATTAAAATTTAATTACCCACTCTATTCAACATAGACCCAATATTTTTCAGGTGCGCCATCGGCTCGCCTCATGATAGATTTTGGGACTCCATGTCATAAAAATCGATTCACCTCGAGGTGAATCAATGGGCCACGGCCGCCCTTTTCCGCTTCGCCTACCGTTGACTATCAATCCATCCAGGATTGATAGTGAGTGCATGTCAATTTTTTCGTTTCAAATTATAGAAAAACCGAGCATTTAATTACTTATTTGTTGCTCTACATATTTATCAGTGCCATAAACAGTAAGCAAAAATTATTCGTCAATCATATTGTCAAATATTAATTTTACTGCCCCTAAAGATAACTCTCAACCGACTTTACCAAGAGGTTATTTAAAACACCTCCACCGCAGATTAATCGGATAATGTTGCAAAAATTACACTTCTCAAACATATGGTTTCGTCTACTTTTCTTTGGGATATGTTTCCTATATTTGTTAAATCTATCACCGCAAATGATGGTAAGCAGTAAAACTGTTAATAATCGTGAAACATTTAAAAACCAAATATCCGGGTGGAAAGTTGAAAATCATTCAAGCACTAATGTGCTGTCCAACTTTTTGGACCACGATGAACACGGATGCAAAAATCTTCTTTTAGTATTACTATAAGATTCAAACTAAGACGCCATCACGATGCGAGGCCTAATTAGAGGAGTCGCCGCGTCAAATGATGATAAATCATTTAAACTAAGCTGCCAACACCGATATAGACAGTAGCGTTAGGGCTGAAGCAGCAATTGAGCTAGGGACTTATGATAACCCCATGGCTTTTAAATCATTAACTTTAATGCTTATCGCTAGCTATGATTTGATTGCTCCGCTGCAAATTTCCTCTCAAAATACAGACTTGTCCGTTTACTTTAACCCCACAGTTGCTCCAAAACTTGAAATGATTGCACTACAAGAGAATAATACGTCTCAACAACTGGCATTTATCAGCGCACGTTCTAAAGCGAATACTCAGGAATCTATTGCTACCCTTCAGCGAATTGGTACACAGAGCAATAACACAATTATTATTCGTGCATCCAAAAGTGCTGTAAGTCATTTTGATAATTTAAGAGTGTCTAAAAGATTTCCTTAACTTATATTTCGTTAATAAAACCTAGAAATAATAAATTTAATATAAGGAGTTAAAAAATGAAAATAAAGCGCATACTCAAAATATTTTTAGGCTTTTTTCTTTGCCTTAATCCATTTCTCTCAACCTTCGCTGCTGGCACTCCGACAGGACAGTTTGATTTTACATTTGACGAACCAAAAATATGGGATATTTCAGGGACTTATGAAGAAAGTTTTGGCGGAATAGACATCGAATACACTTTATTCGTTGATGAATCTGGAAAAATAACAGGGACAGGTACTGCTTTCACCAACCAATCAGGCGTAACTGTGAATGCTATTTTAAAATTTACAGGTACTATTAAAGGAAAAAAGGGGGTCACTCGTATAAAAATGAAATTCACCATGGATGGCACTGCAACTTCCAACGGGCAACCCTACAAGTTCTCTGCCAAAGCAAAGGTCAAACAAGAAATAAATAAAACAATCCGTAGAGCTATAGGCCAAGCTAAGGGTAAAGTTTGCATTAAAAGCCAACGTTGCACTAAGGTAAGTGGATCATTTGATTTTGACTTAAAAGATGATATGGATGGGTCTTGGAAATTAACATTAGACTTACTTGAGGCCAAGAAAAACAAAATTGCAGGTATAGGTACCATAACCCTATCTAACGGTAGAGTATTTTCTACTAATATCAAAGGCAAATATTCCCGCAAAAAAGAAAAGGCTAAATTGAAATTAAAAAACGCTACAGGTTCAAAATTATCGATAACGAGTTTAGTCGAAGGCTTAACCCTTGAAATAACAAAACTAAAAGGAAAAGTAATGAGACAAAAGCTAAAATGAAAATAATTTATATCTAAAAACAATGTAATGTCTCATGATAATTTTAACCAGTTGATACAACTCATTATTCCTTTGTATTCACAGCATAACGAGCAATATATGCACAAACATGGATACAACGGATAAATACATTCAAGGTTTAATTAAAGCAAAAACTCCTCGTAAAACCTTCAAATTGTAGAATCTGAGACTAATTTTTTTTAGCAACCCCAGAGCATAAGTTTTATCCCGTTTAGATAATTTAAGAAACATGCTGATAAGAACTTTATTATAGGCATACGGATACCCCACTTCCTCGTGGTATTGCTCATAAATTTCAATGATACTATCCGACATAAATATAAGGTCTTTATGAGCATTGGAATCATGCTTACGATAGTAAACTAAATCATCCGCTAATACAGCAAGTTTGTATCCATAATGGGTAATTTTTAGCCACAAATATAAATCTTCTAATTTAATATCTGGATCATAACCTCCTATTTCACGCAGCACATCCAATCGTATCATTGCCGTTGGAGCTGGTGGCCCTATTTTCCTATCAGTAAACATAGTCTGAAAATTGATTTCTCTATATGGCTTTCTTTTTTGTTTTTCTAACAATTTACCTGTTGCATCTATATTGACAATATTCCCCCCACAACCAGCAATATCCTCGCGCCCTTCCATAAATTCAACTTGCTTTTCTATTTTATCCTCAAAAAACAAGTCATCAGAACCTAAAAAAGCAACATATTTTCCCTTACACAGCTTTATCGCATTATTCGAAGTAGCTGTTAAACCAATGTTTTTTTGTCGTTGGAAAAAGAAATGATGTTTTTTACTTAGTGCTTCAATTAAATTTGCAGAGTTATCCTTTGAGCCATCATCAAAGACAATTAATTCAATA